>NZ_JBHRYU010000021.1:0-147873 GCF_042649185.1 Cohnella sp. GCM10012308
CAAAGAAACCGTTCCTTTCGTAAATGGTTGCTCGACACTTCCATTTTACCAAAGAACGGTTTCTTTTTGTTTTACAAAAACAGGACTGCCCCGCAGGTCATTTTCATGACCCTTTTGGGACAGCCCCCTTTGCGTCCCGCCGGCGCAAGCGCCCTGCAGAACCCTATATAAGGAGGAGCGCATCAGTGGTCGGTTCGCGACTTGGTGTTTTCCTTCCACTCGCCGATCTCCTCTTGGACCTTGCCCTTGGCTTTATCCCACTTGCCCCTTGCCTGGAGACCCGGATCGTCGGTGAGGTTGCCCCATTGGTCCTTGGCCTCGCCCTTCGCCTGGTTGACAGCACCTTTGATTTTGTCGCTCCAGCCTTCCGTATGCCGATCCATATGAATACTCTCCCTTCTCTTGCATGAGTTGGATATACGGAACTTTACCCGGGAGACAGCGTTTCCAAACATCGGACGGGTGCATAGCGGCGATTTTTTGATCGCCGCTAATCTCCTATCCGGCGTCTGCCCGCGCCCACTCCCGTCGCAAAGCGGCGTCGCCGATTCCGAGCTTGAGTCGTCGCGGCGAAGCGCATCCTCATACCTATTCCTTTCTTCCTTTACATATGCGGCCTATACGCGTTTTCAGCCGGGGATAAGCAACCTTTTGGAAACATGTCGCGTCTCACTTGCAAGCAATATCCAATTATGGATTTGTAAAAGGAGAAAAACGCGATGGTGCCTACTGAGCGAGTATTTCAGTGGTTTTCTCGGAGCTGCTTCATTGTCGCTGCACTGATACTTGCAATCATATCTACGGCATGCGCGAGAGCCGTCGACACCGATTGGTCGCGAGGCGCAGCACTGTCGCGGGGTGCCGTCGTCGAAGCGGACGGACGCATCCTCAACCCCGGGCCGCTTGCAGCGTTCGTGCAGTCGGTCGCGGAGCGGCGGTCCGCAGTCGTTCAAGTCGTGACCTATCCGGCGGAGTATGGCGCGGAGCTTCTAGTAGATCAGCTGACATAGGGGATTAGGAATTAGCGGCTTCTCGCCACCACACACGGCGAAGAGACGCTGTACAGCGTCTCTTGGAGGGACCTCGGCGCGACCGTGGCAAAGAGACGCCGTACAGCGTCAAATTGCGGGACTTCGCCGCCAATCGTGGCAAAGAGACGCCGCGCAGCGTCACATTGCGGGACTTTGCCGCTAACCATGGCGAAGAGACGCTGTACAGCGTCTCTTCGCGGGATCACGCCGCTATTTTAACCCAGCCCGCGCTACTCCGACAACCGGTCGACAGCGACCGTCTGGACGTCGGTAGGCTTTTGTCCGACTTGTACCGTCGCCATGCCGTTCGCTTCGTCCACCTCTTCGATCCAAACCGACTTTCCTTCCAGCTTGACGGCAATCGTGTCCTTCGAGTCGAAAATTTGCTTGGCCCGCTGCGTGTTCATGACGGATCGTCCCCCTCTTTTTCCCGCATCGTATCGGTCGTCGTCTCTTCGATAAGCCCGTTGTCAAAGGTTACCTGGCCGCCGCCGAGTCCCTCGTTGACCATCCGATCGATGTCCATGTCGTAGTTCAGGCGGCCTTCGTGGATGTGGTCCCGGCCGTCCGCTGCATTCTCTTCGCTCATGAACGCCGCTCCTTTCGCCCCAGGTTCTTCGTTTCGAAAATGAAAGATCGTCCGGTAAAGGATGCCCAGACGGTATGAACTCCATACAGCGATGGGAATCCTAAAGGTATAAGGGATTATGAGGAGGGCTAAACGTCATGCATACGGTATGGAAAGGCGCCATCAGCTTTGGGCTCGTGCACGTGCCGGTGAAGATGTTCACGGCAACGGAGGACAAGGACGTACATCTGCGGCAAATTCACAAAGCTTGCGGAACGCCGATCTCCTACGCCAAAAGCTGCCCGCATTGCGAACGAGCGGTGGAGTGGGAGGAAATCACCAAGGGCTACGAGTATGAAAAGGGACGGTTTGTCCTGTTCGACGAAGAGGAACTCGAAGCCATCAAGCCGGAAAATACGCGGACGATTCAAATTCTCGATTTTGTCGCGCTTGAAGAGATCGACCCGATGTTCTATCAAAAAACGTACTATTTATCGCCCGATCAGGCCGGCGCCGGCGCATACGGCCTGCTGCTCGAAGCGATGCGGCAATCCGGCCGAATCGGCATCGCGAAAATCGCGATCCGCAGCAAGAGCAGCCTCGCCGCCATTCGCTGCGTTGACAATTGCATCTGTATGGAGACGATGTTCTATCCGGACGAGATTCGCGCGATCTCCGGCGTGCCCGGCCTCCCGCAGATCCAGAACGTCAACGACCGCGAGCTGGACATGGCCAAGCTGCTGATCGAGCAGCTGTCCGCCCCGTTCGACGCGGCCAAATACACGGACGATTACCGGACGGCGATGCTGGACGCCATCAACCGCAAGGTCGCCGGGCAAGGCGTCGACGTGGTCACCGCGCCGGCGGCGGAGCGGACCAACGTCATCGACCTGATGTCCGCGCTGCAGGCCAGCCTTGCCGCCGTCAAGACCGGCGACGCGCCCGCCGCCGGCGCTGCGGTCAGCCGAAGCGCCAGTCGCAAGTCGGCGATTCGAGGCGATACGGGCGAAGCGGATGCGGCGCCTGCGGCCGACAAGCCGAAGCGCACGCGCGCAAAGCCGGCGGTGCCGGGGGCGGCCGCAGCCGGCGGCGAGGAAGCCGGCAGCGCAAGCCCCAAGGCTGCGCCCTCGCGCAGGCGCAAGGCCAGCGAGCCGCAGTCCTAATCCTCCGCTGCTTGCGCCTACGTTTAAGCAACGTATTAAAAGCGTTGACGGTGTTGCGACTACTGACAGTCGACACGCACCGCACCTAATGATGCACAAAAAGCAAACCGGACGAAGCAGAGTCAATTCCTGCTTCATCCCGGTTTGCTTTTTTTGTCGATGACTGTTTGCATGAGCAGATGTAGGCAAGGCAGAGCTAGAGACACATAGTCGAACTACAACCATCGATCGAGACAAAGAAGCTCCATGTAGAACTACATTGCCGATTCGCACCTTCTACCGTGACAAAGAAGCTCCATGTAGCGTTACATGCCCGAACCACGCCTCCTACCGAGCAAAAGAAGCTCCATGAAGAGCTTCTCCGTCTTGATAACACCATTGCGATGCTATCTTTATAGACCGCTCTAACTCGTTCGTTAAAACGATGAGAATATTCTAAGAAGCAACGGCCGGCCCTAACGAACTCCGCGCGGGACAAGGAGCGGCCGCATTCATAATTCCCAGCATATGGACCGTGGTAATATTTATGCCGTGAACTAGCGAGATTCCGCTGATAGAATGTGAGACATCCGAGCCGAAGCCCACCAGGGCACGGGGGAACCAAGTATACGGGGTGAAGCCGCAGCCGCGGCAGGGCGATCTCCGACCTAACCCGTCAGCTAACCTCGCAGGCTTACATTCTAAGGAGGAATTTTCATATATGAAGAACAATCGTATCGGTCAACTGGCTGTATCCGGCGCACTTCTGTTGTCGCTCGCCGTTCCGTTCGGCGCTTCCGCGAATGCCGCGACGACTGCGGGCTCCCAGACGACCAAGACTTACACATATAAGTTCGACGCATCGCAGCTTCAGCAATATCTCGGTTCGTTCGACTGGCAATCGTTGCTGTCGCAGCTGAACGGCGGCTCGCTTGGCGGTCTGACGCCATCGACGCCGGTGACGACGACCACGCCTGCCGCACCGGCCAAGCCGACGACGGCCCCTGCGGCTACGCCTGAGCCGACGACAACGCCGGCACCTACCGCAACACCCGCTCCTACCGCTACGCCGGCGCCGACGACAACGCCTTCCGTACCGGCAGGTTCCAACAACGGCAGCGGCTCCACGGGCTCCGGCACGAGCACTCAGAAATCCGGGTTCGCCGCTCAAGTCGTCGATCTGGTCAACCAGGAACGCGCCAAAGCCGGCCTGTCCGCGCTGAAAACCGACGCCAAGCTGACTACGGTCGCAGACGCGAAAGCGAAGGATATGTACAACAACAATTACTTCGACCATACGTCCCCGACGTACGGCTCGCCGTTCGATATGATGAAGCAATTCGGCGTGACTTACAGCTATGCCGGCGAAAATATCGCGATGGGCCAACAGTCGCCGACCGAGGTCATGAACGCGTGGATGAACAGCGCGGGCCACAAGGCGAACATCTTGAACGCGAACTTCAAGTCGATCGGCGTCGCCTACTATAACGGAGAATGGGTGCAAGAGTTCACGGGCTGATCCGTCTCCTATCCGTCTATAAAAAAAAGATGCCTGCCGCAGTCATGCAGTTGACTGCGGCAGGCATCCTTTTTTTTTGCTTGCGCAGCCAACTTCGGCAGCCAAGCTACATCAGCATCGGCAGCACCAGCAAGAGCAGGCCAGCCAAGCTCATCAAGCCGCCCTGCAGCCGTATTCGCCTTTCGGATGCCGGCCCCGGCTCCCCGGTCCGATGGTCGCGACCGCCGCGGGCCAGCGCGATTACGGTTCCGGGATGGAGTACGGCGAACAGCGAGGACCCCGTCCAAAACACCAAAACGAGCGATAGCAGCGCGCCGGCGTGCTGCAGCGGCATCTCCGTAGCGATCCCTCCCCAAGCGCTTTCTTTATTGTTGTATGAGGGTCCGGAGGCAAAAGTGCGGAAATCGCCCGAGTTGCCGCAACTTGGGCGCCGACGACCGCTGCCCCGGGAAATCGCGGCGCCAAGGCGCCTGTCGGAAGTTCGTCAAGGGAATGGGGCAACCGATTAGCGGCTACACTAGAAAGACAACGCCTCTCGTCGAAGAGGCGGCTTCAGAACGGAGGAACGCGCTATGGCACCGGCCACGATGTCCCCGGTCACGCTGCGGCTCGGCGACCGCGAGCTGCTCGTCTCTCATCCCGACAAACTGCTATGGCCCGACATGGGCATCGATAAGCTTCGCTATGTCCAAACGCTGGCCGAATTGGCTCCCTATCTGCTGCCGCACAGCGAAGGCCGCTATTTAACGACGATTCGTTTTCCCGAGGGCTATGCGGGCAAATCTTTTTATCAAAAAAACGCCCCGACGCCGATTCCCGAGTTTGTCAGAACCGAGACGGAAGGCGGCATCCGTTACGTCGTACTCGATTCCTTGCCGACATTGCTCTGGATGGGCAGCCTGTACGCGCTGGAGTATCACGTGTCCTGCGAGCGGATCGCCCAGCCGCTGCCGGACCGCTGGATGCTCGATATCGATCCGAGCCTCGAGGTCGAACCGAGGATTATGGAAGCCGCGGACAAGGTCGGCGATCTGCTGCATTCGCTCGGACTCGATGCGGTCCCCAAAACGTCGGGCGCGACGGGCATCCAGGTCGTCATGCGCATCGAGCCCGGTCCAACCTACGACGATCTCCGCCGGTTCGGCAAGTTTGTCTCCGAGTATTTGACCGCAAAAAATCCGCGGCTCTTTACCGTCGAACGGCTGAAGAAAAACCGCGGATCGCTCATCTACCTCGATTACCTGCAATTTTACCCCGGCCGCACGCTGGTCTCCGCCTACTCGCCGCGCGCCCGCGCAGGAGCGCCGGTATCGACGCCGCTCGATTGGAGCGAGGTGCGCGCCAACCCGAGCCCGACCGACTTCAACCTGTTGAACATCGCGTCGCGGCTGCAGAAGCGGGGCGATCTCATCGGCTCGATGAAGCCGCAGCGGCTCGGAGACGTACTGAAGCAGCTCAAGCCGAACTGAGTATCCATTTTTGCGAGAAGATCTAGAGCAGCGGGGAGAGCATGCGGCAGAGCGCCTCCGCGGCCTTGCGTCCGCCGGAGCGCTTGCGGAAAGACGACAGCTCCAGCTCCCTGCTATCCTTCAGATCCTGCCGGAAGTCGCGCTCCAGCGCGGAGATGGCATCCTGGTGGAACAGGAAAGCGTTCGTCTCGAAGTTGCTGAAGAAGCTGCGCAGATCCATGTTCGCCGTGCCGACCGATGCGATCAGGTCGTCGACGATGACGACTTTTGCATGAATGAAGCCGCGCTCGTACTGCCAAAAACGGATGCCGCAGCTCATCATTTCGTCCACATAGGACATCGTCGCCGCATGCACGAGCTTCGTATCGGGAATCAGCGGCACGATCATCCGCACGTCTACGCCGCTCATCGCTGCGGTCTTAAGCGCCATAACAACGCCTGCGCTCGGGATGAAGTAAGGCGTCGTAATCCAGATCCGCCGCTTCGCCATCGCGAGCACCGCGAACAACGTCTCGTGTATCGCATCCGCCCGTCTGTTGGGGCCGCCCGCAACGATTTGCACGACCTCGTTTCCCGTGCAAGCATGCTCCGGTAAAAAGCGGGGATCGCTCGGCCGCTGCTTGGTC
Source organism: Cohnella sp. GCM10012308 (assembly GCF_042649185.1). Taxonomy (NCBI): domain Bacteria; kingdom Bacillati; phylum Bacillota; class Bacilli; order Caryophanales; family Paenibacillaceae; genus Cohnella; species Cohnella sp. GCM10012308. The sequence goes on from NZ_JBHRYU010000021.1 coordinate 6,356, forward strand.
GCGAGCTCCCAGTCCTTCAGGAACACCTCCTGCAGCCCGTATACCGCGTCCCCCTCCAGTTCCAGGTGCGTATCGCGCCAAAAGCCGAGCTTCTTGTGCCTGCCCAAATATTCCGCGCCGACGTTGATTCCGCCGACGAAGCCCTTCGTGCCGTCCACGACAAGGATCTTGCGGTGATTGCGGTAATTCATGCGTTTCTTCATAAAGGCCGGCCGGAGCGGGAAAAAGCAGGCGTATTCGGCACCGGCTTCCTCGAACGCGGCGAAAAAGGACTTGCTCAGCTTGACGCTGCCGATCCCGTCGTAGATGAGCCTGACTTGCACGCCCTCCTTCGCCTTCTCGATCATGACATCGCGGAACATACGGCCGATCTCGTCGTCGCGGTATATGTATGTAGCGAAATGAATGTGATGCCGGGCGCCGCGGATCGCTTCCATCATCGCGTCGTAGGTCATTTGTCCGTTAGTCAGCACCCTCGATTTGTTGCAGCCCGTAATCGGAGACGCGCCCGCCTTGCGCAGCGTCCGGAACAACCGCTCCTCGTCCGCGAACCGGCCGCCCGGTATTTCTTCCGGTTCGTTGATCAGATGGCTTTTCTTTAAAATCTCGCCTCGGCGCTGCTCGTCCAAGCCGCCTCTGCGACGGACCTTGCGGCGCCTGCCGTACTCTCTGGCAAGGAAGTAATAAAGAATGAAGCCGACGATCGGAAATAAAAACAAGATGAACAGCCACGCCATGGCGTTGGCCGGGCGGCGATACTCCAGCACGAGGATCGTGCCGGACTGGAATATGAAGATGAGCAGTGCCAGCAGGAGCCACGTCGTCACCCGTCAACCCTCCTTTTGATCGTTCGTATAATCTATTTTATTTTTACCCACAGTCGGGCCGGGCAATCCAAGGCGCATTAACCGGCATAACAAAAGGGATGAAGCGAGCATTCCCGCTTCATCCCTCGATTGTACGCGATCTTCGATTCTGCGTCGATTTACGCGTTACCTTCCATGCGCTGCATCAAGCCTGCCAGCATCTTGGCGATCTCCTCGCGGGTCGCCTTTTCCTTCGGCGCATAGTAAACGGTGCCGTCGCCGCGCGTCTTGCCGCTCACGATGCCAGCGCGCTGCACCGCCGATACCGCGGTCGCCGCATAGGCCGGGATGGCGTTCGCATCCGTGAACGCGACTGCATCCTGCTGCGAAGGCAGCGCGTAGTTCATCGCCGCCGCGTACTTGACGAGCATCACTGCGAGCTGATCGCGCGTCAGTTCGGCCCGCGGCTCGAATTTGCCGGCGGACGTGCCGGCGACGATGTTCTCGGAAGCGGCCCAAGCGACAGCGCTGCCGAAGTAATCGGCGCTGCGCACATCCCCGAAGCCTGCGTCGGCGGCGTTATACTTGCCCAGATCGACGCCAGCCATGCGGGCCAGCATCAGCGCGAGATCGCCGCGGGTGACGCTGCGCTTCGGCCCGAAGCTATCCGCGCCGATGCCGGCAATGATGCCGCGGGCCGCGAGATAGTTGATCGCGGTCTTGGCGAAGCTGTTCTGCGCATCGCCGAAGCTTTTCAGGCTGTAGCCGATGCCGTACATGGACAAGTGCGGCGTGCTGAAGCTCAGCGTGCCCGTAGCCGCATCGTAAACGCCGCCTGGCAGCGTCTCGATATGTCCGTCTTCCGCGATATAGTGTACGATCAGCGCTTCGGAGGTCTCGCCGGCCTTGATCGTATACGGAACCTCGATCTTAAGCTTGCCGCCGCCGAAGGCGGACAGCTTGCCGGCAGCGGTCGTCACGGTCAGGTCGAATACCGGGCGATCTCCGATCGCGTCCTTCACCGCCTGCTGCTGGCCAACCGGCAGCTTCGCTGCGGCCGAAGCGCCGTCAAGCCGCTCGATGCCAAGCTTCACTTCTCCGCCGCCCGCCGCCGCGGAGAGCGCCTTGATGGCTGCCGCGTCAAGCGTGAGCGAGCCTGTGCCGGTGTCGACCGTGAGCGAACGGAGCGAGCCGTCCGCGATCTTCGCGAGAGCCGCCGACGGAATCGAGAGCTCCGCCTTGGCGGAACCGTCCGTATGGCTGACCGTCGCCTTGAGCACGGCCTGGCTGCCGGTCGTCTCGAGCGTTACGTCGCCGAATTGTTCGACCTTCGTGCCAGGCGCCGCTGTCGGCGTCGGCGTGGCGCTTGGCGTCGGAGAAGGCGTCGCGCTCGGCGCCGGCGTGGACGTGGACGAGCCGCCGGACGCTACAACCGTCACCGCCGCTTCGGCGATCGCATAGCCGTCCGCCGCGATTGCCGTTACGGTCGCGGATCCCGCATTCAGCGGGGTAACCGTGCCATCGGCGCTTACAGTCGCGATGCCAGGGCTGGAGCTTTTCCATGTGACGGCGACCGTTTGGCCGTCAGGACCGACAGCCGTCGCCGCCAGCTTGCCGGCGGAACCGCCTGCGGTCAACGACAATGAGGAACGATCCAGCGACACCTTCGATACTTTCAGCTGCAGCACCGACACAGTGCCGCCCACTTCGTTGGCGACCAGCAGCAACGGATACCCCGTCGGGCTGTCGGACGCCTTGATGAACTCCAGTCCTTCCGGCCCGCTGTCGGTGTTCTCGCCTTTGCCCGCGCTGAAGTCGCGCGTATTCACATAATTCAGGAACTGCGGGCTTTCCGGATTCGTTACGTCATAGGTGATTACGCCGCCGATACGTTCGAACCCTGCAAACGCCAGGGTGTGCGTGCCGACGACGCCTGTCTTGACGTCCTCGGGCTCCGGTCCCTTCTTCGTGCTCCGCTCGTCGACGCCTGCCTTGCTGCTGGCGTGGCTTGCGTTGAAGTGCTCCGGCAGCCGCTGCGCCGTCACGCGCTCGAAGTCGCTGCCGCTGTCCCATACGAGAGCCAGCGTATCCGCATCGCGAATGGAGATCGAACGGCCGCCGTACATATAGAGGCTGTCCGTGCCCATATCGCTCATGACCTCGACGCTGTCATAGCGCGTCGTATTCTTGAGGAATTCGGCCGCGGCCGAGCCCTGGGTCAGGCTGCCTTTCATTTTCTTGACCGTGCTCGAATTGATCCGACCGTCCCACTCGGTCGCATCGCCTTCGTTGCCGGTGACGAGATACGTCTTGTCTCCGACGCGGAACGATGCAATGCCGTCCGGCATGTATACGCCGTAGAAAGGTACGTTTTCAAGCTGAATCAAGCCGTCCTTAACCAGATCGAGCTTGTTGTTCGGATCGTTCAGATCCTTCAGGCCAAGCCCCTTTACCGAAAGCACCTTGCCGGACGCGACATCGATCGCCGCTACCGCATTGTTTTCCTGAAGCGATACATAAGCCGTCTTCTCGTCGATCGAGAGCGCGATGTATTCAGGCTCCAGATCGCGCACCGCGTCCGCTTTAGTTCCGCTGCCCGTAATCTGCCCGGTCGCCACGTCGCTGGCGCCGCGGATGTGCACGTCGTCGCCGATCACCGTCGGATCGTCAAACTTCACATGCTTCACCGCATTCGTCGACGTATCGACGATCGTGATGCTGCCTTCCGGATCGAGGCCCTTCGTGCGCGGCTCGCCTTCGTCGGCCGTCAGAATGTATCTGCCGTCAGCCGTCGATTTGATCATATCCGGCTGTACGCCCGCCTCATATTCGCGGATCAGCTTGCCGTCGTAGTCCAGCGTCACAATTTTGCCGGCCTTCATCGCGTCCTTCTCCTGTACAGAGATCGCCACCCGCTTCGCCGCCGTATTGATATCGACGCTCGTCAGGTCGCCGTAAACGAAGCCGTCCTTTTCCACGAGATCCTTTACACGGACCGTTGCTACCAGTTCGGGAGAAGTTCCGTTGCCCAGCGCGACGATCTTGAGCGTCGGCGGATTTCCTGCGCCGTCTACCAGATAGAAGCGGCCGTTGTCTTTATTGTACTTCACGATCTCCGCGACGCCGCCGTCTTCATTCGGACTGTCGGCGATAAACGAGCCCAGCTTCTCAACGGCGATTTTGTCCGTCATCGTCGGCCCTGTCGTGGAGTCTGCCACGTTCACGACCTGCGTCACGGCGAACGTCACCGGCGTCATGTTGTCCGCAGTCACGGTTACCGTCGCCGTATACGTTCCGCCGATCAGCCCGTCCTTTGCTGTCACGTTAAATGAGGTCGTGGTTGCCGTATCATTAAGCGTCGTTAAAGTCGGCTGCGTAAGCGTGAAGCTGCCGGCGTTCGCGCCGCTCAACTGCGCTGCCAGGTTGGACAAATCACCCGTACCCGTCCGAGTCACGGTTACCGTCTTGGTCTCCTGCGAAGCTGTCACATAGCCCACCGTCAACGGCTTCAAGGTCAGATTGGACAATTCGCCGATCGTGTACGTCGGAATTTCTGGTTCTGCCGGCAGTTTGACTGCCAGCGAATACGTCATGGTCGAACCGTCTCTCGCCGTTACCTTCACTTCAACCGGGGACATGCCCGAGACGACATCTATCGTTTTCGATGCCGTGCCCGTTCCGCTAGTACCTGCTACATCCACGACGGCCTGGCTGTCCGCCGCCGCAGCTTGAACGGTAATTAAAGCGGCGCCTTCCGCAACGGATACGGAATAGCTGCGCACCGGAGCCGTATCGCCGTATGCGCCGCGGGCATCGAATGCGCTGAATGCCGGGGACAACGTTCCGCCGTTGACCGTTAGAGCTTGCAGATGCTTGACGTCTACCAGCGCCCCGCCGCTCATGTCGGTTTTTACCGAGCCGTAATCCGCAACGACTTGACGATAGTAGGTCTCTGCAGCATTCATCAGCGCTTGCATAAAGGCGCTCCAGGCCGCGTCATCCGCGAGCGTCGCCGCAAAGCTGCCGGCAAACCCCGTCGTGGCACGGGCATGTCCCAGAGCCAGCGCTTGTGCCGAATACTTCAGATAGTTATCCAGGTCGCCGCCCGAAGCGAATGCACCGCTCATGTCCGTATAGTCGCCCTTGCTGACCGCGATCGGACGTACGACGAACGAATTGCCGCCAAGCTGCATCCAGCCCGCAAACGGATCGGGATTTTGCGTCAGTTTCTTATAGGCTTCCGTCGCGCGTTTGCCGTGATCGTCGCCGAATGCCGATTGATAATCCGCAAGACCCAGACCTGTCGATTGCAGATAGGCCGGTATGGCTTCTTGTTTGACATCCATCAGAATGTCGTCGTCCGGACCGCTGCCCGGTCCTTCGATCACCGCATTGTAGCGGATCGAACCGATGCTCGCGTTCCCTTGATTAATACGGAATACAACGTCCTTTACCTTGAAATAATCCGGATTCTCTGCCAGCTTGTCAGCCGCAAAGCTTTGAATGCTGTACAAGTATTCCTGCCAGGAAGCCAGGAAAGCATTCTTCTCCGCTTCGGTCATCACCACATACTTGGCGTCGGATTTAAATGCGCGTTCTCCGTTACCGCCGGCCGGAGCGGCTTTGTCGAGCTGCTGTTTCCTGGTCGTGGCCGCCATTTTATCAAGCATCGTTTTCGTAAATCCGTCCAGATGCTCTGAAGTTAGCGTATACGTCGTATCGATGACGCCATTATTGATATCAAGCATCGTGTCGCGATACTCATTCAAGAAATCCGCCGCGATTTTGGCGATGTCATCGTCGGACAAGTTCCGTTCCGCCGCGCTTGCCCCTTGGTCGCGTTCCAGGTAAATGCTCGGAACCATCCGCAGCAGATCCAGGTAAAAAGGTCCGACATAGGAAGCATCGAAATCGTTCAGAGAAAATTGGGCAGCTCCGCCCACGTTTTCGAAGGTCCCGACGTTTTGCAGGTGGGTGTCGCCTTGAATCCACGTGTTCAGATTCCATTGCTTCCACGCATCCGGAACGGTAATCAAAGCATCCAGATCGTTGAAGAACAAGTTCGGATTGCCGCGATAAAAGTTAAAGCCGCTTCCCGCTTGCAGGACGTATTTGCCGGCTTTCATGGTCGGATCGTTGAAGTTTGTGTTGTTTGCTTGAATGGATTGCTTCAACAATGCCGCTCGTTCTGCGCCTGTCACTGCTGCAGGTGCAATCACGAGCGGCAGCGTCGCCGAGACCGAAGCCGCAGGCTGCGCGTTGTCCTGGACCGTCAGCGTTACCGATACCGTCCCTTCGCTTCCCGCTGCCGGCGTACCCGAGATGACCCCTGTAGAAGAATTCACCGTCAAACCGGACGGCAGTCCGTCCGCCGCGAACGTATAGGGCTTAACCCCGCCATAAGCCGCCAAGGATACCGAGTAAGGCGTACCTACCGCCGCAGTCGATAAAGAGGCGGTCGCGAGCCCGAGAGGCTCTACGCCCCAGACGCCGTCGCTGCCAGCGCGTGGACCTTTGGCCGCGCGTTCTTGCGCAGTGGCACTTTCGTAATCGATAATGCCAAAATCCTTGCTGGTGTCGTCAGTGTCGCTCAGACTGAGGCGAATAGCCGCCTTTTTCTTCGAAGTTCCCGTTGTATAGGTCAGGGACGTCGTCTCGTATCCGTCGATTTTCGAGCCGGAATCGTTGCCGACCGTGCCTACCATATCTACGTAGCCTTCCGGCTTCGTGACGAACGGATTTTTGTTGCTCTCCTCAAGCAGCGTCCGATTGCTCATCAGAACGACTTTTACGCCCTTGCTGTGAATGCTGCGGCTCCATACCTGGTCGCCCTTGTTGGTCAGATCGAGGTTGTAGGTCGTATCTCCGGTCGGGTTGGCCTTGACCAGGAAAGAAGAATGCGCCTTGATCGTTCCCTGGAGATCGAGCTTGTCCCACGCGCCGCTTGCCCCGGTCGTTTTGCAGACGTCCGTCGGCTTCGCGCAATCCGCGTACTGCAGCGACCAGCTGTCGAGGTTCACGTCGCTGCTCGTCGGATTGTAGAGCTCGATAAACCCATTCGAAACGAACGTGCCCGAAGCGCTCGCCAATCCGCTGCCGAATACCTGATTAATGATAACGTGAGGCACGGTTACGTCGTAGCTTCCGTCCGCCTTGTACGGCGTTCCCGCCGTTGCGGCCGCGAAGGCCGGCACGCCCGCAAACATTAAGCCAAACACCATTTCCACGACGATCAGCGCGGAAACGATTTTACTGAACGTTCTTTTGATCATATGTACACCTCAATTGGAGATAGTCGTATGCCCTTTCACATTATAGTTATTCTATTAACTAGATATTTTGGCCGCGTTATCATAGGGTTAATTATACGAATGCAACACAAAAAAGCGCGGCCTCTGCAGTAATCGCAGAGACCGCGCCTTCGCGCATCGAGATACCGTTGACGTCTTGCCGGACCGTTCTCGTCAGGCCGATACGTCGCGCTTGGTGAACACCGTCCAGGAGATGACGTTAAAAATAATAAAGTAAACCGCCAACACGCCCAGCGAGAACGCGTAGGTCGTCGGATGATTGGGTACCGGCGTGCCGCCGTTCAGATAGGTCGATAATCCCAGATGCGGGAAAAGCACGTATTTGACCCACACTTTGTCCGTCAGCGCCAGCAGTCCCGAGATCATGCTGCCGGAGAACAGCAGGAAAAGCGATAGTCCGATCGCCAGACCGCTGCTTCGGAATGCCGAGGATAGCATGAAGCCGAAGGTGACGACCACGATCAGGGTAATGAATTCATCCAGATAATAACGAAGCGCATATGCCCAGGGCGAGCTGCCCGCAAGCGGCGAATCGTCGGAGATCAGGTTGGCCGAATCCGCCGAATAACCGAATGCGATGACATTGGCCAGCCAGGTCACCGCAAAACTGACGACGGTGAACAGCAGCGCAAACAAGATGATCGAGATGAATTTGGACAGCAGAATCGACGAGCGGCTCCAAGGACGAATCAGCAGCAGCTTGATCGTGCCTCGGGAGAATTCGCCCGCGACGGTCTCCGAAGACTTGACGACTGCAAAGATCGTGATCAGAAGGAACAGGATCTGGGACTCCAGCATCATTACGCCCCAGTTGTTCGCATTTTCCTCATCCGCGAGCAGTGCGAATGCGACCGTGAACAAGAGCGGAATGATGACTGTGATGCCCAGCATGATCCAAGTGCTGACCCGGCGGTAAATTTTCATGTTTTCGTTTTGCACGAGATTCCAGAAGTTAGCCAACGGTCTCACCCCCGGTCATCTCAAGGAATTGATCCTCGAGCGACTTGATCTTGACGCGGATGCCATAGACCCGGATCCCCGCTTCGACCAGCCGGGCGTTCATGTCGGCGATCGTCTCGCGGTCGGCCGTCACGCTGAAGCCGCCTTCGGCGAAGCGCGCGGAGCCGCGGCCTTCCAATACGGTCACTGCCTCGTTCGGACGGTCGACCTCGAACAGCACTTCTTCCAGTCCTGCGACAGCTCCCGCCGATTCGGCGCGCAGCGACCGGATGTCGATAAGCTCGCCCTTCTGGATGATGGCGACTCGGTCGCACATGAGCTCCATCTCCGAGAGGAGGTGGCTCGATACGAACACGGCCGTACCTTCTTCTCTGGACAGCTTGCGCAAATAGTCGCGCAGCTCGCGGATACCGGCAGGGTCGAGGCCGTTGGTCGGCTCGTCCAGAATCAGCAGCGCAGGACGGTGGAGAATCGCTTGCGCGACGCCGAGCCGCTGACGCATGCCGAGCGAATACTTTTTGACTTTGTCATGAATGCGGTCCTGAAGGCCGACCAATGCGACCACCTCGTCGATGCGCGCCTTGGTAATGCCGGGATTCATGCGTCCGAAGTGAATCAGATTCTGATAACCCGTCAGGTATTTGTACATCTCCGGGTTCTCGACGATTGCGCCGACGCGGGCGATCGCTTGGGGAAAAGATGTCTTGACGCTATGGCCGGCGATCGAGATATCGCCGCCCGACATCGTGATCAAACCGACCATCATGCGGATGGTCGTCGTCTTGCCTGAACCGTTGGGGCCGAGGAATCCGAACACTTCGCCGGGATTCACTTCGAGCGTGAGACGATCGATGATCGTCCGGCCGCCAATGCGCTTCGATACGTTCTGCAGGCTGACGACGGGCGCTTGGGACATGATTTCTCCTCCGTATGTAGATTTGTAAATCTTCACCATTATAGCAAATGTCGACTGGTACGACCATGAAGGATATCGGAGCGCAGACAGGCGGGAGCTTGGCGCGGCGGAGAATGAGTCTTAAGGCGGGGATGCGAGGCTGGCCTGCGTATGGTTTAAAGCGATCGGCCGTCGGCCTGTCGAGAGAAGACGCATTGCCGCGAACGATCGCCGAGGATGGCGCAGTATCGAGAAATAAAGAGGATTTTGTAGAATCGGGCAAAAATGAGGATCGCGCACTATTGCGGAGAATGAAGAAAAATCGCAAATTCGGCGAAAGGGTTGCCACCCATTCAGCCAACGCCGCCTTTTAATCCAATGTCTCATTGCCGTAAATGAACCGTTCGATCTCGTCCGCGGCACGATCGGGAGATGCCGTCGAATTGTCGACGTACAAGACGGCATTCGACGGGAGCCGCCAGGCGACCGTCTTGCGACCCAGGCTTAAGCTGAATCGCTCCCAGTGCTCGAGCTTCCATCGGTCCAGCATGCCGCCTCTGCCCGCGATACGTTCTTTGTACCGCGACTCGTCCGACAGAAACACCGATACGACTTTGACCTGGACGGCATCCGGATTCAGGCCGGCACGGCCGAGCTCGCAGCGCAGCCAGTCCGGATCGTTCAATTCCCGGGAAAATGGACCGATCACGATCGCATCCGTGCCGAGCGCCACGTTCTCGAGCGCGGCATCCATCGTGATCCGATAGCCGAGATCCCGACATAACGACTTGTACGCTTCCGAATCCCTATCCGTCGGATCAAGTCCGGCTTGGGTCATAAGGGCCTCGGCCGCAGGGCGAAGCATCGTATCCATGTCGAAAAAGGGGACATGGCGACGAACCGCCACCCGCTTGGCCAATGTCGTCTTGCCGGCCCCAGCGCCGCCTACCACGAATACCAAGTTTGCCATCGCCTTCGATCCCCCGCCCGTTTCCGTTTCATTTCATTATCGGGCCGCGGCTGCGGAGGGTCAAGCGGAAGGACCGAAGGCCGAGGCTTCGCCGGTTACTGCGGCTAGATGGCGATCATGATGGAGGACGGCGAGCGCCACTCCTCGCTTTTCTGCAGCCTGAGCAGCTCCGCGGAATTTCCGGTCTCGCTTAGTCCGTGCTTGGCGCAACAGCTTCGGCAGCAGCCCAGCGGGTAAATAACCGTGTAATAGCCCGACTTAAAAAGCAATCTCGCTTCTTTCAATCCTATCAGCTCATTGCATGCCACGCAGTAGAATTGACCTTGATTCATCGCGAGCCGCCTCCTGTCCTATACTCAGGATCGTCTTCCATTACACACTCTGTAACATTTTGATACACATTGTATCTTATTACTTGATCTTACTTACCCACTTCTTGCTTGTCAAGCACAATTCGTTTTATTTCCATTTAATCTCTTTAATTGGTAACGCTTTCATATATCTAGAAAAGAAAACTACCGCCGCAACAGTTTATCCAGTTGCGAGCGGTAGAGACGGTGAATGCGGCTTTGGTGCGGGCAAGTTTTTAGAATCAGGGCATTGAGAAGGCGAACGAGCAGGATAGTCTCCACCGCGCCGGACGCAAACCTGACGCCGTACCGGAACCCGTATTCATCCTCGCGGCACCAGACAATCTGGCCTTTTATCTTCATGGTCATGCCTTCGAGCTGCCAATCCATCAGGTAAAACGCATCGTCTCTTAACGGAAACCGAAGCCCCGTTCGGAAGGAGCAGCCTCCCGGGCTCAAGTCGAGCATTTCGACCAGCGCGGGGGGCAGCGCCGGACGAACGTCGCCGATCCGGACGATATGAATGCGTGCCGAAGCCCGGCCGTTCAATCGCAAGCGAATCTGCCGGCGCTGCTCCCACTTGTTGTTCGGCAGCGTCGCTACGCGGCTCATTTTCTCCTGCTCGAATGAATCGAGTTGCATGATACGCCCTCCATCAATAGAAAATTGCGGCCATCGCCGCTCGCGCTCGATACGCCATCCCGTTGCGCCTTCCAAGCGGCCTCAACGGGGCGAAGATCTGTTCCGCAGGCGGGCCGCTTTGATCGAAACTGCGGCCGCCAGGCCTATCGCGGTCGCCAGCAGCCCGCCGGCAACGTCCAGCAGCACGTCGATCGGTTGACCGGTTCTGCCGGCGACGCGCGCCTGATTCCACTCGTCGACGCATGCGGCCGCCGCCAGAAATGCCGACGCCATCCCTAGCCGAAGAAAGACGCGCGGCGCGAGACGCGGAAGCGACTTCAGCGCAAAATACAGGCTGGCGCAAAGCATCGCGTACCAAAAGACGTGCGCGCCCTTGCGAAAAATAAACTCGATGAATTGATACGGAGCCTGCTTGGCCGAAACCAGCGAATGACCGTACCGGAACGAAACGTCGGGCAGCAGGCCCGACAAGCGGTACTCCGAGATATGGCGCCGCAGCAGCGGGATAATCGTCTGCTCGCCGTAACTTTGGGAAGAGAAAAAAAAGATCAGCGCCAGACAGGCGACAGCCGGCAGCGCCTGAGCGAACCGCGCGACTGTGGCGCGGCTCACGCTTCCCGCCCTCCTTCGCCGTTTTCCCGGTAAGAGGAAGATGCCCTCCGGCGGGTCCCCATCGGAACGACCGACAAGCCGTTGACGCAATAGCTTAGCCGATACAGCATGTCATGCGCTTTTTTCTTGCCGTAAATCGGGCAGTACGTACCGCCGTTATATTGCAAGCCCCATTTGACGAACTTGTTCTTGCCAATCGGATATCACTCCCCTCCGCCGATAGATGCCCGGTCCTTCCCGTCCCAGGCCGTCTCCCTGACATCGTCGGCGGACAGGTCCGCCCCGATCTGCACCTCGACCAGCGACATATCCGTCAACGCGAGTATGCCGTGCTTGACAGCCGCGGGGATATGTACGACATCGCCCGCCCGCATTTTACGCCAGATGCCGTCCATCAGCAGCTCGCCTTCGCCCGAGGCGACCGTCCATGTCTCGCTGCGAAGCCGATGCGCATGGTACGGCAGCTGCTTGCCGGCATGCATCTGGATCAAGCCGACCTTCGTGAGCTTGTCCGCCCCGGATACGCTGCAATCGAGCACCCGGTAGGAGCCCCACAAGCGTTCCTCGAACATCGGCTCGTCGTCCCTGCTCCCGACCATTTCTTTCACCTTGGGGCTTTTTTGCTTGTCGGCCACCAATATGCCGTCCGGACTGGCGGATACGATTACGTTCTGCAGCCCGAGCAGCACGATAGGCAGCCCCAGTTCGTTGACGATATGCGAGCCCGCCGATTCCTCGCACTTCGTCCCGTTGCCGATGACGCCCGTCTTGATCTCTTCTGTGAGCGTGTTCCATGTCCCGAGATCCTTCCAGTAGCCGTCGTACTCCGAGACCGCGATCGTGTCGGCTTGCTCGACGACCTCGTAATCGAAGCTGATCTTCGGCATCTTTTCGTAGCTGCGGACCAGCTCTTCGTAGTTGATGGGCAGCTGCTTTTCGATCAGCAGATCGATCAGCATGCCGAGGCGGAAGGCGAATACGCCGCAGTTCCACAGCGCCCCCTCCGCGATCAGCCGCTTGGCTTCTACCTCGGACGGCTTTTCCGTGAACCTCCCGACGAGCTGCCAGTCAGACGAAGCTCCGGCGTTCGCGGGCTTTGGAACGATGTAGCCGTATTTCTCGGACGGATGCAGCGGCTTCACGCCCATTAACGCGAGAGGCGCTCCGGACGCTTGGAGCACGCCGTCCAGCTCCGCGACGCGGTCAAAAAAGCGATCCTCGACGTACGGATCGACCGGAAGCACGGCGACCGTCTCCTGCAGCGAGACGCCTTCGATCGCGTACAGGTAAACGGCGGCCAGCGCGATCGCCGGAAACGTATCCCGGCGATTCGGCTCGAGCACCATCGGCACTTCTCCGAGCTGCGAGCGGATCATCTCGGCCTGGTTGCTGCCGGTCGCGATATAGGCGTCCCCAGCTAGACCCGAAGCGCCGAGCTGGCGCCATACGCGCTGAACCATCGATTCCATCGTGCCGTCCTCGCGCTCGAGCACCTTCAAAAACTGCTTGGACCGGGTCTCGTTGGAGAGCGGCCACAACCGCTTGCCCGATCCTCCAGACAGTAAAACCAGCTTCATACGACCGCTTCCTTTCTTTGTCCTGCCGGACTTGCCGCCGGCTGCTCTCTGGCGGACAACGCCGCGGAGACGGCAGCCCGGATCTCGCGCTCGAACCGTTCCTCGCCGAAGCCCGCCGCATAAGCGCGGATGCGCGCCGAGTCCCATGTCCAAGACTGGAATCCAAGCAGCGTCCTCGCGAGCGATTCGCGCGTCTGCTTATCGAAAAACAAGCCGTTCAGGCCCTGACGGATCGTGTCCTGCGCGCCGCCTTCCCTGTAGGCGATAACCGGCCTTCCGCATGCGTTAACCTCAAGCGGCGTAATGCCGAAATCCTCTACGCCCGGAAAAAGAAGCGCGCGGCAGCCCCGCATGAGGCGCTCGACTTCGCGGTCCGGCAGCCGTCCGCGGAAAGAGACGTTCGGTCCCGCCAGCCGCGCCAGCCGCTCGCGGTCCGGGCCGTCGCCGACGACGATCAGCCGCTCTCCGAGCAAGGAACAGGCCTCGACGGCCACGTCGATCCGCTTGTAGGAGACGAGCCGGGAGACGACGAGATAATAGTCGCCGGCCGCGCGCTCCTCCGCGCCTCCATGACCGAACCGCCCCGTGTCGACCGGCGGATGAATAATCGTCGCCGGCCTGCCGTAGTGCTCGCGAATCCGCTCCTGCACGATGCTCGAGTTGGCGATCAGTTCATCCACCCCGGCGGTGTTGGCCGCATCCCAGCGGCGCAGCGGGGCAATCATAAGACCCGACAGCTTCTTCACCGGCGCGGACAGCTCCATGTCCTTCACGTAATTCTCGAAGTCCCAGGCGAATCGCATCGGCGTATGGCAATAGCACAAGTGCACGGCGCCTTCGGGCACGCGCACCCCTTTGGCATAGGCGCTGCTCGAGCTGACGATCAGATCGTAGCCGCTCAGGTCCATCGACCGCACCGCGAGCGGATACAGCCAGAAAAACAGCTTGAAGCGCTTGTTGATGCCCGGTATGCGCTGCATCCACGTCGTCCGGATATCCGCCGCTCGCAGATCCGCGGGCAGCCTCGATCTGTCCGCGATCGTCGTAAAAACGGGGGCGTCCGGATACATGCGCAGCAGCGAGGAGACGACGCGTTCCGCGCCGCCCATCTGGTTCAGGTAGTCGTGAACGATCGCTACCCGCGGTCCGGGGCTCCGGACGGGCCGAAGCTCGCGATAGAGCGCCTCCACCTTGGCGACTGTGGAGGCGATGCCGAAGTTCTCCCGAATTCGGGCGAAGGCAGCACGTCCCATCCGGTGCCTGCGCGCCGTGTCGGTCGCGAGGGCGCCGATACCGTCGGCCAGCGCCGGAACGTCGCCGATATCGTAGAGCATCCCGGTCTCGCCTTCCGTCACGATCTCGAGAACGCCGCCCGCCCGCGTGCCCACGACCGGTATTCCTTCTCCCATCGCTTCGATCAGCACGCGGCCGAAGGGCTCGTTGTCCGAACATAAGACAAGGAGATCCGCCGCCCGGCAGATCTCCTTGATATCGCTTCTGAATCCGGTGAATACGACACGGCCCGCCAGGTCCGATGCGGCGGCCATCGTCTTCAGCCGTTCCGCGTACGCCAAGTTTTCCTCGCGGAACTTCGGCTCGCCGACGATCCATAGCTGGACGTTCAGGCCTCGCGCCAATAACAGCTTGATCGCTTCGATCGCGTCCTCCTGCCGTTTCCAAGGCGCGATCTGGCCGACGATCGTGACGACGACCGTCCCTGGCGATGCGCCGAGCTCGTGCCGGATCCGGACGCGGTCCGCGGCGCGTTCGGCGTCGTCCTCGCTATCAAGGGGGACGCCGTTGTGGATGACGGTTGTCAGTTCTCCCACTCTGGCCTCCACTCTGGCCTCCAATCCGTCCAGAATCACCGGCGTAAGATTGTCCGCCAGCTTGGCCGTCCCCTTCTTCACGGCTTCGGAGATACACACGAGCGAGCTCGCCTTGCGTGCCGCGACCGTCTTGACGAGCCTCCCGATCAGACCGCCCGGCATGTGATCCCGGATATGCCAAATGACCGGGACGCCCCGCAGGCGCGCGAACAGGGACACTGTCAGACCTCCGCGTATCGAATTCGCATGCACGATATCGATTCCTTGTTCCCGCACGATCCGGGCGATCTGCCGGCCTTCCGCTGCCATGCCCAGCAAGTGGCGGGCCAGTCTGAGCGGATTGCGGGTCATTCGAGCGCGGTACCCCGGCACTGCGACGTGTTGAAGCCCGGCGGCCCGCGCTCGGTCTGCCAGCTCGCCGGACGGGCAGAGCAGGAGTGGCTCCGCTTCGCGAAGGTGAGTTGCCATGGATAACAAACTGATCTCAGCGCCGCTCACATCGGCCGTGTGGTTATAGTATCCGACCTTCACCGAGCAGACCTCCCCCTGCGCGATTCTGATACAGCTTCAAAAACTTCGGTTACCCGTCCTGCAACTTCGGACCATGTATAGCGCTCCAGGACATGCTTCCGGCAAGACTCGCGGCTCGGCAAGCAGGCTTCGCCGGCAAGCCAGCTTTTGATCGTCTTGCTCATCGCCTCAGCCGACTCGTCTTCAAAAAGCAGAGAAGGATCGAAGGGCTCCAGAATTTCCCGCGTGCCTCCGTTCGGCGTACCCAGCACGGGCGTGCCGCAAGCGAGAGACTCTACAGTCACCAGACCGAAGCCTTCCAGCGTAACGGTCGGCACGACGCTGCAATCGGCGGCTTGAAACCACTTCACTAACAATTCGTTGGACAAGCGCCCCGTAAATATGACTTTTCCCGCTAACCCAAGCTTGGCGGACAACGCCTCCAGCTCGCTCCGCATCGAACCGTCTCCCGCGATAACGAGGACGGCTTCAGGATGCTCCTCGGATAGCGTCGCCATCGCCTGAATGAGCCTATCGATCCCCATCCGTCTGACTAGCCTGCGCACGCAGAAGAGCACGCGCCGGCCCTCTCCGATTCCGAGTTCCTCGCGAACCCGGCTGACGCTTTCGGCCGGCCGGAAACGTGACGTGTCCACAGCTCCGGGAATCCGTACGATTCGTTCTTCAGGAATGCCGTAATCTCGCGTTAAAATCTCGGCAAAGTGCCGGCTTAGCACGATAAATTGATCCGAACGCCGATAAGCCAAGCTTTCAACTGATTTTTTCATGCGATAACGGAGCAATCGAGCCGTCGATGCCCCCTTGTCCTCCACCATCGATTCCTCGGCCCAGGGGCCGTGAAAATGCGTAACAATCGGAATGTCCCGAGGCAGCCTGCCTCTATTAACGAGCGATGCATACAACGCAAAATGAGGGTTGTAAACCTCCGGGATCCAGGATCCGGCGCCTCCGCCGACCGCCCTTCGGAACGCCCGCATACGATCCCACGTTCCCGTTCCGTCGCCGCTGCCGGGGACGGCCTCGACGTATGCCGGTGCCGTTCGCCGATCTCCGTCCGCGGTGACGAGCGCCCGCAGCTCGTGCCCCGCTTCCGTCATCGCTTTCGAATAATCCGCAAAATACCGGTTTAACCCGCCGGGCTTGTGATCGATCCAGCCCATGCCCGTCGTTAAAATATTCATACCGCTTCCCCCTTTTCGGCAGCCTCCGCTTGATCCGGACACCTTGAATCATTTTCGCAGCGCTTTTCCCCATCGGTTAGCCACCCCAGGAACGCTTGAGGATCCGCGAACAAATGCCGGATACGCGCAATCTCATCCGCTTCTTTTTCCCACCAGCGGCTCCGCAGCAGTCCTTCTCTTTGCTCGGTGCCAAAGCGATATCGCACGACTTTGGCAGGTACGCCGACCACGATTGCATACGCAGGTACACGACCGGTGACAATAGCGCCTGCCCCGATGACGGCGCCGTCTTCGACGACCGCTCCCCGCAGCACCTGCGCGCCGGCGCCAATCCAGACATCGTTCCCGATAACGGGCGCCGGCTTGGGTTGTATCCAACCAGGCTCGGCTGCCGCTTCGCGAGACAGGGTCAAGCCATCCTCGCAATACCAAAAAGGATGCGTGGACACCGCATCCAACGGATGATCGTCGCCGCCGATCAGCACGTTCGGCCCAATCGAGCAAAAAGCGCCGATGCTGCCTGCGTCGATCAAAGCTCCGCCGCGGACGTAACTGTAACGCCCGATAGATACACTCGGACTTATCTTCGCTGGCGGCAAAATATAAGCCGTCTCGTGAATGAGCGGCTGATTCTGAACGGACTGCGCGTTCCAATATTGAAGAAAAGCGTTTAAAGTTAACGCCAAACGTTTTTTCAGTCTATGGAGTCCGCCGGGATTATCGTTCATATGGCCTGATCCCCCAGCTTTTCCACCGTGTCGCCCAATGCTTGCCTGCATTGGTGAAGGAGAACAGCCGGATCGCCGAAGTAAGGAGCCATCCGCTGCAGCTTGGCCGTATCCCATTCCCACCATCGCAGTTCACGAAGCGCTTTCGCGGTCGTGTCGTCGAATAAGGCTCGGATAACTCTGGCCGGCACCCCGCCTACGACGGAATAAGCAGGTACGTGACCGGTCACAAGCGCGCCTGCGGCCACGACTGCACCGTCTTCAATGACTGCGCCGCGCAATATCGTCGCCCCTGCGCCGATCCATACATCGTTGCCGATGACAGGCGCCGGTTTGGACTGAGACCATCTGCGCTCGCTTGCGGCAAGGCCGCGATGATCCGGCGCGTACCAAAAAGGATGTCTGGAGACGCCTGAAAGCGGATGTTCATCCGCTCCGATGGTCACGTTCCAAGAAATCGAGCAGAATGCGCCGATCGTGCCGGAATCGGCATGAACGTGATGCCCAATATACGTGTGGCGTCCGATCTTCACGTCCGGATGAATTCTGCTGCCGCTCTCGATGGTAACCGTAAGATCGGCGTCGGGACCGCTACGCTGTACGGACCAATATTGAATAAAACGAAGCAGTCGTTGCATGTTCGCGGCAAGCAAGATTTTAAACGAGCGCGTCAGCATGGCCGTTCACCCCCACGCCGGACGCAGCGCGCTTGCGTAACGCCTGGCCGCGGCGCCTGCATCGTAATTTCGCGCTTTGCGGGCCGCAGCCTCGCCCATTGCGAGCCGTCTTGCCTCGTCGTTCTTTAGCAGCGCGATCGCGTCGGCAAGACGCCGAGGGTCTTTGCTCGGCACGACGAGACCGTCTCTGCCGTCTTCGATAAGATCTTGCATACCCGTCTGGTTCGTCACGACGGCAGGCAATCCGGAAGACATCGCTTCAAGCGGCGCCAGGCCGAAGCCGTCCTCTACGGATGCGTGTACGTATAGATGCGCTTCCCGAAGCGCCGGCAGCGGATCGCCGCTCGCATGGCGAATCGCTACGCCGGTTCGTTTGTAATGCTCGATCGTTTCCCGTATGGCCCGCCAACCGATCCCCCCGATCAGCACGACTTCGATCTCGGGGTCGTTCAGGAGACGAACGGCTTCGAGCAGGTAAATAAATCCTTTTCGCAGCGTGATCTGTCCCACTTGTACGATACGGAACTTCGAACCGTTCGCCCTGCGCCGGACTTCGGGCGAGGGCCCCGTAAATCTGGCGGTATCGATGCCAAGAGGCGCATAGAGCAGCCTTTCGGCAGACACGCCGCGGCTGATAAAGCTATCCCGTTGAAGAGCCGATGCAATCGTAATGAAATCCGCAAGCTCGTATTCTCGCCGAACCCGGCGAAGCCACTGACGGGAGAAAGGCGATCCGCCCATACGATATTTCCTATGCTCGGCTTCGGTCACCTCGTAGACATGGTCCGCATGCGTCGTAGCAGCCTCCAGTACGGTGACGCCTCCCCAGCGCTTCACCTTTTCGAAAGATTCTTCAGCGAATCCGGGAAAGCAATGGTAGACGATCGGCCGTTCCGGCAGACGCTCCGCGGCTCTGGCGTCGAATTGACGTCCGATCAGGCTCGACTGTATCGCCGGAGACCACCGGATCGGCGAATATTTCATCGCCCGCGTCCAGGAAGGCGCAGGAATCGCATGACAGCGTTCCGGGGGAAGCTTCTCCGTTTGCTCCCGGCATAAGATTTGGATGGGGCGCCCGGCAGCATGAGCCGCTTTTTGTATAAAACTGAGATGCCCGCCCAATCCGCCTTCGCCGAATCCGGACGAGCTTCCGGCATAGATCGGTAGTATCATTTTACGGCTGCCTCCTTTCCTAGGGCGAGGCTCATCGCCACCAAGTCCTCGATCAGATTCGTGCGCTTGTCCGCGTCCGTATGAATCGGAATCGCGTTTTCCTTGGAAAAGTCATCCGCTGAAGCTTCTAAGATCGTTTCGGCCAAGTCCTCTACATCTGCGTGCTTTGCCGTAAATACGCCGTCCATGTATGCTTGCCATTCCGGTAAGCCGCCCGCGTCAAATACGACGACCGGCTTGCCTCTGCGCCTGGCCTCAGGGACGACAAGTCCCGCCGGTTCAGGCCAGACGGACGGCACGACCAGCATATCCGCCTTGTCGTAATAAGCGTCGATGGCCGAGCCGCTCACATGCCCCGTGAAAACGATCTCTCTGCGCAAGCCCAGTTCAAGGGCGAGAGCTCTCATCTTGTCGGTAAACCAGCCGTCCCCTACGATCGTCGCCCGCACGCGATGGCCGTTATCCAATAGCCGCCGAACTGCACGCAAAAGGTACTGCACGCCCTTGGTATAGTTAATCCTCCCGACATACAACAATTCCAGTTCTTCCTTGACTTGCCGTCTCTGCAACGGAGGATAAACCGTCATGTCGTTGTCTCCGAAGGAATTGTCGATCACTCTCAGCCGCTCGGGATCGATCCCTTCCAGCGCTAAAAAATCGCTGGTCGAGCGACTGACTGCATACACGCGGTCGCAGCCGCGCAATGCCCCGATCAATCCTCCGCTCCGTTTCAATGCCCGCAGCGCCTCAAGCGGCGAAATGTCGGTACCGCATTTGCGCGCATACCACCTGAACAAGCAGCCCGCGCCTGTCGGACGAAGGCAAATCTCGTCGGCATCGCGGAAAAGCCGGGCCCCCGAAGGACAAAGCGGGCGATGAACAGTCGCGGCGACAGGCGCATACGCCGACAACAGCTCGACGATTCCGGCCGTTTCCGGTCCTGCGTGCCAGACGATCATATCGGGCCGAAAGCGGGTAGCCAATGCCCCCCATGCCTCCCGGTCGTCCGAGAGCTCGCTGACATCGATGCGCTCTTCTCCCCAGTCGTGCCGCGAATCCAATTCCATCACGACGAGTTTTGTCGTAATCTTGCGTTCGTTCAGGCGTTTCGTGAATTCGTAAATGAATCGTTCCAGCCCGCCGGCGGGGCCGAAGTGATCCGCGATCTGCAAAATGTTCATTCCCGCTCACCCATCCCCGCATTCGCTGATCCGATCCGAGCTCCATTGGCACCGGACACCCATCGCTTCAATCCTTGCCAATGCCCTCGCTGACCCGGTACGAAAGACGAAACGACGATGCGTTCTCCGCGAACCCACGCGATCGCAAGCCGACCTAAACCCGGCGACGCTCTGTCTCCTATTAACGCCGCATAAACGAGACGAGAAGCCGCACGAAACGAACCGCCCCATCTCAAAATACCGAGCTGAAGATTGTAGGCGGCATTGGCGGCAGCCTCCGGAACGGCCTTGCCACGCTGATCCTCATCGAACCGGGGTGCAGGATAGTGGTCTACGACGGCCGACGCGTCATAAATAAGCTTGAAGCCAAGCCGCCTCGCTCTGAGGCACATATGGACCTCGAAATGCGCTTGTGCGCCTGTACCGTGCAGGTCATGAGGAAAAACGGCTAGTTCCTTGCGAAAGGACATATTCACGCCCTTGAGAACGTCCGCTTCGCGAGCGGGACCATCGCCGATATGGTGATTGCCGATCAGCTTCCCGTACCAGGTGACGATGCCGACGCCGCATCCCGGCTTTGCCGGAATGCCAGGCTGAACGTCTCTGCCGCCCGCCCCGCCGACTCGCGGATCCGCATAGTGCCGAACCAGATTTGCCAGCCAGTCCGGACGCGGTACAGCATCGTCGTCCGTAAAAGCGACAATGCTTCCGCAGGCTTTCCTCGTCCCCGCCTTCATCGCCGCAAGCACGCCCGTTTCCGAAACCTCGATTACCGACTTCCCGTAACCGGAAGGGGCAGCATGCCAGTGCCGGGCCAGTTCCTTCGTCTTCTCGTCGCTGTCCCTAACGACAATCGCAACATCATAATTTGAATACAGCTGACGATTAAGCCCCTCCAGGCAACGGGCCAGATCGTCCGGACGCCTATACGAGGGAACAATGACGGTTACATGCGACATCCCGAACCCTCCAACTTTTTATAAAAATCAACCTTCGGAACCGGAATTCACGGCGGGCCTCCGCATGGCTTTGATCCTTCTCCAGTCCAGCATGCGTATGTCCGACTTGAACAAATCCGTCAAAGACAAACCGGATCTGCAAGCGACTATCGCCGCGTAAATCCATTTGATTGCAGATGCAGCAAGCATGGCAATAGCCGCCGACATCCCGCCCGAGACGGACAGCAGCGCCAGCATGATCGCAAATCCCGAGGATAAACTGACGATCTCGGACAGCGTCACGGCATGAAACTTGCCGATCGTGTTCAAATAGTTGATTAATACCGCGCTGCATATTCGCAGCGGAGATCCTGCGAGCAATAAAAGTCCCATCCAAACGGCAGGCTCGTACTCTCGTCCGTAGAGCAGCGGCAGCGCAAAGGGAAGAAGAGCGGCGCCGGCGGCGGTAACCGCCAAACTGCCGTAAAACAAAAGAGCGTGGATACTCTCCACCTTGCGCTGGCGCTGTTCCTCGTTCAGATCCATCAGCTTGGGCCACAAAAATACGCCAAGCGCGCCGAATACAATCGAAGGCAACAAGCCGCCTATGCTCGAAGCTACTGCATACAAACCAAGCGAGTAAGGGGACAATGCAAGCGAAAGTACGAGCTGATCAAAGTTTCCCCCGAAAATGGCAACGATGGAACCTCCGAATATCTTGACGCCGTTCGTCGTAAGATCCTTGGCCTGCGTACGGAAGTTGTGCAGCGTGGGGCGGATCGCGCGGACGACCCAGATCATGGTCAATACAAAGGTAAGCCCTCCCCACAGCACCGTATTGAACCAGATCAGCCCGCCTACCGTTAAGCGACCGGACGCCTCCAGCCCTCCGATGACCGCGATTTGTCCAAGCGGACTGAGAACGCGAAGGATCAGCACTTTTTTAAATTGATTGCGGCTCTGCAGCGCTCCGATCAATCCGTCGGTCAAAACGGCGAATGGCAGGCATAACATGGCTATGCGGGCGTATGTCAGCACTTCGCCCGATTCGTCGCCCAGCAATAATGGCAGCGCAAGCTCGCCGACGATCAATCCGAACGCGCCAAATCCGAGGCCGAGCACCAAGTAGGCGCCGAGCAGCTCCCGTTGGCGTCCTTGATACTGCTTGCCTAAGTAGATCATGGCACCGGGCAAACCTACCGCGAACAATCCGATGAGCAGCATCGCCCAGCGGGTAGCTGCGGCGAATTCTCCCCTGGAATACGGGCCCAGCCACCTTGCCATCATGATGCCTGTAACGATGTTGAGCGCCATAACCGCGATATTAAGCATGAAACTGGATATGAACAGGCGCTTCATGATATTCCCCTCTCTACCTGCCTTTACGATGTCAGCGACTGCGCGAGAAAGTCGCCGAACCGTTCGCTCATCACCTGTGATGCATATTTTTCCCTCGCTCGGCTCGCTGCCTCTGTGCCGATCTTCTCGTATGAATCGCGGCTGGCGACGATCCGGGCCATCCAACGGCTCAAGTCGTCCGCGCTGCCGTCGTACAGGATGCCGTTAACGCCGCTCCGGACGATCTCGGCCGGCCCGCCGCTGTCAACGGCCAATACGATCCGGCCTGCAGCCATTGCCTCGACGACAACCATGCCGAAAGGTTCGGAAATGGAGCTGCTGACCACTACGTCGCTCGCCCACAAATAGGGCTCGATCCTGCTCTGATGTCCGACAAAACTGACCTGATCGGACAGCCCGGCTGCCGTTACCATCCGTTTCAACTCATCCTCAAAGTCGGTGTCGACGCCAAATAACGCACCGCCTACGATCAGAAGCCGCGCGTCCTTTCCCTTCAGTGCGTCATGAAAAGATCGAATCACCATATCGGTCCGTTTCCATCTTTGAAGTCGGCCGATAAACGAAAACACCGTGGTCGTGTCGGCCCATCCAAACGATGCGCGAACCGAACGCCTTACTTCGTTGTCCAGCTCGTAGTTTGCGATCGGAATTCCCGGAGGCTGCACGATGGTTTGCCTTGCCGCCCACACCTTGCGCTGGGCTTCGGAGATGACTGACGATGGGCATACGACGGCTTTGGCCGGCAGCCAGCTCACCGACTTATCGAACAGCCCGCCGGCAGGCACGCCATGCTGCCACCAAATGGCCGGAACTCTCTCGAACCAGGCGGCCGTCCCCCCGTAAAAGTGCGGCTTGGGCGACCAGCTCACGACTAAGCGCGCCTGCGAATGCCGTATTATTCGACGAATCGCGCCTACCGCTCTCGCAAATCTCAAAGGCTGTCTGATACGTCCGGAGGGAACGACGTGTACGTCGAAACCTAATTCGCTTACCTGCGCGGCCATTGGCCCCTCGTCCAGCAGCACGATCTCCGGCCGGAACCGCTCTTTGTCCACGCGTTCAAGCCAATTCATCAGCACGCGTTCAGCGCCGCCAAGCGCTGCGACATGATTGACGACGACAATTGGAATCGCGCTCATACAGTCATCCTTTCCTGCTTCAAATGCAAAGCTTCCGTCGTTGGAACGGCACTCCGATCCTGGGTTCTGCCAAGTGCCAGTCCCGTGAACAACCAAAAGATTACGGCCTGCAAGGTCGCAAGCTCTCCTCCAAAAAAGAAGCTGGCGAGCAGCCCGAAAAGCGTAATTAATCCCAATGTTCGAAGAGGTCCCGTGCCGCTGCCATGGATAAGCCTTCCTTGAAGGTACATCGCTCTGAACACAAGCAATCCGCCTAATAAGCCGAAAGTAGCAAAAATGCCCAGATATCCGTTATCGACGGAAGCAAGGCTGGCAAAATCGGTCGAACCTCCGTTAAGCAGCGTGCTTCTGCCGATGCCTCCAAGTCCGCTCCCGAGCGGATGAGAGAGCAGATCGGGTATCGTATTCAATACGATGAGCAGTCGGGCATTCGCGGAAGCATCCTCTTTTAAATTGCCCATCGTCGATAGCCGGTCGGACAGCGCTTCTCCGCCCGGAAGGTGCGGAAACACGAGAAACCCCGCAACGACGAGCACGCCCACGATGCTGATCATCCGAAGTCTGCTGGCGCCGGAAGCAAGGAGCACATAAAGAACGATCTCGATGACCAGAACGATCCAAGACGCCCTCACGAGCGTGATAGAAAGCGCGGAGATCATTAACAAGATACCGGCCCAGCCGAACGGACCGCGCCATTTGCGATTGATGATCGCGGGCATGATCGCGGAAACGAGGAAAATGGAGAGGGCTCCATTGGCGTTCAGCGTGGAGAACGCTTTGAACTTTAACGGCTCGGCAGGGCCCAGTGATACCATCTTGGCCCCTTCGATCCACATTTTGTCCCAAGCCGGCAATGAAATATATTGAAACCAGGCATAAATGGAGAGCAGCGAGCCCATCGTGACATAAAACCGAATCCAGGCTGCGCGCTCTCTGTCGTCCGACTTGCGCAGCATCATGTAGAAAAAGAGAAAAAGGGGCGCGAAATAATTAAGCACGCCGTAAAAACCGGCCAGCTTGTTAAGAAGCACGCCGATTGCGCCCGCATAGATAAAGGGAAGCATGTAAGCCTTGAGCGCACGGAGCTCTACTTTGGACGGCTTCCGATCTCTACGGAGCAGCGGCAATGCCAGCAGCGAAGTCGCTAGTACGGGGGACAGGCTCAGCAATGTCAGCGTGGAATAAGACCCCAGAATCGCCCAATCCATCAATCTGCGTATTTCCGGCCCGACTAACCAGACCAAGATTACGTACGATATCAATTTGGACGAGTTCGTCGCCGCGAGAATAAAACCAGGGATAAGGATCATGATCAGGATCGAAGCCTGCAGCAACCACTCTGGCCGCAAAATGACCGTCTTGCCGATCCAAGCGGAGACGCCTAAACCCATCATTAGCATCGCAGCTTTTTGAACAATCGGCAGCCACGCATTTTTTTGCTTCGTTCGTATGCTTGCAACGTCCGTCGCTCTCAACCGTTATCCCTCATTTATCGCGTATTAGCCCCGATCGGCCCCGCGCCCTCATGTAAAAACTCGTCAACCAGCACGGACCAGTCGTGATTTCTTGCCCACCTGAGAGCCGGGGCCGTCCAACGCCCATGACCGACGGACGTATGCAGCGATTCGATTAACGCATCCGCCAAAGCGCCGTCTTCTACGATGCGCCCGTACTCCCCGCCGGCCAAAAGCTCGAGAGCCCCCGGATTCGGGGTCGTCACGACCAGCGTGCCGCTTGCCATCGCTTCCAGATAAGGGATGCCGAAACCCTCGTAAGTCGACGGCATGCAAAAAACATGCGCCTGTCTATACAACTCTGCCAGTTGCTCCTGCGATACCATTCGAAAATAAGTGACGCCTGGAATCTCCTCGGCCGGCTCGCAAACCATCCACAGCTGCGCCGTCGGAATCGAGGGCCGGATGCGCTCTTTGAACAGCTCGAGCAGCCATCTCCCTCGCTTGCGGCTATCGAGTCCTCCGACGAACATGAGCGTTGGCGCACCGTTTTTAGGACCGGGTGAAAAGCGCTTCGTATCGATGGGAAGATGCACGACCCGATCGGCTTCTCTTTTCGGATATAACCTGCGGGTGTCCCCCGAATTAAACAACGTGACGGTTGAACGGGCGGCCGAGACTTGTTCGAGCGCGAATTGCAGCAGCAAATTGGCTTTTCGAATCGCGCGTTTGTTGTGCGTCATCTCTCGCCAGGCGCTGCCGTGCATGATCCTTATCCATGGCGCCCCGGACCTTCTCATGGCCCAATCGTCGCCGCTAGAAAGCACGAGGTCGTAATCGTCGAACGACAACTTCCTTCCTAATAACGGAGCCGTATAATAACGTCGCATTCTCCCCCGGGTAGCGTTCTCCGCTACGGTCACGATCCGGTACGCGGCATTCTCCACCTCTTCGGCCGTTCTCACCGAGTAGGCGGTAACGCGATGCCCCATCTCGCTTAAACGGTTGCACAAGCGATGGTTAAAATGGCTTACGCCTCCCGTTCGCTCCCGGTCGGACGGAAGCTCATAGGCAATCACCGCGATCGCCTTACTTGTCGTGCCCACAATCCTCATCCTTTCCGGCAGCCTTCTTCTTCCTTGCCGTTCATATCGAGAGTGCCGCTGACGGCAACGCACGCATCCCCACCCCGTAATAGTCAAGCCAGCTTCTGTCGGAGACCGGCAAAGCGTTGCGGCCGTCCACGAATATCGGCTGCTTCATCCGTTCGCGATATGTACGTCCTCCATAATTCAGATAGATCGGCCATTCGGTAACGAGCACCGCCGCATCTGCGTTCTGAAGAGCTTCGTCCAGGTTCGTCGTTGTCGTAACCACAGCCGGCAGCAAGTTCTTTGCCGCATTCAGGCCGACCGGATCGTGCGCCGTAACGCATGCGCCCTCGGCAAGCAGCGCTTCGATAATGGGCAGGCTGGGCGCTTCGCGCATATCGTCCGTCTCAGGCTTGAAGGTTAACCCCAAAATCGTCACCTTCCGTCCGCCAAGCGCGCCTAACGCGCTGCGAAGCTTTCCGACGAGCACGTATTTTTGGAACCGATTCACCTCGATCACGGAGGATAACAGCTTAAAATCGTATCCGCTCGTGCCAGCAATATGATGCAGTGCCTTGGTATCCTTCGGAAAACAACTTCCGCCGTAACCGATTCCCGCTTGCAAAAACGCCTTGCCGATGCGAGAGTCCGATCCCAGTATATCGGCGATCTCCGAAACGTCCGCTCCAACGCGGTCGCAGAGGTTGGCCATCTCGTTAATAAAGCTGATCTTCATGGCCAGAAAGGCGTTAGCCGCATACTTGCCGAGCTCGGCGCTTTTCAGATCCACGGCGTAAAAGGGAACAGTCTCGAGGCCTGGCGGCCTGGGAGCTAGAGCGGGAGGAGAAAAATCTTGCCTGAGGAGCGGGCCGTACAGCTCTTTTAATATGGCTTGAGCCTGCGGAGAGCCGCCGGCGACGATTCGTTCCGGATAGAGCGTATCCGACATTGCGCTGCCCTGGCGGAGAAATTCCGGATTCGAGGCGACGTCAACGAATTGCGAGATTCCCCGGGACGCTGCCATCGCCGCCAGCTTGTCGCCGGTGCCGACTGGAACCGTGCTTTTATTGACGATAAGCGTCGGGGTCGACTTCTCGGCGATGCCGTCCAGCACCGTTTCCATTGCCGCATAAAGGTAAGCAAGCTCCGGAGCGCCTTCCGCCTTGGCCGGCGTACCGACGGCCAGGATGACGATATCGGCGGTTCGGGCAGCTTCCCGGCATTCCGTAGTAAAGCGAATTCTCTCCCCGCAAGCTTCAAGCATCTCCGGCAATCCGAATTCATAGATCGGAATATTACCGTTCCGCAATTGTTGAGTCTTGCTTTCGTTCGTATCCGCACATGCGACCTCATGCCCGATATAGGCCAAGCAAATACCCGTCGTAAGTCCAACGTAACCCGTGCCGATAACCGTGACCCTCATCGTTAACCTCCGGAGTCTCCATGCGTTCTCTCAATACGCATCGCTTTTCAGAATCATGACCTTGAACGTACGGAATATCAATCCGATATCCATGCGCAGGTTCCGGTGACGGATGTAATATAAGTCCAGTGCTACCATCTGCTCGAAGCTCAGGCGGCTTCTCCCACTGACCTGCCATAATCCCGTGCAGCCCGGAATGACATGGAGCCTTTCCCGCTCCGCGATCGTATACTGCTCGACTTCTCTCGGCAGCGAAGGCCTTGGACCGACGAGGCTCATCTCTCCCGTCAGCACGTTCCAGAGCTGGGGCAGTTCGTCAAGACTCGTCTTTCGCAGCAATCGGCCGATTCTCGTAATTCTCGGATCGTTTTTCATTTTGAACATTTTGCCCTGGATCTCGTTAAGCTGCAGCAGTTGTTCCAGCCTTTGTTCCGCATCCACTGCCATCGACCGGAACTTGTACATCGTGAACTCTTGCCCCCACTTTCCGACGCGCACCTGCCGAAAAAAGACGCCTCCTCGGGGATCGTCCATTTTGATCATGACGGCCACGATGACCATCAGAGGACTTAGCAGGAGCAATCCCATAGACGCCATCAGGATATCAAGCATTCTTTTGGAGCGATCATAAAACCGGTGCGATCTCGGGGCGCTCCTCGCGAGCCCGGTTGAATGATAAGGCACGCCGGCGTATGCCATCTCCATCTCCTTCGAAGATTTTGCCATGGATCCCCCTTAACTGATCGCGCCAGTCGTATATGCGGACTGCATGAGATTCTCCATGACTTCCAGCAACGGTTTACGAAGCTCCTCGTTCTGCAGGGCGAAGTCAATCGTCGTCAAGATAAAACCCAGCTTTTCGCCGACATCGTATCGCCTTCCCGAGAAATGGTAGGCATACGCTTGCCTGACCGCATTGAGTTTGGAGATCGCATCGGTCAGTTGAATCTCTCCGCCCACGCCTTCTTCCTGCAGCTCGAGAAATTTGAAGATCTCGGGCGTAAGAACGTATCGCCCCATGATCGCCAGATTGGAAGGGGCCTTGCCGAGAGCCGGCTTTTCTACGAAATCGGCTACTTTGTACATAGGGCCGTCCTTACTTGCGGGATCGATAATCCCGTAGCGTTGCGTCTCATGGTCAGGTACCGGCTGCACGCCGATTATCGGCGATTCCGTATGCTCGTATTGTTGAATGAGCTGTTTCAAGCAAGGCACCTCGGATCGGACGATATCGTCGCCGAGCAGAACGGCAAAAGGTTCGTCTCCGATAAACCGGCGCGCGCACCAAACCGCGTGGCCCAGACCTTTCGGTTCCTTTTGCCGGATATAGTGAATCTCGACCTTGGAAGAGCGCCGAACTTCTTCCAGCAGCTTGAGCTTGCCCTTTTCAGCCAGGTTGCTCTCCAGTTCAAAGGCGTGATCAAAATGATCTTCGATCGACCGTTTGCCCTTGCCCGTCACGATAATGATATCTTCGATGCCCGATTCCACCGCTTCTTCTACGATATATTGAATCGTAGGCTTATCGATGATCGGAAGCATCTCCTTCGGCATAGCTTTAGTAGCGGGCAGGAATCTGGTTCCGAGCCCTGCCGCCGGAATAATCGCTTTGCGGACTTTGCTCATAAAACTGCGTCACCTCCGGTCAGTCTTTCGGAATTCAATAGAAAAAGAAATCAGGGCATCTAACCCCTCCTCACGCCACACCCTTGACGATGCACGCCTAAGGTGACAATTCACCCACAGCATGGCCGAGTGCCTACGGTGATAAAGGTCCGGTAGACATTACCTTGCGCCCGTCGATACGGCGCATCGATTTTTATTTGTTTCTTATCCGTTGCGTGCAGCCTTATTTAGCACGATCCCGAGCAATGGCGTTCCGTTCTGGGAAAGCGTCTTCGCGGTCTTCTGGAGCTCGGCCCGCTTCGTGCTCGCGTATGCGACGACAAGCACGACGCCGTCTGTAGATGCAGCCACGATCTGTGCGTCGGCTGCGGCCGTCAAAGGCGAAGCATCCACGATGACGCGGTCGTAGCGGCCTTTTAGTTCATCGAACAGCTCTGCGAGCCTGCCCGAGGACAGCAGCTCGGTCGGCCCCGGCAATTGGTCGCCTGCCGTAATCACATGAAGATTCGAATAGCCGGATTCTTTTACGATATCTTGAAGCGTCTGTTGATTGGCCAGGTAATTGCTTAGCCCGTCTCTGCGAAGCTGCCCGAGAATCGCATGCAGCGTAGGCCTTCTCAAATCCGCATCGATCAAAAGCACCTTTTTGCCGGATCTCGAGTAAGCCAGCGCCAGATTGACCGCCGTTGTCGTCCGGCCTTCGCCCCATTCGGTCGAGGTGACCGTGATCGCTTCGATCGGATTTTTGTTTGACAGAAATTCAATGTTGGCCCTTAAGGTGTGGTAAGTTTCCGAAACTGGAGAAAAGGGGTTGCTATCCATAATGGTCGCGGATTTTAATGCGGGGGTGGTCATTAGGCTTTGCCCTCCGTTCTAATCGTTGCCGTGGCATGAACCGGCCGCTCGGTACCCTCTGCTTTTTTGACTTTCCGGCGAAAATCTCTCGTTCTCATGCGGGGAACGACCGCAAAAGTTTGCACGCCGAAAAGCTGCCAGATTTCCTCTTCCGACTTGATTGTCGTATCCAGATATTCCAGAAGAACGATAACGCCGGTCGCTAGCGTGAACGCGACAAGAAAAGCAATCGTGATATTTTTAGTAAGGTTTTGGCCGGTGGGGGCGGTGGGCTCGTTTTCTTTCGCCTTAGTCAGCACCGTAACATTGTCTACCTTCATGATCTTGGGAATTTCCGCCTGGAACACGTCCGTCACGGCGTTTACGGCCTCGGCAGCCCGGGCGTAGCTCGTATCGCGGGCAGCGATGACCATGACCTGCGTCTCGCCGAGAGGCCGGACGGATACCATGCCCATGAGCCTGTTCGAGGTCAGACCCAGGTCGGGATATTGCTCGACGACTTTATCCATGATGGCCGGAGATAAAATGATTTGCGCGTAGGTTCCCATGAGCTGCATGCTCACGCCGATTGCATTGAGATCCATTTGTTCGCCGCCAAGCACCTGAGAGGTTTTGTTCACGATCAGCTTGGTGCTGGCCGCATAATAATCGGACTCCATGCTTCTCGAATAAAAGAAAGCGGAGGCGCAGGCTACCAACACCGCAAGAACAATGACCCAGAAGCGCTTCTTGATTGCCGTCATGTACTTCTTGAATTCCAGATCCATGTTTATCCGCCCCTAAGCATTAATGTGGTGATACAGAAAATTCGATCGGACGATGTGATTTAAACAAAGGATACATTTCGTATCCTAGGACAGCATTAGTTTATGATACAATTTGTATCCTGTCAAATGATTTTTGGAGTTTTGTCGGCTTCGTCCAAACGGTTTTACGGCAAAAAAACAGTGCTATAACTGCAATTGTCGATTAAGCGCTTCCACCGATACAGTTTGGTTAGCGCTAGCGTTTGTCGAAAAGCGGTGCCTGTCTCGGCTTCAAAAACGAGAAAAACGGAACAAGCGAATAGCCTCGCATTGTTCCGTCGATCCGTTTTTTTTCATTTAAGAGCAGCTCTGCATATACGCGCGGGGTTAACCTGAAGCAGCCAAGGCTTGGTTTTCTAAAAGACTGCCGAATAGTCCCCTTTTCTCGGCCGCCAGCTCGGAAAACGAACCGGACTGAACGACTTCGCCTTGATCCAAAACGATAACTTGATTCGCTCCTCTTATCGTGGATAAGCGGTGGGCAATGACGACAAGCGTCATACGGCCTCTCAGCTTTTCCAGCGCCTCCTGGATTTTCAACTCGTTTTCCGAATCCAGCGCGCTTGTCGCTTCATCCAAAATAAGAATGGAAGGCTTCCGAAGTATCGCTCTGGCTAGTACCAGTCTCTGTCTCTCGCCCCCGGACAAGCGCACGCCACGGTCTCCTATAAACGTATCCAGCCCTTGCGGAAGCTTGCGTACAAAATCTGCGGAAGCGGAAAATGCCAGGGACTCCCAAAGCTCGTCTTCCGAAGCGTCGTGCTTTACGAGCAAGAGATTGTTGCGGATCGTATCATTAAAAAGAAACGGATCCTGGGGAACGTATCCGACCGACTGCCGGAACGCATGCAATCGCTCCGAGGTTAACGGAATACCGTCGATGTCGATACTTCCCTGTTCCGGCGCGGTCAATCCCATGAGCAGATCGATGAGCGTGCTCTTGCCTGCGCCCGACCGGCCTACGACGGCCGTCATTCCCAAAGCGGGAATCGACAGGTCTATATTGCGCAGGGCGTAGTTCGGCCGCGTGACATCGTACCGATAATAAACGGACCGACACGCCAGCGCATGACGGATCGCAATGCCCTCCTGCTTCTCTCCGTCAACGAAAGTCAACTCGGCAGCTGCCCTGCAATCGGATTGAATCCCCAAGACGGACCGTAAAGACGGCAAATAGGAAGCGATCTGTTCGAGATTGGACTGAATGCCCGTAAATCGCGGCCATAGACGAGAGAAGATAAGCACGATTAGAATCAATTGTTCGAGCCGGGTATGGAGCATATGAACGAATACGAAAAGAAAAAGCGCGATTAAAATGGCGGAGACAGCTTGGTAGGCGGATTGGGATTGGCTTCTAAGCTTTAAAAATTCATATTGCTCGTCGTGAATTTCGGCGCTGATCGACTCTAGCCAGGAAAGTCGCGATCGTTCCAGCGCATTGGTCTTGATCTCCCTGATTCCGTTAAGCTGATCGGAAATGCCGGCCAAGTACTGTCTTGCCAGATCCGATGAACGGTTGCCGAGTTTTTTCGCTTTACGGAGCGTACGTCGCATAAAGAAAGCCAAAACGGTACCGCAAATCAACACGATCAACGTAATTAGCGGCGACAGCCAAAACGCCAGTCCGACTTGGATAACGGTAAAAATGACGGAGGCAAGCAACTGAAGCGATAGCGTGATTCCTCCGTTTACGCGAGCCAGCTCTCCGGTAAGGGCATTGATGAGATCGGATTTGCGCGTGCGGATGAAATACTCCCAGTTTGCCTGCAAAATGCCGCGATAAGTATCGCTGCGAAGCCGAAATTCAAATTTCTGGTTCATTCTGGCATTTTGCAGGGAGACCCTTTGCTTGAGCAGCGCTTGCGTAAGCACGATAAAAACGAACAAGCCGAGCACGACCGGAAGCTGCCATGCGGAGGGAAGGCCGCTGATCGGAGCGAGCCAGGCCGATATCGGCGACGAAGCTGCGTCAATGCCAGAGATGCCGCCCATGCCAAGCATCGGTATGAGTAATATTAACCCGATTCCCTCCAACATGCTGACCGCGATCATGCCCAACACGTTCCCATACAGCCCTCGCCCCGCAAATGAACGCAGCTGCGCCAAAAAAAACAGAGCGGATCTCATAGGAGTTTGGATTCACCGCCTTTGACGAGAGAAGGTTTGCCTGCTCTGTCCAGCTTTCTCCATATCCATAGCAAAGGGCGCAACGGAAAATATAAAAAGTGGAAGGTTGTAGGCAGCGGGAGCGTTTTAGCGTCCATCGGATAGGGATAGAGCAGGCTGAGTAAGTAAAGAAGCTTCTGCCTCCGCGGTTTAATGGCAAACAAATACCGCTCGTATGCCCGAACGCGCTCCGGCGGCGCGTCCTCCAGCGAATCCCGGATAAACGTGAGTACTTGCGGAATTCTCGCGCTTGCTTGCTTTAAGCTTGTAAAACCCTCCAGTTCCCTGGGAACAGGCGTATGAAACCATTGGGATGCAAGTATAAGCGCCTGCCCGACCAAGTGTTCCGTCCGGTATCTGACAGCAAGCTGCGCGCAAGAGGACCAGTCGAGCTCGCGTCGGGCCAGGACGTCTATGTCGCAGAGCCAGCGAAGCCGGAACCAGCCGTGACGCGCGCCATGATGAACCAGATACAAAAATTGGTCCTCCCGACCGAGATAGGCGACAATTCCGTTACCGAACGAATGCTCGCGCCTGCGCGACCACAAATCGTCAAAATCGGGTTCTCTTCCCGGACCCGGCGCGAGACGCCAATGCACCTCGATTTGCAGCGAATGCGAGGGATGAGTAAAGGAAATGTGGTGATGTCTCCATTTCCAGCCGTTCAGTACGTTCGGCAGCTGCTCTTTCTCGCATTCGTATCCCAACTCCGCCAATAGAGATCTTGCTTCGTCAAGCTTTGCCGCTGGAATGAGGATGTCGATATCCTTGGACGTTCTTTTCGAGAGATCTCCATACAGATCCTGCGCCAGCAACGGACCTTTAAGCACAAGAGAGCGAATATTGCCCGATGCCAGATGCGCCGAGACTCTGCTCATCTCTGCAGCCAGCGAAAGCATTTTTAATCGGTTGTACCGGCTTTCCGCATTTAACTCAGCCTTCACATAATCGGGAATTTCAGTCGTTTTTTTGTTGAGGTATGCCGACAGTACGGGATATACCCGATGGTTTTTGGCGAGCTTCAAAAAGCAGGACCAATCCACTGCCGAGAATGGATCGGTATCCATCGACGCTTCCTCCGCGTTCCGGCGCAACAGGTCTTGCAATAGCGCCATCTCGTCGCAAAAGAATCCGGAATGTTCTTCTCTAACGATTGCTGTCATTGCGATCCCTCATGTTCCGCTGGATTGATATGTCGCGCAAATTTGCCGACGACTGTGAACCCCCGCATCTCTTTGGCTCCAGTCACGTATAGGTTTCCGCTCCGCAGCCAGGCATGAGCAATCATGCGCCCGTCTTTATCCTTTGCCGTACCTAAATACAACGTACTCTCGATTCCTCTTCGTTTAAGCATCTTCATCGCCGCGATCGCGCGCACCAAACATCTCGTATCAAGCGGAGTCAGCCTTCCGGCTCTGCGAATGGCTGATGATACGCGGGAGGCCGATTCTCGTTTGCCATGATCCGTATCAAGCGAGGTTTCCGACATGGATTGTCCTAGAACGTGCATGTATTTATGGAAGGGGACGAGGATGAGAAACCGCGCCCATGTGAGGTAGAAAAGTGCCTCGAGAAACATGCTGCGGTCTTGACTATCCGTGGAAGCGATGCGCGTCACCCATCTAAGCGCGCTCATCCGGCCCTCCCTCGGCCGATACCGTAATTAATTGCTGCTCCGAGAGTTGTGCCAGGAATAAACGGATATGATCCTCGCATGTCTCCCGATCGACAGCATACTCAGCCGTCAAGCGATCTACTAAGACGTCGACGGTCGTTGCAGTCCCGATCAATTCCCAGACTCTTCCCCCGATTTCTCCGAGATTAAAATATTTTCCAAG
The DNA here is from genome assembly GCF_042649185.1 of Cohnella sp. GCM10012308. Taxonomy (NCBI): domain Bacteria; kingdom Bacillati; phylum Bacillota; class Bacilli; order Caryophanales; family Paenibacillaceae; genus Cohnella; species Cohnella sp. GCM10012308. Next base: position 41,474 of record NZ_JBHRYU010000021.1, read on the forward strand.
CTGCACGTTCAACATGACCTTCTCGCCATCCATATCGCTCACGATATTGCCCGGGACCTGGCGAACAAAAGCGCTTTGAGGAATCGTCGTTTCAATTGTCACGGCGACCAACCTTCCTTCGATAAAATATGAAGCATGCGTTTGACCAACTCGGGAGCCGTAAAGCCGGCGGTCGGACGTTCAAGCCTATAAACGTCGATACGCGCGGCCATTCCGGCTGTCATGCGAAAATGCCAATCCGTCAATTCCAGCCGATCCAGCCAAAACTGTCGGTACGTATGACGTCTCAGGAGAGACAGCCTATCCAGTTTAGCCACCGGTACAAGAGACGGCTCGCTTCGATCCGATTTTTCGAGTTCGAAGATGCCTGCGAGCGGGAGCGGTTGGGCATGATAACCTGCTTTCAACGGCACGGCGAACTTGGTCTCGCGCTTGAAAATAGGACGAAGCGTTTCATTTGAAATGCCGAAGCCGTCCAGACTCTGCTGCCATAATTTCTGCTGCGGATAAGAAGGGATAACCAGCGGTCTTGCATATGCATTGGAAAAATCGAGCGCGATGACGTCATCGCTTACGAGAGGAAATCCGGCTTGAAGGAACGCTGCGGCCAACGTCGACTTCCCTGCGCCCGAATCGCCAACGATGCCGTACGCCTGCCCGTCGATCGCAACTGCGCTGCCGTGAAGCGGCAGCAGCCCTCGCTGCATTAATGCCGCGCCCATGCATGAGCCTAGAATGAATAAGCGCAACTCGTCCTGATCTGCATTCTCCTCGGGGCATACCGCAATATGCCGGCCATCTCTTATGTCATAGATGGCCGTACCGGGCACTCGAAACATTACCCGTCCCGGCGCTGCGTACGAGCTGCGGCCTGGCTGTGACAGCGCGGACCACGCTTCCGATAAATCGGCCAGTCCGACGCTTATCCTTTCAGCTTCGCCGTCTGCTTCCGGTCCTGCCCATTCAGGTAGTTCAGGAAAGGGGATATCGCTCAGCATCTGACACCCGAAAGCCTTGTAAGCCTGCTTTTTTAAAGTGCTTGTCGTCATTCGCTTCACTCCAACGGGGGATTTTCATTGCAAAGGCCCTCATACGTTTGCGTATAAGGGCCCTTGCAGAACAATCATTAGCTGTGGTGCTGGGTCGCTTCGTCCGGATCGAGGGAGTCCGGAATCGTTACGCCAGGACCGGCGAACGTCAGTTTTACCTCAAGCACTTCCAGCGAAGGCTTCGTCCATTCTTTGTTCATTTAAATCACCTCCTTTCAAGCGTTTAACGAATCTGTAGAGAACCAGACTGCGCATAAGCAGCGTTAGATCGGGTTCATAGATGGCCGATGGCCCCGGTATCTCCTTGTATTTGGATACCGCCGCACGGACGACCGGCATGTGAAGCCATTCGGCCATGATGTCGTTGCGGCACATTTCCTCGATCTCCTTGACGAACTGCGGCCATGAAGGAGCAAGTCGAGCGATACCGTCCGCCCCTTGAATCCCTCTTGTCTTGCCGTTTAGCCTCACTTCGTCGGGAAGCAGACCTTCAGTAGCTCTCCGTATCAGAGCTCTGTCCATCCCGTCCTTCACATATTGATCGAGCGGCACGGACAGACAAAATCGAACGACTCTCAGATCGTTTGTGGGATCGCGATACCAAACGCCGTGCCGCAGAGACAACTTCGTACCGCTGGTACCGCTGTTCGTCCAATGATGAACCTGCTCGAATTGATCATGGCGTGCAGAGATCATGTCGGGCAGCCGTCTTCCCGACAGATCGATGCCTGCGTCGGTCAATCTCCCGAAAATTCCGGTCCGGTCTGCAAGTTCCGGAGAGATCAGGCCCGTCAGCGCACTTTTTTCGCCTGAAGGGATCTTTGCAGGAAACAACCTGTCCTTCATAAAAGTCAGCACTCTTCTACGACCAATGCCTTTAAACCTGCTGTACTGGTAAATTTCCCTGTATAGCTTCATAAGCCTTAATCTTTTGAGTAAAATGACGTAATATTCCAGCGCCGGTCCAAATGACACCGTGAAGTTTCCGCGGGCACCGTTAAGCAGGACGCCAACGCCATCCTTAGCCGCTTGCTCGAAAATGTTCCCGAACCAATACGAATTCTCAATGAATTTATAGGGCATTTCCAGCGTATCGAGCCACTCGTCCATCTCCGTAAGCGGACTTCGATTTTCAAACCGCAAATATTTTTCTCGGATATTGCCCACATGCGACACCGTCGCCGAGATCATGGGACGCTCGTCCGCGATTCGGCTCTTGGCCGTCCAATCCCCTCCGGCCTCAAGGGGAATCGCGCTGTATGTATAAAGTACCTTATTCCTCTGGCGCAACTCCCTGGCAGCCAACCCTACGACGGTACCCGAATCGAGACCTCCGCTCAAAAACGATCCCGCTTCCTTGTGCGTCCGTAATCTGCTCGAGACTGCCTTTCCAAAAACGTCCAGGAACGCTTCGTGATATTCTTTTTCGGATGAGAGCTTTAACGTACGCGAGTGTTCGATTGCGTTGTACCGCCTCACTCGCAAGCTCCCGCCTCGTATCGTAAAAGAATGAGACGGAGGAATTTGCTTAACCCTTCCGAATACGGTCGAGGAAGCGTCAATCGTCTCCAACCTGCTCGGGCTGGCCAGATACTCCGCGATCCAAGCTTCATTCAGCTTTTCGCCGACACCCTCGAGCGGCAACAATGGAGCGATGGTCGTACAGAAAGCAAAACGCGCGCCGCTGTCGTTATAATACAAGGTTCTATTTCCAGAAAAGTCTCTTGCCCCAAAGAGCTTCTCCTCGGTTTCGTCCCAAATCGCAAAAGCGAAATCCCCGACGATGTGGAGAGGCATTTCCTCTCCCCATTTGGCATACGCCAGCAATAACAAGCTTGAATCAGGCAGCTCGGCAAGCTCGGTTTGACGAACGCCAAGTTTGTTCCCCAATTCTTCACGGTTGTCGAGGATGGCATCGGCAGTGATGGCTAATCCTCTTACGCTGTCATACCAGGGTAGAATCTCTCCGATCGATTCCGGCGTCACCCACTGGGCATGGCAACCGAGAAACAATCTTCCGCTGCTCCACAATCGGACGTCATCGGCGGGATATCGGGAGAGGGAATCCATGAGCGATACCCCTTCATCGTATATGTTTCGAGACTCTGTCATTCCATAATTGAACACGCCGGCGATCGCGCTCATTGCTATCCCCCTTCCCGCTCCCATTCGTATCATCCATTTTGGTTTTTGATACTATCTGTATCGTTTGTGGTTTTAATTTAACTTACATGCCAGGATGTGTCAACCACTTTTTTAAAATGAGAATCCTATCCCTTTCTCGATTTTTTCGGCATTATATGATACATTATGTATCAAAGAACGACAAATCCGTTAGGCAGGTGTTGAGTTTTGCTTGTCATCTTGTTTAAAAAATACCGCAACTTGCGTTCGCTTTGGACTGGTGCCGCTGTATTAGGATTATTGTTACTGCTCGGAGCGATCGGCTATGAATGGTTAGGCTTTGCGGAGCCTCGAACTTCAGCGGCGGTCGAGCAAGGAAGTCCGACCGAAAAAACGATGACCAGGCCCTATGTAGACTGGAAGCAGCAAGAGATACCTTTCGGCGTTTCATCGATCGATCGTGCGCCCTGGCGCTCATACATGGACACCTGGGACGGAAGCCGATTCCTCGATACGCTTGGCGTAGTGCTTAACGGCGTTAGCCCCGAAGAAGCGGATGCTACTGCTCAGCTGCTCTCTAACGCTGGATTCCGTTCTGCTCGTATTGAAATCGGATGGGGCAACGTGTCTTTCGACAACGAAAACGTACTTAATGAACCGCAGGGCAGCCGATTCGTTTCTATTATCTCCGCTCTTAAGAAGCATGGCATCCGACCGATCGTCCTGTTGAATGCCAACTCCGGTAATCCCGTTCCTAGTAAAACGCTAAAGCTTCATTTAAAGAAAAACGCTTCCAAAGGGGAAAAAGCCATCTATGTAGACAATGTGACTGGCATCGTTCCCCAGTATACCGGTTTGAGCGGGCAAGCTTATCAGACCATGTATCCGGTCATCACGGCCGTCGACGCCAAGACAGGCAAATTGACGCTCTCGGCTCCGCTTTCAAAAGATTTAAAAGCCGGCACGCTAAACCTTACGCGTCTAAAATATCGCCCGCTATCCGGAACTAAATTCGCCGACGGAAAGGACAACCCGGCAGCCCAGCAAACCTTGAACGGCTGGAACGTTTATTTGAACGCGGTAACGAACACGCTTATGGGCGCTTTAGGCACGAAAAACAATTCGGCTGACAAGGGATTCGATCTTGAAGTGTGGAATGAAATGACGTTCGGAAGCCAATTTCTAGATATCGGAAATTACTATGACCCTAAGCTGCAGTTTTCTCAATATCCCGTATATACGCTGGGCAGCCGCAAAGCCACCGGAGGCGAAGTCCTGCTGCCGATGACCATCTCTTTTGCCAAACAAAAAAAGCTGGCCGGCGTGCGCGTCATCAGCGGCTTCTCGAATCAGCGTCCTTGGGAGAACGGCGCGGAGATCTTTGCCGGAGAGGCCGGCTTCAGCAGACACTACTATACGGGCTTCAACGGCGCGCAGTCGTTATTCGGGCACAATGCGCAGACGGACAACAAAAATTACATCTCCGCAACCGGAAAAACCAATCCCGGCAGCAAGGATTACCTCCCCGCCCATACCTTTGCGATGCCTGAATATTGGTTCTACGCCTACCATACCGAGTATATCGTCAGGGATCTTCAGCCCTTCCCCGGGCCTTTCAGCCTACACGGACGTTATTCGAACGCCGGAGACGGCCGCCAAGCCGAAGTATGGATGACGGAGACCAACTGGTGGCGAAATCCATTATCGGATAAGATCGCTTTGCAAGCGGGCGTCAACAAAAGCGATAACCGCCTTCGGTTGCTCATGCAGCAGATCGGCGCAAAGTCTACCCTTCGACTCTTCACGTTCTACAGCCATAAAGGCGTGGAAACCGTAGAGCTTTATTCGGCAAAGGGCGGAGATACCAACTACGGACTCATTAACGATGCTTTCTTCGAAGAATTGAATAAAAACGGCTTCAAGCTGACCGAAAAAGCGCGAAGTCTTGCGGGTCCTCAAATAAACGCGCTTGCCAGGGTAAGCAAAATCATGAGCTCGGGGCAACGCATTGAGAATCCTAGGCCTGTCGGCGTGTCCGGCGTAGTCGAAGTGAATCCGCAGATCGCGCTGTCCGGCAACGGCACGGCCGATCATCCGGACACGAACAACATGGATGATCTCGCTATTTTGCCTTATCAGCTGAACGCCAATCAGTATGCGGTCGGGTACTATGTCGTAACGAGGGATCTGACGAAGGAATGGCAGAAGGACAAGTCCGTTCTTGATCCGGCCCGGTATGCCATGCCCAATCAGAAATTCAAAATTACGTTAAACAACGTAAATGGCCAGGGGGCAACGGTATACGCATACGATCCGATCACCGACCAGCGACTCCCGGCGCTCGTCCTGGAGAGCACGAACCTTTCAATAACGGTCGAGGTAAGCAGCACGGACTATCCCCGCTTCTTAATGATCGACGAAAACAAATTAAATCCAAGTCCGCTTATCAGCGATGTCCGCCTGGAGAAAAAGGACTTAGGCGCGAATTTGATCTTTAGTTCCAATCGGACGGGCACCGCTAAAATTCAATGGGGTCCCTATCCGGTACGCAGCGGAGGTAAGTTCACGCTCAGCCGTTACGAGAATGTAGCTGCGCAAACTCCCTCATCGACCGTCTCGGTTCCTATGATAACAAACGCAAAAGCACAATTGGGCAAAGGGGTATGGGTGTTTAAAGGTACGATTCAACCCGACTACTCTGAAGAGTATACGTTTCTGATCGATATGAATCCTTGCAAGTTCTCGCTCATGATAGACAGCAAGTACGTAATCAACGGATGTGGCACCACCAGCAATAAGTCCGGCTCGATTAGACTTGCTGCCGGTCAATCTTACGATTTTGTGTTTACCATTGAGAACAATCAGAACACTCCATTCAACTATACTTTATATTGGGCAAGCGCCAGCCAGGTCAAAGAACCCGTAACCGCCGTCGACGGAGACGATAATGTCGCGGAAGTTATCGTGAATGAGGGTGCCCCGGCAAATATTTTTCTACCCGGTTTCCAAGTCGGTGACGGCGTCCGTATTGAATTGCAGGATGGCACAGAATCCGTTCAAACGCGATTTCCCGCTTGGAACTACGATGTAAGAGGCGTACTCTGGCCACAAGGCGGCTAAGAAATGCGTACAAGCGCCGTGGCTTGAACCCCCGACCCGAATAACATAGAGTAGCCGCTTTTATGGCCAATCTAATTATCGGGAGAGGTGAAGACCGCTATGGAAGGCTATCTTAACGTAAAAGATTACGGCGCCGCGGGCAATGGCACGAACGATGACACAAAAGCGATTGCGAACGCGATCTCTGCAGCCATTGCCTCAAATACGGGTTCGACGCCAAAAACGGCAGGAATTCTGTTCCCCCCAGGCCGTTACCGACTGGGCACGGGATTGGAATTTCCCATAAGCTTAACAGTCGCGCTCACCGATCAGGCTATGCTAGAACCCGATCCTGGCGTGACCGTATCCATGCTCAGTCAAATCTCCGCGGGGCTTTATCCGATATTCGGCGGAGAAGGTCAAGTCGTCGGTCCGATGGACGTCCCGGAGATCTATCCGCAGTGGTTTGGCGCATCCGGCAGCAGGAACAGCGTCATGGGCGCAATCGGCAAAAACGCCAATCAATTAAAGCTCCAAAGCAAACTCGATTTCCGCAACGGAGAATATGTGTCGATTCCGGATGCGGCTCCCTGCCGCGCGGCAGCTCCAGCGAAGTTACAAGCAGCCATCAAAGGCCAGGCGGGAAAAACCGTCTATAATTATATCGTTGTAGCGTTGGACGACACGGGCGGCATTTCGGCGCCTGCCACGATTGCCGTAAATAATGCGCCAGCCGTCATTACCCCTCTGAACGCCGTCGTATTGAGTTGGGCAGCTGCGGCGAACGCCGCAGCGTACGCCATATACGGAAGAACCGCCGGCTCCGCCAAGCTGCTCGCGCGCGTCCAGAATACGACCTGGACCGACAGCGGAGCGGGGATTCGCAGCGATGCGCCCGCTATTCCTGCACAGCTGCCAGCCCTTGGCTCGTTGGTAGCCCGTATCGTCGGCGGCGGCGGTACGACGGAACTGACTTTGTCCGCTTCCTCTTCGGTTGCGGTGAACAAGTTTATCGAGCATGACGATACATGGCCTATCAAACGCGCTTTGGCAGCTGCGGGAGCCGCTGGCAAGCTTGCGTTTTCTCCCGGCAATTATCCGATCTGGGACACGCTCGTTGTCCAGGCTGCCGCGCTTTCGGGCGCCGGTGCCGTCAACCTATTGTTTAAACCGTATGCTCCCTACGATTTAAAGCCTTGCCTGGAGATATCAAGCGCGAATACCGTCTTATCCGGCATCAACGTCGGCAGCGGCCGGGAGATCTATTCCTTGAATACGCCGACATGGGCGGATCCTTCATTGTTCGGCGGGCAGTATTACGATATGTTCGTTACCGGCAGCAGCGGCATTCGTATCGCCGGCTCCGCACGGCCGTCGTTCCATGAGGTCCGCACAAGCTCGCTCAAAGTCGGCGTACTGCTAGATAACGATGTCGGGCACGTATACTTTTACAATTGTATGCTAAGCGGCCTCGTCGGCGTCTATTGCTCGCGCAATACGGGCGACTATTATTTTGAGAGCTGCGACATCACGGGCGTGTTCAGCGGATTGATGCTTGGCGTCAAATCCGTCTCGAATCATAGCGGCGGCTTCGGCGCCCAGCTTCATCGCGTTCATATGGGCTTTTCTCCTTATTCGATTTATCAGGTAATAGACGATGCCGACCTGTATGCTTCAGTCAACTCGGTTTTAGGTCTGAGCTGTATCTTCAATACGGTGCAGCATGAACAGGTTGGCGAAGCAGCGATCAAGCTGCTGCCCAAATCCGAGTCGAATATAATCGTGACGGGCGGGTTCGGGCTCAGCTGGAGCGCTTATCTGTACTCGAATCCAAGGCAGGGATGGCAATTCGCGCTGCCTGACACCTTGCTTCCCGCAGCCCAACGTCAACAATATGCAGTATGGCTTGGAACGCTCGGCACGAGCGATATCTCGCGCGGCTCCGTAACCGGCAACCTTTTTTCATCGTCGGCTCCAGGTGCCTTGGGGGCTGCCCGGATTGAAAAGCTCACGGCGACTTCCGACCTCGAAGGTCTCTCTCTGGACTACTCTACGATCGTCTCCAAGGAACCTTATGTGGAACGATCGCTTAACTCGGCCACGCTGCTCCAGGATCGGACGCTGCGTGCCTTTAATCCTGTCGGTCGCGGCAACTTGCTGCAAAATCCCGAGTCGCCCTCTTCTTATAAGGTCGTTGGCGGTACATTAACGGTTTCTGCAGCTTCGCCGGTTCCGTTGCCCGGCTTATTTCGTGAAGAACTTGGCCCCGTTCCAGTAATTCTGCAATTCGTCCCGGCCGCGAATGCAGCATTGTGTCAACTTCAAATCAATCTGGCAACCGCGTCTTATCCGTCGACATCCATTCCGCTATCGCTTAGTTTATGGGCCTATTCGGCTTCGCAGAGCGGGATCAATGTCCGTTTGAACGCAACGGGCACTACCAGCACCGCTGCCGCTGTCGAAAAACGCGCCTACTATAACCAAACTGTCTATGTTCGTGGTTCCTGGTCCAAAATAACGGGCATAGATAACACGCCAACGGATCAATCCGTTAGCTATTCGCAGGTATCGCTCGAGCTTCCTCGCGACCGCCCAACCTATTTCGCCGGCCTGATGCTGTCAGAAGGACCGTTAGCCGCCTATTCGCCGCGTTATCATATCGCCGCCGATAGCGACGTCGAGCTCGTGCGGCCCGGGAATGGCGTCATATTGACGTCTCCCGGAGGCAAGCGCTTCCGGCTCACGATCAACGATCAAGGCCAGATAAGCATTTCGCCGCTGACCTAAGCGCTAAACGATTGAACCGGCCCTTACCCGCAAACGGTGTAAGGGCCCTTCTCTGGGCGAACGTATATCAAACAGATACACTACGTATACTGAACATAAAAGCGCTTAACATATCTTTATGTGACGTTTTGTATCAACTAATGCAAATGTATCGCCAAACGTTTATCATTAAGTGACGGGATAAAAGGAGGGAATTCGTATGAATATTGGCAGCCGCATCGCCTATCTTCGTGATCAATCCGGCTGGACACAAGAAGAATTGTCCTCTTCCCTTGGCATTACCCGGGCCGCCCTCTCGCATTACGAGAAAAACAGGCGTGAACCTGATACGGAAATGCTGACAAAGTTGGCCGATCTATTCCAAGTATCGATCGACTATCTTGTGGGAAGAACACACCAGCCCCAGATGACGTTGGATGCTGAGGTGCGCCAGTTCACCGATCAATTAGAGCTTTCCGATGCAGACCAGCTGCTGGAGAGCTTTGCGCTAACGATCGACGGCCGGCGGCTGTCCAAGGAAGAAGCCAAGCGCTTTATCGCCTTTATCAGAGCCGAGAGATCGCTTGGTTGAACGCATGTTGTGCGCCATATATGCAAGATACCCCGATGCCGCTTGGGGCGGTCGGGGTATTTTCTTTTAATATACGATATTCTGTTGTTGTTGTTTCCTCTTTTCTTCCTCTTCAAACGCTTCCCATTTGCTGACGTCGATGCCAAGCTGGGTAAGAATGGTATGAATGCTAATCTCGACGGGGCTATTCCCGGACGAATCTAAGCCTGGATCCCTCTCCCTCTCCATCTCCGCACCTAAATCCCCTCTCTGGAAAATGAAACCTAATTCAACTAATCCTTATTATAAGGGACAAGGAATGCGGAGGGTGTCGAGTGATGTATGTCGCCGAATTTTTTTTATCGACTTGTCGAGTCGAGGGATGAAATACGCTGCCTGATCCTACCGGAGTCATGCATGCTGACGAACGTCAGATCCGTTCCGAACGCCGAGGAAGCTTCTGTGACATCGAGTCGAAAAGTCCGCAAACCCGCTTATCACGCGGGATTCAAGGCTTGGACAGGCTCCATGTGCCGAATTTGAAAAGCCCATTCAAGAAATCGGTTTTCCTGCATTTCCGGTATAAAAAAAATACGGAGCGGAGCGATAAAAAACGCGCTCCATTCCGTATTTTTATGCGTTAAAAGTCTGTTTTATTCTCGTTCTTCCCTCTTTTTCCGCAGTCGAACGATTGAAACGATTGTCGTCATACCGCGAAAATCGTCAATTGCCGCCGACACGCGACAGATCGCGCATATTGGCTTCGAAGGCGGCCAGAAGAGCTTGCTCACCGCTGAGACCTTGCGCCTGCACCTTTTCGATCTGCTCCATCATCCGCTTGTAGTCCTTTGGAATGACCTTGACGATCTTCGGCAGGACGGCTTCCCAATCGCTCAGGACGCGTTCGCCCAGCTCGCTGTCGGTATAGCGGACATGGTTCTCGATCAGACCGCGGACGTCGGCGATCTCGCGCTCTTCCTCGAGAGACTCCAAGCTTACCATCTCGAAGTTGCAGCGCTTGACGAAGTCGCCGTTCCAATCGACGACGTATGCGATGCCCCCGGACATGCCGGCCGCGAAGTTCCGCCCCGTACGTCCCAGGATGACGACGCGTCCGCCGGTCATGTATTCGCAGCCGTGGTCGCCCACGCCTTCGACGACGACGTTCGCGCCGCTGTTGCGGACTGCGAAGCGCTCGCCCGCGACGCCGCGGATATACGCCTCGCCGCCGGTCGCGCCATAAAGCGCCGTGTTGCCGGCGATGATGTTATCCTCGGCCTTGAAGGTCGCGGATTGCGAAGGGAACACGGCGAGCTTGCCGCCCGACAGTCCCTTGCCGATGTAGTCGTTGGCATCGCCCTCGAGCGTCAGCGTCATGCCCTTCGGAATGAACGCGCCGAAGCTCTGTCCCGCCGTGCCGACGAAGTGGAACGCGATCGTATCTTCGGGCAATCCTGCTTTGCCGTGACGGCTCGTCACTTCGTGGCCGACGATCGTGCCTACAACACGGTTCGTGTTCTTGATCGGGAACGTGCCGCGCACGCGCTCGCCGCTCTCGATCGCCGGGAGCGCCGCTTGCAGCAGGTGCTGCATATCGAGCGACTCCTCGAGACCATGGTTCTGCGACTTGCGGTTGTAGCGGAACGAGCCTTCCGGCAGCTCCGGCATGTACAGCAGGTCGGTCAGATCCACGCCGTTTGCCTTGAAGTGCGAGATCGCCTTCTTCGTATCGAGGCGGTCCGTACGTCCGACCATTTCCTCGATCGTGCGGAAGCCCATCTGCGCCATGATCTCGCGAAGGTCTTCGGCGAGGAAGCGCATATAGTTGACGACGTACTCCGGGTCGCCCATGAACTTCTTGCGAAGCTCGGGGTTCTGCGTCGCGACGCCGACCGGACAAGTGTCGAGCTGGCAGACGCGCATCATAATGCAGCCCAGCACGACGAGCGGCGCGGTCGAGAAGCCGTACTCTTCGGCGCCGAGCAGCGCGGCGATCGCGATGTCGCGGCCGGTCATCATCTTGCCGTCCGTCTCCACGACGACGCGGTCGCGCAAGTTGTTCAAGATTAGCGTCTGATGGGTTTCGGCGAGGCCGAGCTCCCATGGCAGACCCGCATGGCGGATCGAGCCGATCGGCGATGCGCCGGTGCCGCCGTCATAGCCGCTGACAAGGATAACGTCCGCGCGTCCCTTGGCTACGCCTGCCGCGATCGTGCCTACGCCGACCTCGGAGACAAGCTTGACGTTGATCCGCGCCTTCGGGTTGGCGTTCTTCAGATCGTGGATCAGCTCTGCCAGATCCTCGATCGAATAGATGTCGTGGTGCGGCGGCGGCGAGATCAGGCCGACGCCCGGCGTCGTGCCGCGAACTTCGGCGACCCAAGGATACACCTTGCGGCCCATCAGCTGTCCGCCTTCGCCCGGCTTGGCGCCTTGCGCCATCTTGATCTGGATCTCGTCGGCGTTGGTCAGGTAATAGCTCGTGACGCCAAAGCGTCCGGAAGCGACCTGCTTGATCGCGCTGCGGCGGGAATCGCCGTTGGCATCCGGGATGAAGCGTGCCGGATCTTCGCCGCCCTCGCCCGAATTGGACTTGCCGCCGATGCGGTTCATCGCGATCGCGAGCGATTCGTGCGCTTCCTTCGAGATCGAGCCGAACGACATTGCGCCAGACTTGAAACGCTTGAAGATCGACTCGGCGGACTCGACTTCTTCGATCGGCACCGGCGGCTGGTCGAGCTTAAAATCCAGCAGCGAACGCAGCGTCCGGATCTCCTCGTATTCGCCCTGGACGAGCGAGGCGAATTTTTTGTAGAGCTTGTAGTCGTTGGACCGCGTCGCCATCTGAAGCGTGTGGATCGTCTTCGGATTGAAGAGGTGATCCTCGCCGTCCTTGCGCCATTGGTAATCGCCGCCGGAGTCCAGCTCGCGCTCCGCGCCCTCTTGCGTCGCGTACGCGCGGGCATGGGCCTTCAGCGTGTCGCTCGCGATCGTCTCGAGGCCGACGCCGCCGATCCGGGAAGGCGTCCACGTGAAGTGGCTGTCGATCAGGTCGCCGCGCAGGCCGATCGCTTCGAAGATCTGCGCGCCGCGGTACGATTGGATCGTGGAGATGCCCATCTTGGACAGCACCTTCACGACGCCTTTATTTGCGGCCTTCAGGTAGTTCTTGACGGCCTTTTCGTGCGAGATATTGCGCATCATGCCCTGACGGATCAGGTCGTCGAGCGTCTCGAACGCCAGGTACGGATTAACCGCGCTGACGCCGTAGCCGATCAGCAGCGCAAAGTGGTGTACCTCGCGCGGCTCGCCGGATTCGAGCAGGATGCTGACCTTGGTCCGCGTGCCTTGGCGGATCAGATGGTGATGAACCGTCGATACGGCGAGCAGCGAAGGGATGGCCGCATTGTCCGCGTCGATGCCGCGGTCCGACAAGATCAAAATGTTGTGACCGTGCTTCATGACGCGGTCGACCGCCGCGCACAATTCGTCGAGCGCCTGCTTGAGGCCCGCTTCGCCCTCGCCTGCCGGGAAGTAAATCGGCAGCGTGATCGACTTGAAGCCCGGACGATGGACATGACGCAGCTTGGCGAAGTCTTCGTTGGACAGGATCGGCGACACGAGACGGATATGGCGGCAGCTCTCCGGTTCCGGATTGAGCAGATTGCGCTCCGGTCCGACCGTCGTGTAGGTGGACGTAACGATCTCCTCGCGGATCGCATCGATCGGAGGGTTCGTTACCTGCGCGAACAGCTGCTTGAAGTAGTTGAACAGACGCTGCGGACGATCGGACAACACCGCGAGCGGCGCGTCGTAGCCCATCGATGCGAGCGGCTCGACGCCTGCGGTCGCCATCGGCTCGATGATCTTGCGCACGTCCTCGAACGAGTAGCCGAACGCCTGCTGGCGCTGTTGCACCGTAGCATGGTCGAGCTCAGGCAGCTCGAGCGCCTCCGGCAGCTCTGCAAGGTCGACGAGATGCTCGTTCAGCCATTCGCGGTAAGGGTGCTCGGATACGATCGCCTTCTTGAGTTCCTCGTCGGCGATGATCCGGCCTTCCCTGGTATCGACCATCAGCATGCGGCCCGGACGCAGACGGTCCTTAAGCACGATCTCTTCCTGCGGAATCTCGATGACGCCCGCTTCGGAAGCCATGATGATGATATCGTCCTTCGTTACGCAATAGCGCGCTGGACGCAGGCCGTTGCGGTCCAGTACGGCGCCGATCTGGACGCCGTCGGTGAAGCCCATCGCGGCCGGTCCGTCCCACGGCTCCATCAAGGTGCTGTGGTATTCGTAGAAGGCGCGTTTTTCGTCGTCCATTTGCTCGTCGTTCTGCCAAGGCTCGGGAACCATCATCATCGCGCAGTGCGCGAGCGGACGGCCCGCAAGGTACATGAACTCGAACGTGTTGTCGAACTTGCCCGTGTCGGAGCCGTCATGGTTGATAACCGGCTTGACCTTCTCCAGATCGTCCCCGAACAGCTCGGATTCGAACAGCGTCTGACGGGCGTGCATCCAGTTCTCGTTGCCGCGGAGCGTGTTGATCTCCCCGTTGTGAATCAGATAATGGAACGGATGCGCGCGCTCCCAGCTCGGGAACGTGTTCGTAGAGAAACGGGAGTGGACGAGCGCGATCGCCGACACGAGCGCGGGGTCGTGAAGCTCCGTATAAAAATGCCCGACCTGCTCGGTGGTGAGCATGCCTTTGTAAATGATTTTTTTGGAAGACAAGCTCGGCACGTAGAAAATCTCGCCGTCCGGAATGCCGGAATAGCGGATCGCCTTCTCGGCGCGTTTGCGCAGCACGTACAGCTTGCGCTCGTAAGCCAGATCGTCGGCGAGCGTCGCCGGACGTCCGATGAATACCTGACGCACGAACGGCTTGACGCGCTTCGCGGAGATGCCCAGCGTGCTGTCGTCGGTCGGAACCGTACGCCATCCGATGACGGACAAGCCTTCTTCCGCGGCGATGCCTTCGAGCAGCGCCTCGTGCTCGGCGCGGCGCGAGTCGTCCTGCGTCAGGAATACCATGCCGACCGCATACTGTCCGGGCTCCGGCAGGGAAAACGCGGTCTCGCGCACGAAGAAATCATGCGGGATCTGCAGCAGGATGCCTGCGCCGTCACCGGAGTTCGGCTCGGCGCCTTGGCCGCCGCGATGCTCCATGTTAATAAGAAGACTTAGCGCCTGCTCGACGATCTCATGCGACTTCCGGCCTTTGATATGGGCGACGAATCCCATTCCGCAAGCATCCCGCTCATATTGCGGATCGTACAACCCCTGCTTCGGGGGCAATCCGTTCACGAATTGTGTCATGATGAAGCGCAACCTTTCTATAGAAAAAATAGGGTGTCGAGAGCCAACGGTTCGACGGCGTCCGGCCGGTCAAATAAAGTTCGACGAACGGCAGGCGGGATGCGGCGCGGAATAATATGATCTGCTACAATATTATTGGCAACGCATAAACGCCCGAATAATCGAAGGAAAACGGCGAGGTAACGGGAAATCGTTCGGGATTTGCTTCGAAAATTCGTGCAAAACTAATAAATATTCATTTTTATTGTTATGCTATTTTAACATTACAGCGTCAGCAAAGGCAATTTAATATTTTTATGAAGGCGATAATCAATGTTTGGCTGATCCCGCAGCCCGCCTTCGGGAGGAGAACTCAATGTTGATCCAAACAAGGCGCCGCTCCGCGGCCCTGCTCGTCGCCCTTGCCGTAGGCGCAGTGCCTGCCGCCGCCTATGCCGCCGGCGAGCAGCCCGCGCCGGCCGCGGCCGCGCACGACGCATTCAAGATCGTGGCGCTCGGCGACTCTATTTCGCTTGGCTACGAGCCCGGCGTGACCCGCGCCACGGACATCTACGGTTATGCGGACAGGTTATATGTCAACGCGCTGCTTCACGGACGCGCAGAGCTTGCCAATTATGGCGCCCTTGGCTTGCAAAGCGCAGGCCTGACCCGCCTGCTCGCCGGCGCCGTCGAAGGACGGAAGCTGACGGCTAACGAGCTGCAGGACTACTCGGCTTACGATCCCGCCGCCAAGGCGCAAGCGGACGCGGTAGCCGCCGGGGCTCCGGCGCTTCGGGACAGTCTGGCCGATGCCGATCTGGTGACGCTTACGATCGGAGGCAACGATTTCGCCGCCCTCGTCCGCGACCTCGTCGGCAAGACCGACGCCGACGCCAGTTCTTCCTTCGAGCAAACGTTCGACGAAAAACTGAATAATTATGCAGAACAATTGCAAGCGAATCTTCGGACGCTTCGCAGCCTGGCGCCCCAGGCGCGCATCGAAGTCGCCGATCAGTATTCGCCCGTGTCCAAGATCGTCGGCGACACGCTGTATGCCGAGCTGAATGCTTCGATCGCCAAGCTGAGCGCCAAGCTCGACGAGCTCAAGACTTCGCTCGCGGCCGAAGGCGTCGCAGTCGACATCGTACATATCGGCGCCGCGTTCCAGGGCAAAGAAGTCCCGTACACGCACTTCAGCCCGATTTTCGGCGTTACCGACATTCATCCGACGCAGGCCGGCTACGAAACGATCGCCCGGGCATTCGCAGCGCCCGTCTGGCCGGAATATACCGAGGTTGTTCCTTCGGACAAAGCGGCGAATCCCGCGCCGACCGTCCACATTAAAGGCAAGCTGCTCGCGACGCAGAACAAGCCTCAACTGAAGAGCAACACGACCTTCCTCGCCTTGAGCGACATCGCCGCAGCGACCGGCGCCGAGCTGCAGTGGGACAACAAGACCAAGACCGCCACGTTTAAGCAAAACGGCCGCGAAGTGAAGCTCGCCATCGGCGCGAAGACGATCGTCGTGGACGGCGTGAAGCAGCCGCTAAACGTGCCCGCCTATTTGCAGACGGTCGGCAAAGTAAGCAAAACCTACGTGCCGCTCGCCGCAATCACGCAAGGCCTTGATTATCAGGTGGTCTACCAGGCCAAGCTGCATACGGCATTCATTAATTCCTGATTTCTTCCTTTTAAAAGAGCTTTGCCGTAAACCTTCATATCTTAAAGGATGGCATTTGCAGCGAGTAACTATGCAAGCTAGACGTTTTGTAGCAGACTGAAGGCCGCCTCGCGTCCACCCGGACGTAAGGCGGCCTTTTTTTTCATAGCCGACGCTTTTATTTTACTTTTACGCGCACGTTAACCGTTTTTCCGCCATAAGCGGCTTTGACTGTCACGCTGCCTTTGCCGACCGCCGTCACGACGCCTCCGGTCACCTTGGCGACCTTGGTGGACGAAGCCGTCCAGGCGGAGTATGCGGTAACGTCAAGCGTCCTGCCGTTTTCGTACACCGCCGTCACCTTGACCGAGTCGGTCGCGCCGACAGCCAGATCCAGCGACGTATCCGAGACAGTCAGCTTGGTCAGCTTCGCCTTTACATTCACGGGCACGGACAACGACTTGCCTTGGTAAGTAGCCGTCAGCTTGGTAGAGCCCTCAGCCAGCAGCGACTTCGCGGAGCTGCCCTTCACCGTAGCGATCGTCTCGTCTTCGGACGCCCACACCATGCGGGAGCTCAGGTTGATGAGCTTGCCGGACTTGGTCTTGCCGGTTACCTTGACGCTCTGCGACTTGTTCAGCGTGAGCGACACGGCGGACGGCTCGATCGTGTAGCTCACATACTCTTCCTCGACGGTAGCCGTTACCTTCACCGTCTTGTTCAGGTACGTGCCGGTCAGCGTCGTCTTGACCGCCAGCAGTCCCTTCAGCGTCGCGTCCTTGACGAGCACGCTCGTGGAGGCTGACTTCCAGACGATGTTCGCGCTGATATCGGACTCGTCGCCGTCTTCATACACGGCGGTTACCTTCGGAAGCGATACCGTTTGCCCGATAATCAGGCTGACGTTGTCTTGCTCCGGCAGCAGCGTGAGCAGCTTTTTGCTCACCGTTACTTCGATTGTGTCCGTGTAGGTGGAGCCCGACGTCACCGTCGCGGTCAACGTCACCTTGCCGGCCTTCAGCGCGGTCCACTTGCCGTCTTCTCCGATGCTGACGATCGAGGTGTCCGAGGACGTCCACTTGGCCAGCTTGGTGACGTCGGCCGAGCTTTCGTCCAGGGCCGTACCCTTGACCTGAGGCAGATCGGCGGTATCGTCTACGTACGCTTCGAGCTTGTCCTTGACAATCTCGATCTTGCTGACCGTCGGATAGACCGTTACGGTCAGTTCCTTGACCACGCTCTTGTACGTCAGCTTGACCGTTGCCGTTCCTTTGCCGCGCGGCGTGACGGTCGCCGTTGCGCCTGTGCCGCTGACGGAGATCACATTCAGGTTCGTGGATTCCCATTGGGCGCCCTCGAGCACGGAGTCCGTCGCGGCGCCGTTAACCGTCTTCGCCGTAATTGTCACCGGCGCGCTGGACAGCGCGAGATGCTGCGCCGTGCTTGGCGTGAAGAGAATGGCTTCGAACGGCGTGCGCACGGCGACCGTGGCTGTAGCCGTTACGCCCAGGTAGGTTGCGGTGATCGTCGCAGTGCCTGCGGCTACCGGCGTGAGCGTGCCGTCTTCGTCTACGGTCGCCACGGCTTCGTTGCTGCTCTTCCATGTGGCCTTGTCGGTTATCGAATCAGTCGGTCCGGAAGCGCTCAGCGCCTTTGCGACAAGCGACCGGGCAGCTTCGCCGACCTGCATTTCGAAAGGTCCTTTGGCGCCTTCGGAATCGGCGATCGACATCGACTTATAAGGCGACGTCACCGTCAGGTCGATCGTATCCGTGCGGCCCTGGTACTTGGCCGTAATCGTCGTCTTGCCGGCTACGTTAATGGTAAGCTTGCCTGCGCTGACGCTGGCGACGGACGTATCCGAGGAGGTCCAGGTCGCTTTGTCGGTCAGCTCGTCCAGCGCGCTGCCGTTAACGCCGAACGCTTGAAGCGAGATTTCGTCTCCTACCTTCACTTCAAGTTTGTCTCCGGCGTCGGTAGAAGATCCCTTGGTCCGGAGCTTTAGCTCGGAGTAATGATACTTGGCGTTAAGCGTCACGCTCGCCGAATATCCTTGGTATTTGCCTGTAATGACGACGTTGTTCGCTTCGCCCGTCGCGGTCACGATGCCCTTGGAAACGGAGACGGCCGAATTGGAGGATACCCATGTCGCGTCGTTCGTCACGTTGCTCGTCGAACTCCCGCCGGTCGTGCTATCCGTGGTCGTGGCCCATAGCAGCAGAACCAGCGTCCCGTCGTCGACATATATCGTTTTTTCGTTGTCGCTCAGCTCGTCCAGCTTGACGGACGTAATCGTCGTAGCAGCCTTGACAGCTCCCGTGGTGCCCAACACTCCCGAAAACAATAGCGCGGCCAGAAGCGCCGCCGTCAGCCGTCCCAGTCTTCCGATCCGGCTTCGCGGCGGTCTTTGGGTCATCATCATCTTGTGTTCGTGCCTCCTAATCTTGAATTCCGGTATTGGCAAAATGGACAGTCTTATTTTCATTAACGGCTTGCGCGCGGCAGAAATGAATAAAAACGCCGAAAATCGGGACATAAGTCTCAAAAATCGAGCAAAAATCAAACGTGATTTGAAAATAAAAAACGCAACTCTTGGCCAGCTCAAAAAGAAACCGTCAGGGTAGAATTGCCCTGACGGTCGCTTTAGATTGGAACGATATCTCAAACTTGATTCGGGCGTAACGCTGTCGATGGCTCATCCGCCAGCCTTTCCGACAGGTTGGGCTATCGGCGCCTGCACTTGATCTCTTGCCGCCCGCGTTGTTCTCTCGACGTAATGCCTGCAAATATACATCTTTTTTCGCTGATGTCGGTCCTTTTAACCACGATAACTGCAAAAGCGCAGTTATTTTCCTCCATCAATCCCATCTCCGGCTCGCGCTTCGAATTTACCTGCACATTTGCATGTATTTAATTAAATGTCGTTCGTCGACCGAAAATACATGTACATACGCAGGTTTTTTTAATGCGCAACAACCCGCAAAACGTCCCCCGCCAGCCCCCGGCACTAGGCCTGCAGCGTCCCAAGCTCCGCCTGCGCCGGCCGGATCTTGCGGCTGCGAAGCGCGAACAACCCGAGCGTCAGCGCGACGAACACCGCGGCAAACGCAGCCAGATCGAGCAGCTGCTCGCCGATCAGCGAGGCGGAACGGCCCGCGAGCGCGAGGCGAAGCGCTTCGATCGCATGCGTCATCGGCATCCATTCGCCGATCGCTTGCAGCCAGTGCGGCAGCAGCTCCTTGGGATACGTACCCTCGCTCGCAGCCAGCTGCAAAGTAAGCAGGACGACGGCGACGAAGCGCCCGACCGTATCCGCCAGCGAGACGAGAAATTGCACGATCGTCATGTAGGTCAAGGCGATGACCGCGCTGATGCCGTAAAAGGCGGCGACGTTCGGCACCTTTAATCCAATGCCGTAGATCAGCACCGTATCCGCCAGCGCCACCTGCAGCAGCACGACCGGCGCGAACAGCAGCAGCTTGGACGCGTACCAGGTCCAGCCGTTTTTCACCTTGCCCGCGGCGTCGCGAAGCGGCAAAATGACGGTGGACATAAGCACGCCTACGTAGAGGCCCAGCGCCAGGAAGTAAGGCGCCATACCCGTGCCGTAGTTCGGCACGTCCGTCAGCTTGTGCTCGGAGACGGCGACCGGATCGGCGAACATCGCCGCCTGATCGTCCCCGCTCTTCACGCCCCCCGCTTCGGCGGAAGCATCCTGCAGCTTGGCGCCCAGCTCGCTGGAGCCGCTCTCCAGCTTCTGCAGCCCGTCCTCGAGCGATGCCGAGCCGTCCGCCAATTGCGTCGCGCCGCTCTTCACCGTACCGGCGCCCGAGCCGGCGCTCTCGATGCCGCTAGCGAGCGTGCCCGCGCCTGCGGCCAGCTTGCCCGCGCCATCGGTCAGGCTAGCCGCGCCGGACTCCGCCGCGCCTAGCTTCGCGCCGAATTGCCCCAGCCCCTTGCTAAGCGCGGCCGTGCCCGCCTGCAGCTGATTGGCGCCTTCAACCAGCTGTCGCTGTCCGGCCGACAACTGCTCGGCGCCCGCCGCTGCGGACGCCGCCCCCTGCTGCGCCTGCGTCGCGCCGTCCGCCACGCGCTGCGAGGCGGCGACCAGCTGCTGCAGCGCTTCGTCGTCGGGATGCGCCGCCGCGTACTGCTTCAGCCCGTCGGCTAGCTGTCCCGCGCCGTCGGCGACCTGGGCCGCGCCTTTTTCCGCCTGACCGGCGCCCGAGGCCAGCTTGGCAGAGCTGTCGGCGAGCTTGCCGGCGCCCGCAGCCAGCTTGCCGGCGGCCGAATCCGCCTGCGAAGCGCCCGCAGCCAGCTTGCCTTGCGCCGCGGCCAACTGCTTGAGGCCGCCGTCCAGCTCCGCGGAGCCGCTGGCCAGCGCGCTCGCTCCGCTCTCGAGGCTCGCCGCGCCGCCGGCCAGCTTGCCGAATCCTTGCTGCAGCTTGATCGTGCCGTCCGCCAGCTTCGCCAGATTATCGTGAAGCGTTTTTACGCCTCCCGCCGCGTCTTTGGCGCCGTCCGCGAGCTGCTGCGCGCCTTCCGCCGCGTCGCCGAATCCGCTCGCCGCCTGGCCTACGGACTCGAGCGTCGCCTTGGCATAAGCCTTCGTCACCTCGCGGCCGACGTCGGTCTTGAGCTTTTCCGCCGCGGATTCGCCGATCCGGCTCGTCAGATAGTTCCAGCCGTCGTCGACGTAATACTGAACGTTCGCCTGCTGCGGGGCTTCATCCTGCAGCGTCGCGGTTTTCGCCGAGAAGTCCGCCGGCACGACGAACGCCAGCGAGTAGCGGTGATCCGCCAGCCCGTCCATGGCGTCCTTCTCGTCCGTGAACACCCACTTGAATGCCGTACTCCCCTTTAACTCCCCAACCAGATCGCTGCCGACCGTCAGCTTCTCGCCGTTCAGCTCGGCACCCCGATCTTCGTTAACGACCGCGACCGGCATGGCGTCCAGCTTGCCGTAAGGATCCCAGAAAGCGCCGATCAACATGCCGCTGTACATGAGCGGAATCAGCGCA
Source organism: Cohnella sp. GCM10012308 (assembly GCF_042649185.1). Classification (NCBI taxonomy): domain Bacteria; kingdom Bacillati; phylum Bacillota; class Bacilli; order Caryophanales; family Paenibacillaceae; genus Cohnella; species Cohnella sp. GCM10012308. The sequence goes on from NZ_JBHRYU010000021.1 coordinate 63,062, forward strand.
AGGCCCAGAATCGAGATCATGGCCATTTTGCTGCCCGTCAGCCTCTTGAATTCGCCGGCGATAACGCCGCCGGCCGCTTTGATTTTTCCCACGATACATCTCTCCCGATCTTAGATTAACGCACTTGAACAAAATGACCATATTCCTCATTTGGTCATTATTAACCAAAAAAAGAAGCGATCAATCGACCGCCAATCCTTCCAGGCAGTAAAACCGAAAACTCGCAAGCACCTGCTCCGCGTCGAGCGCCTCGTGCAGATGGTCGCCCTCGGCAGCCAGCGCCAGGTACATTTTCAGCATCATGTACGCCGTCAGAGCCGGATCGGAGCGCCGTACCTCTCCTTTGGAGATCGCGGCCTTCACATGACCGGCGATATAATCGACGATCGAGCGCTCTACGGCCTCGAGACCGCCGCTGGCCATCGGCGTGCCGAACTCCTTGACCTCCTGAGAGAGCTTGACGACCAGCCCGTGCCGATCGCGATAAGCCAGCACCTGCTGAAGAATGCGCAGCAAGTTGTCCGCGAAAGGGAGCGCGGGATCGAGCGTCCGCTCCGCGACCGCCTTCAGCTCGGCGATCAGATCCTTCACGATCTGCTCGAACAGCTCTTCTTTGTTGGAGAAAAAGGTATAAATCGTCCCTTTGCCCACGCCGGCGGCCTTAGCGACCTGATCCATCGTCGTCGCCTTATAGCCGAATGCGGCAAACGAACGCGAAGCCGCCTCGAGCACTTGCTTGCGCCGGTCCGTCGGCTTGCGGTCGGTCGTCTCCACTGCGCTCCCTCCTTTGCGCGTTTCAATATTGACCAAATTAACGTTTTGGTCAGTTCGTTCTGAACCAACATTATCACACTCGCCGCTAGGTTTCAATCCCTCATTCCGGCTCGGCGCTTCCCTTATGCCTTGTCCTTCAGGCCATAATCCGTCCCGAGCGTATCCAGGCACGCCAGACACTGCTCCGCCCAGCGCCGCATCCGGTCGATCCTGCGGATCTCGGCCTCCCACGCGGCAGCGAGCGATTCCCGATAAGTCGGCACCTCTCCGGCAAAAGGGACGGCATCCCGCAGCATGACCCATACTTTTTCCCGCTCCGCCGAAGCTCTCCGCTCGTGAAACAGCGCCGCGTCCGGATCGTAGGCGCTATGCAGGTCCCCCTGCTGCGGATGCCGCAGCACAGCCATGATCTCCACCAGTACCCGGCGCTCGTCTGCGCTCGCAATCTTTCCTATATATTGTCCCGTCTTGTGCTCCGCCTTCACGATTTGTCCGACGTCCAGCATCTCGTCCAGCCTCCCGAATTCTTATTGCAACCATTGTACAGGAGAAGACGCCGGAATGCATGGCTGGCGATGTCTATTTTTGTCTAATGCGCGTAATTGTTGTAAACGTTATCCGACGGACTTGTACGAGAGCTTCCATATCGCGTAATATGGTAGTAGGTAAAGTGGGGGATCTCTTCCGATGCGCAAAAAACGAATTCTACTGCTCTCCGAGGGCTTCGGCACCGGACATACGCAGGCGGCTTACGCTCTATCCGTAGGGCTCAGACAATTGTCGCCCCGCGTGCAGACGAGGGTCATCGAGCTGGGGACTTTCCTGAACCCCGTCATCGGACCGCTCATCCTGTCCGCCTACCGCAAGACCGTCAGCAAGCAGCCCAAGCTGGTCGGCAAGCTGTATCGCGGCCACTATCACAAATCGCTGAACAGACTGACCCGCTTCGCATTGCATCGCCTGTTCTACAATCATGTTTCGGACGTCGTACGTCAGCTTAAGCCCGATATGATCGTATGCACGCATCCATTTCCAAACGCGGTCGTCAGCCGGCTCAAGCGCCTCGGTCTCGACGTGCCGCTCTATACATTGATCACGGACTACGACGCGCACGCCACCTGGACCAATCCCGAGGTGACCGCCTATCTCGTCAGTTCTCCGACCGTGCGCAGCCGGCTCATCTCGCAAGGCGTGGCGCCTTCGCAGGTGGTGGTCACCGGCATTCCGGTGCACCCGAACTTCTGGCATCCGCACGACCGCGCGGAGATCCTGTCCCAGTTCAAGCTGTCGGACATGCCGACGGTTCTGGTGATGGGCGGCGGCTGGGGACTGATGGCGGAGGAACAGAGCGTCGAATACATGACCTCGTTCGCCGATCGGGTACAACTGATCATCTGCATGGGCAGCAACGACAAGGCCAGGGAAAAGCTGCTCGCGGACCCCAGGTTCCAGCATCCGAACATCAAGCTGCTTGGCTTTACCAAGGAAGTATCCAAGCTGATGGACGTATCGGACCTGCTCGTCACGAAGCCGGGCGGCATGACATGCACCGAAGGCATGTCGAAGGGCATCCCGATGCTGTTCTACGAACCGATTCCGGGCCAGGAGGAAGAAAACCTGGAGTACTTCGTGACCCACGGCTTCGGCGAGCCGCTCACGTCCACGGATTCGATCGACCGCTGGTTCCGCCTGATTCAGGAGCCCTACGCTTCCGATCAGCACCGAGGCAACCTGCTTGCGCTTCGCAACGCGGAGTACAACCCCGCCAAGTGCTCGGAGGCGGTCCTGTCCTTGCTGCTGGAGGACGTCGCGCCGGCGGCGGAATGACATACCGGCTTGTACGACAAACAGCCTGCGTCCAATGGACGCAGGCTGTTTTTGTTTTGGATCTAGAGCGCGCTGCCGCCGAAAAGGAAGCGGTACTCCCAGTGTTTGCCCGCGATGGAGTCGATGCGTACGCCGCCCGATTCTACGGAGTACGTCTGCAGCACCTGCCCGTTCCCGAGATAGATTCCCGTATGGGTAACGGTCTCGCCGAACGGCTGCTTGCCGTCGTAGAGCGAAGCTTTGGAGCCCTTGTAGCTCATGAAAAACATGATATCCCCGCGCTTCAGTTGATGCCAGTCGGTCGTGACGCCTTTCGCGTTGTCCCTTACATAGGCCGCCTGCTTGCGGGAATCGGCCGGCAGCATGAGACCGAGCGCGTCCTTGAACGCCTGCCTGACGAAGTCGGAGCAGTCGAACGTCAGCGTGTTGTTCCTGTCCGAACCGTATTCGTAAGGCGTGCCGAGGTACTTCAACCCGGCTGCGATCACCGCTTCGACCTTCGCCGAATTGGAAGCCGACGGCGTCGGTGTTGGCGTCGGTGTCGGCGTCGGTGTCGGCGTCGGTGTCGGTGTCGGTGTCGGTGTCGGCGTCGGTGTCGGTGTCGGTGTCGGTGTCGGTGTCGGTGTCGGTGTCGGCGCCGTCGCGTTCAAACGAAGGTACGCGTCGGAGGAGCTGACATACCCGGAGACGCTGCCGGCGTCGCGGACTGCGTACCAGTAGCCGTTGGGCTGTCCGGTCACGACAACGGTCTCGCCCGCCTTCAGCATGCGGATCTTATCTCCGGAAGTGGACGGCTGCGTCCGGAACGTAACCGTAGCCACGATCGTAGCCGTCCGCGAAGCAGCAGCCGTCGGTGTCGGTGTCGGTGTCGGTGTCGGCGTCGGCGTCGGTGTCGGCGTCGGTGTCGGCGTCGGTGTCGGCGTCGTCACGGCGCCGTTCAAGCTTATGTATTCTTCGGAGGCGCTGACGTAACCTTCGGCGCCGCTTGCGTCGCGAACCGCGAACCAGTAGCTGTTCGGCACGCCGGTTACGACCACGGTTTCGCCCGGCTTCAGCATGCGGATCTTGTCGCCCGACGTGGAGGGCTGCGTCCGGAACGTTACGGACGCCTTAACGATCGCCGTCTGCGCGGAGGCAGCAGGCGCGTTCGAGGTTTTCACGTACTTTTCGTTCGACGATACGTACCCGATCTTGCCGCCGGCATCCTTCACCTGCAGCCAATAATCGTTTACTTCCCGAAGCAGCGTCACGGATTCTCCCGCCTTCAGATACCTGACCAGATCGCCGCTCGTGCTCGGCGCATCCCGCAGGCTAACCGTCGCTACGACCTCGACCGTCGCCGCCTGCGCCGGTGCAGCCGAAGCCATCCCCGGCACGGCCGTCATCAGCATCGTCGCCAACATCAACCCTGCAGCCCAACGTTTTCTGTTCATGCCAACGCCTCCCATGTTGCTTTTTGGAGAAAGATGTCGAATCCCTCTCCGCTTCATTATAGAAGGCGTCCCGATTCCCTCCCATCATGCGGAGTGCTCAGGCCGGGCTGGATATGTAGGAAGACAGTTCCATGGGTGCATAGGAAAAAAGATGCAAGGCCTAGGCCGCCCAACATCTTCCGATTTCCAATTTCATTAATTTACCAGATTTAAAATGAGAGCAATTGGGTATAAGCGCATTTGTATTCGGTTGCAAAACGCGAAAAGACGCCCCCGCATGATGCGAAAGCGCCTGTTTCTCACTCTCCGCCTAATCGTTCAGCAGCTGGCCGATCTTGATCGTCCCCTCGCTTTCGGTCAGCTCCAGAAATAAAGGCCGTTCCTCCGGCGTCCGGTTGGGCGCATGGATCGCAAGCGCGCGCCGTCCGTCGAACAGGCGGAACACCATCCCATGCCCGCCGTCGTTGCGATAGAGCGCCTCCGGCTGATGCGTCCACGGGCCCAGGATCCCGCCGCTCTCCGACCTGGCTACGCCGAGAGCGTACTTGTTGTCGATGAAGCTGGCCCAGAGCATGTACAAGCCGCCTTTATTCCCCCGGATTAAATACGGTCCGTCGGTCACGTAGTTAGCCGTATCCGGATAACGCGGCGACACGTACGGCGTCGTCCACGGCGCCTCCGAAGCGCGAAACAGCGTGACCGGATCGCCTGCGGCACGCGACAGGTCGGCGGTCAGCCGAACCGCGCATACTTCCCCGTCCCCGATCTGCTGCCACTCGTGGCAGAACGCCATCCATGGCTCGCCCGCGTCATCGACGAACAAGCTGCCGTCCAGCGAGCTCCAGGCTTCCGGCGTGACAGGGCCCTCGCTCACCGGCTCGAACGGTCCCAGCGGCCGTTCTGCGGCGAGCGTCGCCGTGCCGAGCCGGCCGTTGTCCTTGCGGCGAAACGTCGCAAACATATAGTAGCGTCCGGCATACGCATAGACCTCGGGCGCCCAGAAGTTCGTGTCCGCAAAGAAGTCCGCGGACGGTCGAAATACGGGATGCGGCCCCTCCCAACTCGACAGATCTTCGCTGACGTACGCGTCGAAGCCGGTTCCCGGTCCCCAGATGTTTTTGTCGGTGCTGCCGAACAAATAATAGAGGCCCTCCGCCTCCAAGGGGAGTACGAAAGGATCCCGAATCTGAATGTCCCTGCCGTTCAGCACAGCCACTCCTCCTTAATCGTAAGTCGGATAAACGAGCCCGATATCGAGCACGCTCTCGAAACTCCCATCCGCAAAAGCGAGCAACTCGTTGCCCTTAACGCTGAAGGGCACGGCCTGCCCGTCCCATAGCAGCTCGCCCGCGACCTTGCGCGCGCTCATGCCGAGCAAGCCGGTCAGCCGGCCCGTACGGTCCGTGATCGCGCGGACGCCGGACGGGAAGGTCAGCCACGGACGCTCGTCGCGGTATACATGCGAGACTTCGCGCGTGTTGACCAATTCATAGACAATGCCGTCCACCGTCCGGCTATAAGCCGTTTCCCCCGTCGCCTCTTCCCCGTGGTCTCTGGCGTCGGGCAGCAGCCCCGTGAACCAGAGCTCGCCTTCGGGCGTCGGCAGGATGCCGCACAGCCTCTCTACATAGTCGAGCAGGCATAGGATCGAAGGCGAATAGGCTTCGGTGAAGCCCGCCTCACCGGTCCAGGGGCTCACCGTCTGCGCGAAGCGCGGCGCGCGGGCGAACGACGACAAAATCGGCTGCAGCGCCCAAGTCAGCTCCGTATGGCGGCCATGATGCTCGAACGCATGCGGCGCACGGATCAGGCTGAGATAGTTGGACGGTCCGGCCCAGCTGTTGTAATCGGAAAAGGGATCGAACCGCGGATCGTCCATCGCAAGCGAAGTGAACGGGTATTTGGCGAAAAACTTCCTCGCGTTCAGCAAATACCGCTTCAGCATCTCGTCGAAGAAAGCCCGGTCGCCCACCTCGCACGCCATGACGCGGAGCAGAATGTCGGACTGCACGCGCACCAGTCGCCCGTGCCGGTCGCGGTCGTAGAAGAAGTGGTCCCCTTCGTCGAAGCACGCCCGGAACAAGCTTTGCAGGCTCGCGCCGGCCTTCTCCCGCCATGCGTCGCCCGGCTCGCCCAGCTCCTCCGCGATCCTCGCCAGGTACAGGCGCTGGCAGTAGACGTTGGCCGTCAAGTCCGGCGCGAGAAACGGCAGCACCGGCGAATCCGGATCCCAGCGGGAGGCGTCGCCCCGGTAAGGCGCATCCGGCGCATGCCAAAAGCGCGGCGACAGATCGTGCCCCGTATCGAAGGCGCTGAACGCCTCCACGCAGCCGGTGCCGCGCGTGTCGCGGTTCTCGGCGAGCCAGCCGTCATACCGGGCCATCGCGTCGTACATTTCCCGCAAAAACGTCTTGTCCCCACCCCTGCTTCCGCCGTGGAGCGCATAATGGTTCCATACGCTGCGGGCGAGCGGCGTGACGAGCTGGATCTGCCTGAAGGACGGGCCGTTGTCCGTCAGCTTGTAGGGGAATAAGCCGTCGGCGCGCTGATGCCGCGCGAACGACAGGTAGGTCGCCTCCGACACCTCCGGCAGGAAACGGGAAAGCAGCTCCGCGTTGATCGTCCCCGTGCTCTCCAGCCAGCAGCCGAAGTAGATGCCGCCCTCCTGCAGGATCGGATCGCCGGCTTCCGTGGGCTTGATGCATTCCATAAGCTGACGCATCGCAAGGTAGTAGACGCCTTCGAGCCGTCCCTCCGAAGCCGCGAACCCGACGCCGGATCGCCGCAGCGCTTCGGGAATGAGGCGTTCCCGCCCGTCGCCGTTCTCCTGTCGCAACCTCCTTAACTTGTCGAGCAACCGCTCCGCTTGTATGACCATCCTGCTACCGCCCCGCTTTCATCAAATAAGAATCCCCCGCGATCGCGAGCCGGCGATGAAGGCCGAACCGCAATGACGGGGGATGATTCGTGCATCTAGGCACTAGGCCCGCGTCCTCACCATCGTGGCCTGCAGTCGCGGCAGCGACGGACCGTATCCGGTCCGTCGCTGCCGCGGCTCGGAACGCCATTTCGCCATCAAGAATTGTTGTTGCTGTTAAAAATCTTGACCGTGCCGCTATAGAACTCGGCGACCGCCTTCTCCACGCCTTCCTTGCCGAAGCCGATCTTCTGTACCGTGTTATCCGACAGCTTGATGAACTCCGCGTTCCCCGGCGGGTTGTAGCTGATCGCGAACGGCTCCTTCTTGTTCGCCTCTGAGACGCGGCTCGTGAAGTCGTACACGATCTTGTCCGCAGCGGTCGCGTCCGCTTCCAGCGCCGCGCGGCTCGAAGCCGTCACCGGCACGCCGCGGTTGCTGCCCAGAATTTTCGCCGCCTCGGGATCGTTGATCCAGAAATCCATGAACTTGGCGACTTCGGCCGGATGCTCGGTCTTGCCGTAGCCCGAGATACCCTGGCTCGATTCGAAGACGACGCCCGTCCCCTTAGGACCGCGAGGCACCTGCAACATCGTCAGCTCGTCCTTCGTCGTGCTCTGGAACGAAGCCAGCATGTTGGACGGGAGCAGCGTCATCGCGACCTTGCCGGTAATGATCAGCGATTTACTGGCATCCGTCGGCGGATTGGACACTTGCAGGTCCGGCGTCACCACGCCGCCGGCCTTGGACGCTTTATCCCAGAATTGGAACCACGGCAGCAGGTCGGCTTCCTCGAAGCCCAGCTTGTTGTTCGCCATGTCGTACAACTGCTTGCCGTTTTGCTTCAGATAGATGTCCAGGCTGTCGGTCGTGAAGTTGTAGGAGCCGTAATAGCCCTTGCCCAGCTTATCCGAGATTTCCTTGCTGATGCGGGCGTAGTCATCCCAGTTCCAGCCGTCCTGCGGCACCTCGATGCCGGCCTTCTCGAACATCGTTTTGTTGACGACGATGCCGCGGGCGTTCGCGCCGGCCGAGATGTGCACCAGCTTGCCGTCTAGCGTGCCGTACTGCACCATCGTCGTGTCCATATCGGACAGGTTCAGTTCCTTGTCCTTGTACGGTCCCAGATCGAGGAGCACGCCCTTGCTGGCGTAATCGACCACGTTGCCGCCCAGGAAGAAGATGTCTGGCGCGGTGCCGGAGGCGAGCTGGGTGTTCAGCTTGTCGAAGTAACCGTCCGCCGGACCGAATTCGCCGGTAATCGCGATGCCCGGATTTTTCTGCTCGAACAGCTCGATCGCCTTGTTCGTCAGATCGGCGCGTTTCTGGTCGCCCCACCACATCATGCGGAGCTCGACCTGCTTTTGCTCTCCGCTTGCGCCGCCCGCATTCGTCGAGCCTGCCGTCGAACCGGAACCTGCCGCGTCTTTGCCGGCCCCTCCCGAATTGCCGCAAGCGCTGAGCGCTACCGCCATGGCGGTCACCGCGATCGAAAGCCATCTTTTTTTCATCGTGAGCTCTCCCCTAATCGTATTGAGATGAGAAGCGTTTACATTGCTCATCCTACTTGGAATCGCAAGCCGCTTGAATGTCATTCCTTCGGCTGTTCGCTATCAATTTTTTCAGGCGGCTTCCGGAGCGCGCCTCGATTCACTTCAGCCCCGTCGTCGCGATGCCTTCCAGGAAGTAGCGCTGGAAGATCAGGAAGATCAGCGTGATCGGGACGAGCGACAGGACGGAGATGGCCATCAGCGCCCCCCAGTCCGAGGTGCCCGACGGATCGAACAGCGCCCGGATGCCGAGCTGCACCGTGAACAGCTTGATATCGCTCAGGTAGATCATTTGGCTGAAAAAGTCGTCCCACGTCCAGATGAAGGTGAAGATCGCGGTCGTGATGAGCGCGGGCGCCAGCAGCGGCATGATGATGCGGAAGTACAGCTTCTGCTGGCTGCAACCGTCGATCGTCGCGCTCTCGTCGAGCTCCTTGGGAATGCCGCGGATAAACTGGACCATGAGCAGGATAAAAAACGAATCGTGCGCCAGCCACTTCGGCAGAAACAGCGGCAGGTACGTATTGATCCAGTGCAGCTCGCTGAAAATGATGTATTGCGGCACGAGCGTGACGTGGTACGGCAGCATGATCGTCACCAGCATCATGGCGAACCATACCTTTTTGAACCGGAACTCCAGCCGCGCGAACGCGTAGGCCGCGAACGAACACGTAACGATGTTGCCGAGCACGGCCAGCACGGACACCAGCGCCGAATTGCCGAAGAAGCGGGCGAACGTAATGCCCTGGAATCCTTTCCACCCGTTGCGGTAGTTATCCAGCGTCCATGTGCTCGGCCAGAGACCGGTATTCGTGAAAATATCCTGGTTGGGCTTGAACGAGCTTGCGAGCAGCCACAACACCGGGTAGAGCATCGCCAGGCCGATCAAAATGATGAGCAGATGCCGCAGGCCGCGGCCGGAATAGCGTCTAAGCGTCAGCATGCCCGATTACCTCCCTTCCTTGCCGTCGCCGTAGAACACCCAGAACCGGGACGTGGCGAAGACAATGCCCGTGAAGGCGGCGATAATGACGAGCATGATCCAGGCCAAGGCGCTGGCATAGCCCATATCGAAGTAAGAGAAGCCCTTCAGGTACAGATACAGCGTGTAGAACATCGACGCGTCGAGCGGCCCGCCGTGTCCGTCGCCGATGACGTAAGCCGGCGTGAACGCCTGGAAGGAATTGATGATGCTCATGATCAGGTTGAAAAAAAGAACGGGCGTCAGCATCGGCAGCGAGATTTTGAAAAACTGGCGGACCTTGCCCGCGCCATCCACCTGCGAGGCTTCGTACAGGTCGGCCGGAATCTGCTTGAGTCCCGCGAGGAAGATGACCATCGCGGAGCCGAACTGCCAGATCGACAGCGACACGATCGGGTAGATCAGGTAATCGGGGTGGGCGATCCAGGCGGGACCGTGGATACCGAACCAGCCGAGGAAGCCGTTGATCAGGCCGTCGGTGTCGAAGATCTGGCGCCAGACGATCGAGATGGCAACGCTGCCTCCGAGCAGCGACGGAATGTAGTAGACGGTGCGGTAGATGCCGAGCGCCCGGATCCCCTTGTTGAGCGCCATAGCCACGAGCAGCGCGAAGATCAGGCGCAGCGGCACCGACAGGATGACGTATTTGAACGTCAGCTTCAGCGAGCCCGTGAAGGTTGAGTCGTCGGTAAAAATGGTTTTGTAATTCGCGAAGCCGATCCACTCCGGCGCGCTGAGCAGATTGTACTTCGTCAGCGACAGATACAGCGAGCCGAGCATCGGCCCGAGCGTCAGGCAGAATAGGCCGATCAGCCAGGGCAGCAAAAATAAATAGGCCGTACGGTTGTGGGGGTAAAGCCGTTGCCGGCGCGCAGTACGCATATCGCGACGCCTCCTTTGCGATGATGATAAATTCATCATAAGCATCGGAGGCGGCAGGATGAATTCTATTTCTTCGGCAATTCGCTATCAATTTTTCCGGATGCGGAGGCACGCTGCCTGTAGTCGGACGGCGTCACGCGCATGTAAAAATGATTTTACACCAGGTATACAAATTAAACCTCAATTGGTTATACCTATTTCTATCGCCAAATAACGCCAATTGTTGTAGAATTGTAGCACATACATAGGAGCAAATACCTCATCCGATGAGGACTTTTTACGGTGATCATGATGAGAATAAGTCTTAGGCACTCCTCCGGAGTTACCAAGCAAGTAAAGCTTGGATTCTCTTGGACCTTCTTTTTCTTCGGGCTTTGGGTTCCGCTGTTCCGTGGCGACTTTCGCAACTTTTTCCGTATTTGGGGTCTTAGCATCGTAACGCTAGGAATTTACGGAATCATTTCCTGGTGGGCTTACAATGGGCATTATGTGAGATCCCTCCTTGAAAAGGGTTATGGCCCTGCCGACGAATGGGCTAAAACAGCCCTCGTCGATCGCCGCATCATCACTTCCAATGCGCCGCTCGGCAACGCTGTATAATTATCTTTCCCCGGCGATAGTCGCCGGGGATTTTTATATTCTCTTCCGGCATGGGGGAGTTTTCTTGCCCATTTACTTGAAGCCCTTCCGATAATCCGACGGCGTCACGCCGTACATGCGTTTGAACTTCGCACTAAAGTAGCTGGCATTGGAGAAGCCCGTCAGCTCCGCGATATCCCACAGGCTCAGCTGCGTCCCTTCCAGCAGCCGGATTGCCTGCGCCATCCGGGCGTCGGTGACGTATTGGATAAACGTCTTGCCGACCTTGCTCTTGAACATCTCCGAGAAATAGGACGGATTGTAATTGAAGCGTTCGGCCAGGTCGGTCAGGTTCAGATCCGTCATATAGTTTTCGTCGATATATCGCAGCACGGCATCGATGAGCGCATGGTCGTTTTCTTCGGCTTCGTGACGATGCTGCCGTGCCACTTTATCGGCGATCCGCGTTAAAAATTCGATGGCCTTGTCCGCCGAATCCAGCGCGAGCGCCAGCTCGGGGCGCAGCCACAGCTGTTCCGCATGATCGATCGCGATATGCAACTCGAATGCCTGAGACTCCAGCGCCAGATACAGCTGAAAAATGACCTTGACGAAGCCGGCCTGGGATGCCGCGAACGCTTCGTCCAACGGCTGCCGGATCGCGCGCTCGAACGCATTGAGCTCGCCACGCGCCAGATAGCGCTCGAGCACCTTGAGCTCCTCGCCGGTCAGCGCGGTCCGGCCGGCTGGCGTCCGGCGGTCCTCCTCGGCGAGCCCACTCTCGGACAGGTTCCAGGCGAGCAGCGCGGAGAGATAGCCTTCCTTCCACTGTCCGAAGCCTGTCGCCGGCCGTCCCAAGCCGACGGCCAGCTCGAAGCCGAGCAGCGCGGCCGCCTGCTCCGCGAGCCGCTCCGCGAAGTCCCGCTGCCAAGCCTCGCTCTCCGCGGTCGCGAAGTGCACGAGACCGGGATAGCTCGCGTCGCGAAACGCCTCGCAAGCCCCGCCGCTCTCCTGCGCCCGCTCCCTGCAAATCAGCTCAAGGGCCAGGCGGAACTGGTCCGGGCTGCGATCGGGCGTCCTGGCCGCCGTCCGCCGGCGCAGCCCGACGGTCAGGAAGCGAACTTCCATCCCGGACCACGCGTCCAGCCCGAACTTGCGCGCCCGCTCCAAGGCCGCCGCCTCCCGGTCCGCCTCGCCTTTAATCAGGCGGACGATGAAGTGCTCCTTCATCTCTTGATAGTATTGCGAGAGCTCCCACTTGGTCCGCTCCTCGCGCGCCGTTTCCTGCCGCTCGCCGTCCAGCTCGGCGGTCACCTTCGCGAGCACGTCGGCCAGCTCGTCCGCGGCGACGGGCTTGAGCAGATAATCGCTGGCCTGATGCCGGAGCGCGGCTCTGGCATACTGAAAATCCTCGTAGCCGGTAATAACGACGAGACGGATGTCCGGGTGACGCTCGCGGCACGCTTCGAGGAACGATACGCCGTCCATGACCGGCATGTTCATATCCGTAATGACGATGTCGAAGGCTTCGTCCTCCAGGCGTTCCAGCGCCTCGACGCCGTTCGAAGCTTCACCGGCCAGCTCGAGTCCCAGCTTGTCCGCGTCAATTTTCAGCTTAAGGCCTTGCCGGATCTCCGGTTCGTCATCCACGATCAATACTAGGTACATCGCTGGACGCCTCCTGTAAGGGAATGATGAGTTCGATGCGCGTGCCGGTGCCGTCAGCTGCATTGATGCGCACTTCGAATAGAGAGCCGTAATACAAGCGGCAGCGCGCGAGCACGTTGCCCAGTCCGATTTGCCGTTCCCGGCTGCTCAAGATCTCGTCGAGCCTGGACGAGGCGGTCCCCTCGATCAGTTGCAACCGCAGCTGCTCCGGCATGCCGGGTCCATTGTCGGCTACGCACAGATGCAGACGCCCGTCCGACCGGAACACCCGCACTTCCACGATCGCCTCCGGATGCTGCCTGAAGCCGTATTTTACGGCATTTTCGATGAGCGGCTGCAAAATGAATTTCACGACGGTCAGCGATGACAGGTCGCCTTCTTCCACGACCTGTAGCCGCAGCTTGTCGCCGAAGCGCACCTGCAGGATGGACGCGTAGTCCCGCACGTACTTCATCTCTTCCTTCAGACCGACGAGGTCGTCGCTCAGGCGAAGCGAGAAGCGCAGCATTTTGCCCAGCGACACGATGACCTTGACCGTGTCGTCCGTCCGCTTCTGCATGGCCAGGCTGCTCAGCAGCTCTAACGTATTGAACAGAAAATGCGGATTGATCTGCATGAGCAGCGCCTTATATTCGGCTTGCTGACGCAGCAGCTTCAGCTCGAATTCGCTCTGGATATGCTGGCGGAGGCGTACGATCATGTTGCGGAAGGTCGCCGTGGCGAAGCCGACTTCGCTTCGGACGCGCCTTGCGGGCGGCAGCCGGCTCTCGGCGCTGTCGAAGTCGCCCCGCTGCACGTGGCGCATCGCGGACACGAGCCGCGAAAGCGGCTTGGTGACGCCGTGCGACAGCCAGAAGGCAAGGAACAGGGAGACGGCCAGCAGCAGCGCGAACAGGAATAAGATGCTGTTGCGCAGCTTGAGCAACTGCGCGTACAGGTCTTTCTCGGATACGAAGCCCACCAGCATCCAGTCCGTCAGCGCCAGCTTTTTGTAAACGAGGATTTGAGGCTGCCCCTGCTCGTTTTTGAAGTAGAGGACGCCTTGCTTGCGCCAGCCTTCCCGCGCGGCTTCGACTTGGCTTTGCGCTTCGCCGTGCGAGCCGTACTCGCTCTGGGAGAGCATCGGGCTGCCGCCGCGGTCGAGCAGGTAGATCGTGCCGTTCTCTCCGAGGTGAATCCGGTTCAGCGGCTCGAGGAAATAGTCTGCGCTTACATTAACCTTCAGCACGTTGCGCGCCTGCGAAGGCTCGAATACGCCGAGCGGCATCAGCATGCTGACGACCGGAAGCGAGCTGCCGCGGATCTGCAGTTCGACGTCGTCGGTGTGCGCCGGCAGCCAGCGCTCGTTCGCGGTCTTGAAGCTGCGGTACCATTCCTGGTCGAGAAACGCTTTGTCGCGGACGACCTGATTGCCCATGCTGACCCACATTCCCTCCTGGCGATAGATCGCAACGGAAGAGACGCTCGAGTAACTATTGTTCGTCTGCGACAGATATTTGCTCATCTGCAGATGCGCCAGCATCTTTTCGCCTTCCGGCAGATTCGGGTCCGACGCAGCCTCGTCCCACTCGTCCGTCAAGTCGCTGTTGAAGACAAGCGATGCGAGGTCGTAGATCTGCGTCTGAACCATATCGACGTAAGAGCCGTACTCGTCCATTTTTTCCAACGCCGACGATTCGATGTAGGAGCGGATGATCGAGCGGGATTCGTTGAAGATCAGCACGGACAGCGCGCCGAACGACAGGACGAACAACAGGACGAAAAAAGCGATCAGCCGGTTTCTCAGCGAATAGAACATAGGCGTCCCCTTCATCGCGGTATAAGTTTAAACATCATACCACAAAAAAAGAGAGCCTCCGGTATCCGACCGGAAGGCTCTTAAGAAAGATATATTGAAAAGGGGGGTCACTCATACATTGTACAAAACGACCGCCATTGAAACGGAAACGCACATTACAATTGTATTACAGAAATGTCGAAGCTTTTTTCAAGCCCGATCAGGCCGGCAGCATGCGCGCGCGCAGCGCGGCGATCTCCGGATTCTCCAGGTATTCGTCGTACGTCGTCATCCGGTCGATCAAGCCGTTCGGCGTAATCTCGATTATGCGGTTGGCGATCGTCTGGATGAACTGATGGTCATGCGACGTGAAGATCATCGTCTCGTCGGTGTCGACGAGCGCATTGTTCAGCGCCGTGATGGACTCGAGGTCCAAGTGGTTGGTCGGCTCGTCGAGCAGCAGCGTGTTGGCGCTGGTCAGCATCATCTTGGACAGCATGCAGCGGACCTTCTCGCCCCCCGACAGCACGGAAGCCTTCTTCAGCGCTTCGTCGCCGGAGAACAGCATGCGGCCGAGGAAGCCGCGGATGAACGATTCGTCCTGATCCTTGGAATACTGGCGCAGCCAATCGACGAGCGAGTCGTCGTTGCCTTCGAAGTAAGCCGAGTTGTCCTTGGGAAAATACGCCGGCGTGATCGTAACGCCCCATTGCACGGAACCTTCGTCCGGCTGGATCTCGTTCATCATCACCTGGAACAGCGCGGACTTCGCTTGGCCGTAAGGACCGACCAGCGCGATCTTGTCGCCTTTGTTCACGACGAAGGACACGCCGTCGAGCAGCTTCTCGCCGTCGACCGTCAGGCTGACGTTGTCGACCGTGACGATCTGCTTGCCCGCTTCGCGCTCCGGCTTGAATTGGATGAACGGATATTTGCGGCTCGACGGACGGATGTCGTCCAGCGAGATCTTGTCGAGCATCTTGCGGCGGCTGGTCGCTTGCTTGGCCTTGGACTTGTTCGCCGAGAAGCGCTGGATGAACGCCTGCAGCTCCTTGATCTTGTCTTCCTTCTTCTTGTTCTGGTCGCGCATCAGCTGCGTGGCGAGCTGGCTCGACTCGTACCAGAAGTCGTAGTTGCCCACGTACATCTGGATCTTGGCGAAGTCGATGTCCGCGATATTCGTGCAAACCTGGTTCAGGAAGTGCCGGTCATGCGATACGACGATGACAGTACCCGTATAACGGGACAGGAACTCTTCGAGCCAGTTGATCGATTCGAGGTCCAAGTGGTTGGTCGGCTCGTCGAGCAGCAGGATGTTCGGCTGGCCGAACAAAGCCTGCGCCAACAGGACGCGAACCTTCTCGTTGCCGCCCAGTTCGGACATCTGCTTGTCGTGCAGGTCGGTCGTGATGCCGAGGCCGTTCAGCATTTCCGCCGCGTCGCTCTCGGCTTCCCAGCCGTTCATTTCGGCGAAATCGGCCTCGAGCTCGCCCGCGCGCATGCCGTCCTCGTCGGTGAAGTCGGCCTTCGCATAGATGGCGTCCTTCTCCTTCATGACTTGGTACAAGCGCTCGTAGCCCATAATAACGGTATCGAGCACCTTGAATTCGTCGTACTCGAAGTGGTTCTGCTTGAGCACCGCGAGGCGCTCGCCCGGCGTGATGAACACTTCGCCGCTCGAAGGCTCCACTTCGCCCGACAGAATCTTAAGGAACGTCGACTTGCCCGCTCCGTTCGCGCCGATCAGGCCGTAGCAGTTGCCCGGCGTGAACTTGATGTTGACATCCTCAAAAAGCGGACGCTTGCCGAATCTGAGGCTGACGTTATTAACTGTGATCAATCCAATCCATCCTTTGCTTCGTTATCGATGACATGGCTCTGCGAGAAGCGCATGGTCTCTCCGTGCTGGAGCAGGAAGATCTTCTCCTGCGGAATGCCGAGGCGCGCGCGCTCCGCCTCAAGCCTCTCCAGCGCCTCCATCGGCGTGTCGTCCGACAGCTTGAAGGCGCCGTAATGCATAGGAACGAAAATATCTGCTTTCAGGTCCTGATAGGCCCTGAGCGCCTCTTCGGGGCTCACGTGCTGCGCAGCCATGAACCATTCGGGATCATAGGCCCCGATCGGCATCAGCGCCACATCGATCTTGAAGCGGCGGCCGATCTCCTCGAATCCCCTGAAGTAGCCGCTGTCCCCCGCGAAGTAGATCGTGGGACCGTGATGCGTCTCCATCACCCAGCCGCCCCAGTGGGAGTTGTTCATGTCCCAGGGATTGCGACGGGTCCAGTGCTGGGCCGGCACGAAGGTGAACTTCACGCCGTGCACGGTACAATTCTCCCACCAGTGCATCTCGTGAACCTCGCCGAATCCCCTGATCGCCATCTTGCGCTTCAGGCCGGCCGGTACGTACAGCCGCTTGGGTCCCCGCAAGCGACGCAGCGATCCGAAGTGAAGATGGTCGTAGTGGGAATGAGAGACGAGCACGAGGTCGACGGACGGCATATCGGACAGCTCGACGCCGGGCGGCGCCAGCCGCTTCTGCAGCGCCATGCGGCGCGCCCATACCGGGTCGGTGACGATATTAAGGCCGCCCATCTGCAGCAAAAACGTAGAATGCCCAATCCAGGTAACGGACGGCTCTTGACGGTTATGATGGAGGAACGGCAGATCCGGCTTCACGTTCGGGACGCATTCCAGATAGCCTTTGTTCCTCATCTTCTGCAGGCGTTCCTGACGCCATCGCGCGAACTGGTCCTTCCCCGCGGCGCCCGCGCGAATGGCATCCAGGTTGCCGAAGCGGCTCTTAGGCATGGTACCCCTCCGTTGACGTACTAATCTTACTATAGCAGGAATCAGGCCAATGTACCAAGACCGATATGTCACTTAAATACCCTTCCTTTGGCAATACGGAACGCGGTGCGGTATTGTATAGAGAGAGAACGGCGAGATCACCATATGCAAAGCGAGGTCGTGTGTACATGAAGCTGCTGTCAATTGAGCCGACGCCCAGCCCGAATTCAATGAAGCTGAACGTGGACGAGGCGCTGCCGGCCGGCGAACGCCATACCTATACGATGGACAAAAAGGACCAGCTGCCGCCTTTCGTGGCGAAGATGCTGGAGATTCCCGGCGTGAAGTCGGCGTTCCGGACGGCCGACTTCTTCGCGCTGGACCGCCGCCCGAGCGCGGACTGGGCCGGCATCCTTGCGGCCGTGCGCGAGCTGTTCGGCGCCGCCGCGGACGGCGGAGGCGCCGGTGCGGGCGACGACGCGCTGGCATACAGCTTCGGCGAAGCCCGCGTGCTCGTGCAGATGTACCGCGGCATCCCGATGCAGATCCGCGTGCAAAGCGGCGGCCAGGAATCGCGGGCCGCGCTCGGCCAGCGGTTCACGGATGCCGTGAACGAAGCCGCGGCCGGCACGTTCATCCGCGAGCGCCGGCTCGCGGAGTTCGGCGTCCGCTACGGCGAGCCGCAGGAGATCTTGGAGGAGGTCGCGCGCGAGCTGGACGCGGCATACCCGGACGAGCGGCTGCGCGAGCTGATCGCAGCCGCGCAAGCTGCTGGCGCGGGCGAAGGCGCGGCCGGGGCGGACGGGCCCGAGGGCGTCGCCGCGGCGAGCCGGGCGACGACGCCGGACGAGCTCGAGGCGGCGCTGCGCGCGCCGGACTGGCAGACGCGCTATGCGGCGCTGTCGCGGGCGAAGCCCGACGCGGAGCTGCTGCCGCTGCTCGCGCAGGCCGCGCGCGACCCGCAGGTATCGGTGCGCCGGCTCGCCGTAGTTTACCTCGGCGATCTGCGCGTTCCCGAAGCGCTGCCGCCGCTGCTGGCCGCGCTCAAGGATTCGTCGGCGGCCGTGCGCCGCACGGCGGGGGACACGCTCTCGGACATCGGCGATCCCGCCGCAGGTCCGGCGATGGCGGAGTCGCTCGGCGACGCCAACAAGCTCGTGCGCTGGCGCGCCGCGCGCTTCCTGTACGAGGCCGGCAACGAGTCCGCGCTTGAGGCGTTGGAGCGCGTGGCCGCAGCCGAGCCGGAGTTCGAGGTGAAGCTGCAGGCCGAGATCGCCATCGCTCGCATTCGCAGCGGCGAGGAAGCCGCCGGCTCGGTCTGGCAGCAGATGACGCGCATGCGCGAGCAGCAACAAGGCGAGAACGAAGCGCAAAAATAGACCGCAGCGTTACAAGCGGTGCATGCGCAAAAATGGAAGTTTCGGCTGAAGCAACGGTATTTTCGCGCGCTTGAACAATATCCCCTTCGGTCAGGATCACTTTCAAACCTCCAGCATCGAAGTCCCGGCAAGCTCACCATTTTAAACGCAGCAAAGCCTGTGGACTGCAGGTTAGGCCAACAAAGAAAGCGAATGCGGACAATACCCGCATTCGCTTTCCTGTTTGAAGGGGATACTGTTAAAACGGGAAAAACGACGTTGTACCCGCATGGACATATTTCTCCATTGACATGAAACCATTTGGTTTCGTATGATGATCATGCGAAAGAGAAACCAGATGGTTTCCTATTTATTTTGAGGAGGTCCAATGACATGAGCAATTCCCGCAAACTCCCCGATATCGTACGTACCCTTGAGCTCAACGCGCCCATCGAGAAGGTCTGGAACATGGTATCCACGGCCGAAGGCATCTCCGCCTGGTTCATGCCGCCGATCGGTTTCGAACCGGTCGTCGGCCATGAATTTACGCTCAATGCCGGACAGTTCGGCATGTCGCCGTGCAAAGTGACCGTATTCGATCCGCCGGAGCGGTTCTCTATGAACTGGGGCAAGGACTGGACGCTGTCGTTCGAACTCAATGAGCTGCCGGACGCGCGCACCGCGTTCACGCTCACGCACGGAGGCTGGGACGAGGACACGCTGACAGAGTTCGGACAACCGCACGGCATCATCCGCGAACATATGGCAGGCGGCTGGGACGGCATCGCCGCCAAGCTGCAGCGGCTGCTCGAAGCCTGATGGGACAGCCGCTGCCGCAGCACGACGTCTACCAGGCGATCGCGGACCCGAGCCGGCGGCGCCTGCTGCGCCTGCTGACGCAGGGCGAGCAGCCGTTGTCGGCGCTCAGCGGACAGTTCGAGATGAGCCGGACCGCCGTCTCCAAGCATTTGCGGGTCCTGCGGGAAGCGGGGCTCGTCACCGAGCGGCGTGCCGGACGCGAGACGCGTTACGCCTTTCGCCCCGAGCCGCTGACGGAGCTTAAGGATTGGCTCTCTTACTTCGAGCAGTTCTGGGACAACAAGCTGGCGATGCTGAAGCATTTGGTGGAAGAACAAGACAACGACGCATAATGAGCTGCGAAAAATCCCCCCGCGCACGAGCAGCGCGGAGGGATTTTTGGCGTGCGCAACGGCAGGAAGTTACTTGCTGCGTCTTCAATTCATTGCATTATGCCTTCCAATGCTCGAGCAGGATTTTCCGGATGAGCTCCGCCGGCTGCGGTCGGTAGAACAGGAAGCCCTGAATATCGTCGCACTCGTGTTCGGCGAGGAAGCGGTATTGCGCCTCCGTCTCGACGCCCTCGGCCACGACGGACAGCTTCAGGCGCCGGGCCACGAGCATCATCGCGTGAATGATCGCCTCGTCCCGTTCGTCTTTGCCGATGCCGCTGACGAAGGAACGGTCGATCTTGATGCGGCTGATCGGCAGCGTCTTCAGGTAGCCGAGCGACGAATGCTGGGTGCCGAAGTCGTCGATCGACAGCGTGATTCCCATATCCCGCAGCAGCTCGAGCGTCGGGAGATTCTCGTTTTTCATGGCCATATTCTCCGTGATCTCAAGCTCCAGATATTGCGGATCGAGTCCCGACGATTCCAATGCGCCGCGGACGGACGCAGCCACGTCGCCCGAAGCGAACTGGCGTGCCGACAGGTTAACCGCGATTCGCAGCTCGGGGAATCCCGCCTCCTGCCACGCTTTGTTCTGCGCGCAGGCGACGCGGAGCACCCACTCGCCGATCTCGACGATAAGCCCCGTCTCCTCGGCGAGCGGAATAAATTGCTGGGGCGAGACCGGTCCCAATTTGGGATGATTCCAGCGCAGCAACGCCTCCATACCGACGAGGTTGCCGCTCCCTGCTTGAATCTGCGGCTGATAATACAGCTCAAGCTCGCCGCGCGACAGCGCCTTGCGCAGGTAGCTCCGCAGCTCCATCAGCTCGCCGGCGCCCGACTGATCCGCGCCGTCATAGCATTTATACCGGTTTTTCCCGGCTTCCTTGGCCGCGTACATCGCTTTGTCGGCGTTTTTGATAAGCGTCGGCGCATCGGCGCCATGGTCGGGATAGATCGCGATGCCGACGCTCGCGGTCAAGTAATATTCGGCTCCTTTGAGGAAGAAGGGTTGACGGAACAGCTCGATTACCTGCTCCGCAAGCTGCTTGCCGGCTTCCGGATCCTCGATGAGCGGAAGAATAATCGTGAACTCATCCCCGCCTATTCTGTAGAATGCCAGCCCGGGGTAAGTTTCGTTCTGAATGCCTTGCAGACGCGTCGCGGCTTCTTTCAGCAAGATATCTCCGAAAGTATGGCCGAGCGTATCGTTCACCAGTTTAAACTGGTCCAAGTCCAGATACAGAAGCGCCAGTTTTCTTGACATACGTTCGGCTGCGGACCGTTGTTCCTCGAGGTGCTGGTTAAAATAGGTCCGGTTGTACGCACCCGTTACCGCATCGTGATAAGCCATATAACGAAGCGCCTGCTCCTTGCTCTCGAGCACCCGGTTCTGCTCGCGCAGCTCCTCTTCGATCGCGATCAATTCCTCGTTCGAGGCTTCGATCATCTCGTTCGCCCGCTGGAGCTCGCTCGTCCGCTCGCGAACCTTGACGTCCAGCTTGGCTTTGCCTGTAAGTTGCACGTAGAGCAAATACAGGATGAGCGCCACGCAAATCATGCAGATCGCCCGGATCAAGAGAACCTTGCCCTCGATCTCGCGCAGCCTGCTCTCCTTCAGCTTGCCGGCGAGCGCCCATTCGCCCTCCGGAAGCCTGACCATCTCTCTCAAGCCTTCTACGTCGAAAAGCTTTTCGTCGCCCAGCAGGAGCCGGCCGTTGGCCCTTAAGGCGATGTCCAGTTCGCCGGTATCCGTAGGACGGATGCCTTCCCGGATCAGCGCCGGCACGTCCAGAACGACTGAGGCAAAGCCCCAAAAGCGGCCGTTTACGAAGATCGACTGCCGCGTCAACAGTCCGAGTCCGCCCTGCGTTAGTTCCAGCGGCCCCATGAGCGTGACTTCTTCGATCTTCATCGTGCGCGTGGCATTATCCCGGACCGCCTGATCCTTGTGCTCGAACAGATTAAGCCCGAGCAGCGCTTCGTTCCCCTTTAAAGGATATACGTAACGCGCGATGCCGGCCGGGTACAAGGATATATTGCGAACGTCCGGAATTTTAGGCACGAAATGAGACGCGAATTCGTTGAAGCGCGCGTCGTCGATTTCTTTGCCGTCCATGAGCTCCGTATCCGCAAACGCCTTGAGACTCTCCGCCAGAAGCAGTCGTCGCTCGACTGCGAGCCTGAGTGAATTGGCTTGCGAGGCAAGCTCCGCTTCGGCATCCTGGTCGGCCTTGCGCACGATTCTGTCCTCGTAGAGAGACGTGCTCCAGGCGATCGGAACGGAGAGAAGAACAAAAATGACAAGAAGCAGCGCCCAAACGCCCAGCGCTGCTTTTCTGGCGGATGTATAATGGATCGGTTCAGCTGAATGCATAAAATGACTTTCCCCCGGAGTCGGACTGTACATAGCTATTTCAACATAAAACGACATAATCCTGCACGGGCGTCGAACGTCGTCTTGATTCGTTTCGAAATAGCGTTTCCAGTGAAGAGCAGGCCCGCTTAGCCGGTAGAGCGCGCGACGTGCAGCAGGCTCTTGGCGCGCTCGTAGTCGGCCTCGCCCTGAATCTCGAACGAGAACATGGGCGTATCTTGTCCCGCTTCTCCCTCCGACGGCACGCCAAGCCAGGGCATCCGTCCAAGCAAGCTCTCCATGCTCTCTCCTCCGGCTGACAACAGCGCAGCGACCGTCTCCGAGCAGCGGCTGTCGTACAGCCCATGCAGCGGGACCGGCCGCTCGCAGGCGATCGGGATGACGGCTTGAACGCCGTCCGAGAAGCCCGTCATCAGCCGGCGGGCTTCCTCGGCCGAGACGAACGGCATGTCCGAGCCGACGATCCATACCAGCGGATTGCGCGCGAGGCGCAGCGCCGAGTGCATGCCGCCAAGCGGTCCCCGACCCGGATAATAGTCCGTAATGATGCGAACTGACGAATCCAATACGTCAAAAAAAGGCTTCGGCGTATCGGTAACGACAATGATTTCTTTGCACAGCTTGCGCATTTCGCGCACTTGCCTGACGATCAAGGCCTCCTCCTGCAGCGGCAGAAGCGCTTTCAGAGTTCCTCCGAACATTGCCTTGGTGCCGCCTGCAAGAATCGCGCCGGTAACGGATGTAGTGGACATGTCATGGTCTCCTTTCTCGATGGAACGCACGAGGACGCACCTCCCCGGTCCTCGCCGGGAAGAAGCGTCCGTCCGCTTTACTTTGAAGCCTTTGAAGCCTTTGCAGCTTGCATGCCTTGCTCGATCAATCGATAAGCCCGCATGACCTCTTCAGGCGACGGCTCCGGCACGCCTTCCAGCCTGTAGGCTCTGCCCAGCTGCTCCCATTTGTACACGCCCATCCGGTGATAAGGCAGCACTTCGATCTTGTCGACGCCGCGCAGCTCGCCGATAAACTCGCCTAGCGCCAGCAGCTCCGTCATCCCGTCGGTCCAGTACGGCAAGAGCACGCGTCGGATCCACATCTTGATGCCTGCATCCGACAGATGCCTTGCAAAGGCCAGGATGCGATCGTTGGGCTGCGAAGTCAGATGCTCGTGGCCGGCGCGATCGATCATTTTCAGATCGAGCAGCACGAGGTCCGTAGCGTCGAGCAGCCGCTTCGCATGGTGCGGATCGCAGAAGCCCGACGAATCGAGCGCCGTGTGCAAACCCCACCGCTCCTTGCATTTTTCGAACAGCTCGGCGACGAATGGCGCCTGCAGCGTGGGTTCCCCTCCCGTAACGGTGATCCCTCCGCCCGACCTTTTATAGAAAGGAACGTACGGTTCGATCTCGGCCAATATGTCGTCGACCGTTCGCAGCTGTCCGGCTTTGGTATCCCAGGAATCGGGATTGTGGCAATAGGCGCATTGGAGCGCGCAGCCCTGCATGAAGAGCACGAAGCGGATGCCCGGACCGTCGACCGTCCCGAACGTCTCCAGAGAATGTATCCTTCCGGCATGATGCATCGTCGAGTCCCCCTCTGAAGTATCGATTGACCGAAGCTAGGTCGAAAGCATCCGGGCTCGCCGCCGTCCGGTCAGATCGAGCCGTGGAATGTCCGATTGATGACGTCGAGCTGCTGCTCCCGGGTCAGCTTGATGAAGTTGACGGCATAGCCCGAGACGCGGATCGTCAGCTGCGGGTATTGCTCCGGATGCTCCATCGCGTCGAGCAGCTGCTCCCGGTTGAACACATTGATGTTTAAGTGGTGCCCGCCCTTGTCGGCATAGCCGTCGAGCAGCGACACGAGATTGCCGACGCGCGTATCCTCCTCGCGGCCAAGCGCCTTCGGCACGATCGAGAACGTGTTCGAGATGCCGTCGAGGCAGTTGTAGTACGGCAGCTTGGCGACCGAGCTGAGCGAGGCGAGCGCGCCTTTGCGGTCGCGGCCGTGCATCGGGTTCGCGCCTGGCGCGAACGGCTCGCCGGCCTTGCGGCCATCGGGCGTGCTGCCGGTTTTCTTGCCATAGACGACGTTCGACGTAATCGTCAGCACCGACAGCGTCGGCATCGAGCCGCGGTACGTCTCGCGCTTGCGCAGCTTCGACATGAACGCGTCGGTCAGGTCGACCGCAATATCGTCGACGCGCGAATCGTTGTTGCCGAACTGCGGATATTCGCCTTCGATCTCAAAGTCGACGGCCAGCCCCTTTTCGTTGCGAATCGGCTTCACCCTGGCGAATTTGATCGCGGACAGCGAGTCGGCGACGACCGAGAGGCCTGCGATGCCGGTGGCCATCGTGCGCAAGATTTCCGTATCGTGCAGCGCCATCTCGATGCGCTCGTAGCTGTACTTGTCATGCATGTAGTGAATGACGTTCAGCGTGTTGATATACAGCTTCGAGAGCCATTCCAGCACCTCGTCGTACCTCGCCATAACCTGGTCGTAATCGAGATACTCGCCGGTCAGCGGAGCGAGCTCGGGACCGACCTGCACGCCCAGCTTTTCGTCCTTGCCGCCGTTGATCGCGTACAGCAGCGCTTTGGCAAGGTTGGCGCGGGCGCCGAAGAATTGCATTTGCTTGCCGATCCGCATGGCCGAGACGCAGCAGGCAATACCGTAGTCGTCGCCGTAGATCGGACGCATGAGGTCGTCGTTTTCATATTGGATCGAGCTCGTGTCCACGGAAACTTTGGCGCAATAGTCTTTGAAGCCCTCGGGCAGTCCGGTCGACCAGAGTACCGTCAGGTTCGGCTCGGGCGCCGGACCGAGATTGTACAGCGTGTGCAGGAATCTAAAAGAGTTTTTCGTGACGCGCGTCGTTCCGTCCTTGGCCATGCCGCCGATCGACTCGGTCACCCATGTCGGGTCGCCGCTGAAAAGCTCGTTATAGTCGGGCGTGCGCAGGAACTTGACCAGCCGAAGCTTCATAACGAGGTGGTCGACGAGCTCCTGGGCCTGCTCCTCGGTCAAGGTGCCTTCCTGAATATCCCGCTCGATATAAACGTCGAGGAAGCTGGATACGCGGCCGAGGCTCATCGCGGCGCCGTTCTGCTCCTTGATGGCGGCGAGGTAGGCAAAGTAGAGCCACTGGACCGCTTCCGCCGCGTTCGTGGCAGGTCCCGAGATGTCGTAGCCGTAAGAGGCCGCCATCGCTTTGAGCTCGCCGAGCGCCCGGATCTGCTCGGACACTTCCTCGCGAAGACGGATGAGATCTTCGCCCATGACGTCCTTTTCGAGCGCGGTCAGATCATCCAGCTTGGCTGCGATCAGCTTGTCGACGCCGTACAGCGCCGCCCTGCGGTAGTCCCCGATAATCCGGCCGCGGCCGTACGCATCCGGAAGGCCGGTGATGATAGCAGCTTTGCGTGCAAGTCGCATCTCGGCGGTGTAGGCGTCGAATACGCCCTGGTTGTGCGTCTTGCGGACGTCGGTGAATGTGCGGACCATCTCGTCCGGCAGCTTGTAGCCGTACGCTTCGCATGCATCCTGTGCCATCCGGATGCCGCCGAAAGGCTGGATCGAGCGCTTCAAGGGCGCGTCGGTCTGCAGGCCGACGATCTTCTCCAGCGCTTTGTCGATGTAGCCCGGACGGTGCGAGACGATGGTGGACACCGTCTCGGTGTCGACGTCCAGCACGCCCCCGTTTTCCCGCTCCTGTTTCATCAACGCCAGCACTTGCGTCCACAACTCGCGGGTCGCATCCGTCGGTTCGGCCAGGAATGCCGCGGAGCCTTCATATGGCGTAAGGTTGCGCGCCAGGAAGTCGTTCACGTCTACAGCCGTTTGCCAAGCGCCCGTTTGAAAACCTCTCCAGCCGTCCAACCGGCCGGCGGATTCCCCGATCGTCTTGTTCAGAATGCTCATGAGCGTTGCCTCCTAATGATCGATCTCCGCTTAGAACTTGCCGTAAAATGCGTTGCGGTACACGTCTGCCAGCTCGACGACGAGCGGCAATCGCGGATTTGCTGTCGTGCATTGATCCTCGAACGCCCGGTCTGCAAGCTGATCGACCCGCGATTCGAAGTCGGCTGCGTCAAAGCCCAGCGCCTGGAATGACTCCGGAATCTGCAGCGACAGGTTGAGCTGGCGTATCGCGTTGATCAGGCTGGTGACGCCTTCTTCCGTCGTGCGGGCCTGCAGCCCGAGCAGCCGGGCGATGTCGGCGTAACGCTTGTCGGCGACGAAGTGGCTGTATTTCGGAAACGAAGCGAACTTCGTCGGCTGCTGCGCGTTGTAACGGATGACGTGCGGCAGCAGGATCGCATTGGTGCGGCCGTGGGCCGTATGGTACTGTCCGCCCCACTTGTGCGCCAGGCTGTGGTTGATGCCGAGGAACGCGTTGGCGAACGCCATGCCCGCGATGGTCGACGCATTGTGCATCTTTTCCCGCGCGACCGGGTCCGCCTTATGGAACGACGCTTCCAGATTGTCGAACACGAGCTGGACGGCTTTAAGCGCGAGACCGTCGGTAAAATCGTTCGCCATCACCGAAACGTAAGCTTCGATCGCGTGCGTCAGCACGTCCATGCCCGTGTCCGCGACCGCTGTTTTCGGCAAGCTGTACACATAGTCCGGATCGACGATGGCGACGTCCGGCGTCAACTCGTAATCGGCAAGCGGGTACTTGGTGTTGCCTTTGTTCTTGTCGGTGATGACGGCGAACGAAGTTACTTCCGAGCCTGTGCCCGACGTCGTCGGAATCGCGACGAACTTGGCGTTCTTGCCTAGCCGCGGATACTTGTAGATGCGTTTGCGGATGTCCATGAACTTCTGCTTGAGCGAGTCGAAGCTGGTGTCCGGATACTCGTAGAACAACCACATCGCCTTCGCTGCGTCCATCGGCGAGCCGCCGCCGAGCGCGATAATGCAGTCCGGCTTGAACTGCGCCATCATGCGGGTGCCTCGCTCGACCGTGTCGACCGACGGATCGGGCTCGACGTCGCTAAAGATCTCGACCGACACCGGATCCTTGCGTTTGCGCAGGTAGTAGGCGACCTTCTCCACATAACCCAGCTTCACCATCGCCTCGTCGGTCACGATCATGACGCGGCTGATGTCCGGCATCTTCTCGAGATATTGCGTGGCGCCTTTTTCGAAGTAAATTTTCGGCGGCACCTTGAACCATTGCATATTGACCGTGCGATACGCCACGCGCTTAACGTTGATGAGGTTGACGGCGGTCACGTTCGAGGTCGTCGAGTTGTGGCCGTACGAGCCGCAGCCGAGCGTGAGCGAAGGCAGGTTCGTGTTGTAAATGTCGCCGATCGCCCCATGCGTCGACGGCGCGTTGACGATGATGCGCCCCGTCTGCAGCCGCGCCGAGAAAGCCGCGATGACCGCCTGATCGTTCGAATGAATGACCGACGAGTGGCCCATGCCGCCGAATGCAATGACTTGCGCGGCACGCTCGATGCCTTGCTCTGCCGTCTTGACTTTGTAGCAGGCGAGCACGGGGCTGAGTTTCTCGGCGGACAGCGGATATTTCTCGCCGACGCCGGTCAGCTCGGCTACCAGCAGCTTCGTCGACGGAGGCACTTGAATGCCTGCCATTTCCGCGATTTTGACGGCCGGCTGTCCGACGATGACGGCATTGACCGCGCATTTCTCGGGGTTGATGACGAGCCGCGAGACCGCCTCGGTCTCCTCTTTATTGAGGAAATAACAGCCTTGACGGGACATCAGCGCCTTCGCCTGGTCGTAAATCGGCTCTTCAAGAATGACCGCCTGCTCGGATGCGCAGATCATGCCGTTATCGAACGTCTTGGACAGGATCAGATCGGTTACGGCCTGCTCGAGATCCGCCGTGCGTTCGACAAAGCATGGGACGTTGCCCGGACCTACGCCAAGCGCCGGCTTGCCGGTGCTGTAGGCCGCCTTCACCATCGCGGAGCCGCCGGTCGCCAGGACGAGCGCAATGTCCTTGTGATTGATCAGCAAGCCCGTCGCCTCGACGGAAGGGTGCTCGATCCACTGAATGCAGTGCTCCGGCGCGCCGGCGGCGACCGCCGCCTCAAGCAGCGTCCTCGCTGCGGCCGCACTCGACTTCTGCGCCGAAGGGTGGAAGGCGAAGACGATCGGATTGCGCGTCTTGGCGGCGATCAGCGACTTGAACATCGTCGTCGAAGTCGGATTCGTAACCGGCGTGATGCCGGCGATGACGCCGACCGGCTCGGCGACCATGCGATAATTCTCGTAGACGTTCTCTTCGATCACGCCAACCGTTTTCTCCGCCTTGATGCTGTGATAGATATATTCCGTCGCAAAAATGTTTTTCGTGATCTTGTCTTCGTACACGCCGCGTCCCGTCTCTTCGACTGCGAGCTTCGCGAGCGGCATGTGCTGGTCGAGTCCCGCGAGGGCCATTGCCTGCACAATCCGGTCGACCTGCTCCTGATTCAGTCGCATGTACGCCTCGAGCGCCTTGTTGGCGCGCTCCGCCAGCAGATTCACCTCGTCATGCGCGGAAATGAATTCGGCTTGCGCCTTTTCCTTCGTCGCCATCCTCGTGGCCTCCCGTCAAGTATCGCTTCTCTCCATCCGGTCTCGGCGGCCGGACGATATGGACGGCGGCCGGAGAGCTCCGGCCGCCGTGTCAACCAGTCAATGCGATGGATTAATGCGCGACGGGCTTGCCGTGCGTACCGTCGTTATTCTTTTTATCCGCGACAGTGTGCTTGATCTTACCAAAGCCCTTGCGGATAAGCGGGAGCAGGTAGTAGTCGAGTCCGAAGCGTCCGGCATTGGCGCCTGCCGTGAAGACGATGAAGCCAAGGACCAGCAGCCAAGGGTTAGTGCTTACAGTACCTGCGAAGAGGAACAGCGTGTTGAGCAACATTCCGAAGAAGGCGGCCGTGACTGTGAGTCCCCCGACGATCAGCCCTACGCCGATCAGGAACTCGCCCAGCGGGATCAATACGTCGATCAGCTTGACGTTCGGCAGTGCGAAGTGCTGGATGAAGTACGTGTAGTTAGGGAAGATGACTTCATTCGTCGCGTGATCGGCTACCGGCTTGGTGACCGCTCCCTGCAGGAATCCCTTTGCCGTGAAGCCGCCCGTCAGCTTGTGCCAGCCCGCGTCGATCCACTGCCAGCCGACATAGATGCGAAGAAGCGTGACTGCGACTGCCGCCCATACGTTTTCTCTGAACCATTTGGTGACCATAATGGCCATCTCCCTTTTCGCCTTTTAGGCGTTTATTAGTGGTTGTCGGTTGTGTTGCTTGCCTTGCACCTTCATTATGAGGGACGCGACGGATGCCGCATGTGATGGAAATCACATTTTCGAGCTTTTTCTTGTGAAAATTTTCACTTTGTCATGCAGCGCTTAGAAGCTGTATACATTCGAGCGATCACCCAGCGTGTCGATAATCTCCTGTTCCTCGTTCAGCCGATTTTTCAAGCAGGCATAGGCTTGCAGCAGACGGGACGAGAGCGCCTTCGCTTCTTCCGGAGAGATCGGGAGGACCGCCTTTTCCAGCGTATTCAGAAACGAGCCGATGAACCGCTCCGCAAGTCCGTAATCCAATTCCATTAAAGCGAACAAGTCGGGCTCGGTCTCCAGATACCATGTCGCGTACGGGAAGAGCTCCGTCTTCTCCCACTCGATATGCGCGCTCCATTCCGTCATGAAATGTTTTACGCGTTCATTCAAGATCCGGACATTGGCGTTCAGATGAACGATGTCCTCATCCTTGCGTACCGTGCAAGCCTGCGCATACAAGTCTGCCAGCTCCGCTTCCAATGCGTCGTGCTCCTGTTGGGCTCTGACGACCGCTTCGCCAAGCAGCGTATAACGTTCGTCTCCTCCGGCGTTCGGCTGCGATGCGCGATTATCTTCGTGGTTCGTTTTCATCGTGGCGTGCCTCCTTTTCGATGTTCGGGGCGTTGCTTCTTTTGATGCTTTTAATATACAGCTTGCGTGAAGCTATTAATGTGAAAAAAATCACATATTGAACGCGGACAAAATATCGACACATTTACACTCGGAGGCGGCGGAGCATTTTGTGCGAAAACACGTCGCCGGAGTAGTTGCCGACGATCGCGTAGAACGGCTTATAGGCGTCCTGCGCGAAGCGGCCGACGTACAGGCTAGTGGTGCCACTTCTTTTTGATGTGGAGGGTGGGACATGCGATTTGAGAATGCTCGGATAATGGCCTGAAATTCGAAGCAACTGACCTAAGGGCGGTTTCGAGGAGGCGGGAGTTTTTCGGGATATTTTTCGCGACAAGCGTGGAGTTGGATTGTTTTGTTCGACCCACTCGTCACTGCCCATGGCCGCCAGCCATGCAGCGGTCGAGCGCGCTTTTTCCTGACGCAACGGGATATTGTTAAAACGTGCGAAACATGTGAATGGTGCATTCCCCTGTTTCGCATGTTTTAACGACGCGCTAAGCGAGCGGGATGTTTAACGTTACTGTCGTGCCGCGGCCGAGCTCGGATCGCAGCTTCAGCTCGCCCAGCAACGCCCGTGCGCGTTCTTCCATGCTGAAGAGGCCGACGCCGGATCCGGCCGTTGCGCGGATGAAGCCGACGCCCTCGTCGCGGATGACCGCGCGGACTTGCTCGTCCTCCTCCCGCAAGGATACGAATGCTTCGGACACGTTTGCATACTTGCCGACATTCGTCAGCGCCTCCTGTACGACGCGGTAGATCGTCGTCTCCGCAAGCAGCGCCGGACGGCGCTTCAGGTCGCATTCGAAGTGCACCCTGATGCCGTAATGGCTCTCGAAGTGTTCGATATAGGTTCGGAGCGCCGGCACGATGCCGAGGTCATCCAGCACGGAAGGGCGCATTTCCCACGCGAGTCCTCTAACCTCGGACATAAGCTGAGACACCTGCTGCCCCAGCATCTCGAGCCCCTCGTCTTCCCGCTCGGCAAGCAGGCGGTCGATCGTGATTTTGAAGAAAAAGAGGCTCTGGCCGATTCCGTCGTGCAAATCCCGCGAGAAGCGCCGGCGCTCCTCCTCTTGAATCTGCATCATCTGCGCCAGCATCGACTGCAGCTCGGCCTCGGTCTCCTTGAGGCGCGTCACCTCATGACGGATCGCCAAATACTGATAAGGGGCGCCGTCCCCGTCCACGAACGGAACGATCGTCGTATCGACCCAATATTCGCGGCCGTTTTTCCCCCGATTTTTAATTTCTCCGCGCCACACCTTGCCTGACGAGATTGTCGTCCACAGCTCATTCATGAAGGCTTTGCCGTGATAACCCGAATTGACGAGGCGGTGGTCCTGCCCGAGCAGCTCGTCTCTGCTGTAGCCGGATATCTCGCAAAACTTGTCGTTCACGTAGCGGATCCTGCCCCTGCGGTCGGTTATGGCGACGATCGCGGACTCGTCGAGGGCGAACTTGACGTCCGCGAGCTGCTCGAGCGAGCGGCGCAGCTCCTCCCGATACTCGGCGTCAGCCACGCCGGCGTCAAGACCCGCGAGCAGTCCAGTCACCTGGGCAGCCAGCATCTCCGCGTGATACTCGGGCCTGCCTTTGCTTTCCGGTTCAATCAAAAGTCAGCAGCCCCTTCTTCATCGCGAATTTAACCAGATCCGGTCTCGTACGCAGCTCCAGCTTTTCCATCAGATTGCTTTTGTGCGACTCTACGGTCTTGACGCTGATGACGAGCTGCTCCGCGATTTCCTTGTTGGAGTAGCCTTGCGCGACTTTGGCCAGAATCTCTTTTTCCCGATCGGACAAGGATTCGTAGGTCCCTGCATGCTCTCCGTTTTTCAGCTTGTCCAGGTAATCGCTCATCAGCCGCTTGGTCGCGGTCGGATACAAATAGGCCTGGCCCTCGGCCACATGCCGGATGGCGGTGAGCAGCTCCTCATGCGGCGCGCTCTTCAAGATATAACCCGACGCGCCGGATTGGATCGCCCGGAACAGGTACCCTTCGTCGTCGTGCATCGTCAAGATCAGCACGGCCGTCTCCGGAAGCGAGCGCTTGAGCTCGGCCGCAGCCGTGAGGCCGTCCTTGCCGTGCGGCATGCTGAGGTCCATCAGCACGACGTCGGGACGAAGCGCCTGCGCTTGCGCAATCGCTTCGTCACCGTCCGCCGCTTCTCCCACGACCTCCATGCCCTGCCTGCCGTTCAGCAGCATCATGAGCCCCGAACGTACGACGGCATGATCGTCGACAACCAGAATCCTGACCATCTCTACTCCTCCCAACAACACAGCTCCGCTTTTTTACCCATTCTACCATAGGCAGCGTTGGAAGGAGCGACCTTCCGTGAAGTCCTAGACGGTTCTCGCGGATGGCAGGTCCGACAATTGGGCTGCGATTCGGTCTGCTGCCGCCGCGATGAGACGACGCTCCTCCGTGCGATAAATTCTCTTTTTCCGATCTCCTACGAGAAGGACTCCCGATTGCGCAGCCCCCCAGCCCAGCGGGACGGCATACGCGGCACGCAAATTTTCCGCGAGGAATAGCGGATACTCCTGCAACTGGCGCGAGCACACCAGCTCGGTCATGCTGAGCGGCATCGCTCTGCCAATCTTCAGCACGGTGGCGGACAGTCCCCTGCCTGGCTTTTCCGCAATGCCCTCGATTCTATCGTTGCTATGCCCGGAAGCCATCGGCCATCTTAAAACGAGTGACGGCATTTCCTTCAAGCCGACCGCGCTGAAGTCGCATCCGATCTCTTTGCGCAGTATGTCCAGACTGCCCAAAATCGCTGAGCGGCTGCTTAGTTCGTCCATCCCGCATCCCTCCATGCCATGCATATCGCATGCTGCTCCCTCCAGTTTACCGGACCGGCAGCTGTCCGTAATTCGGGGAACTCCCGGAATTATGCATAGGGAAACTCCTGATTCGAAGGGCCGCTGTGATCATTCTCACAAAAAGATAAGGGAATTCCCGCTTCATAATCAGGAAGTTCCCCGATAAAAGACGAATACGAGTTGCGGTATGATTAAGTCATCAAAAGGATTCGGATGGGGGACGCGGTCATGGGCGAAGCGCTGAAAAACAGGACGGCCACGGAACGGCAGCAGGATAACGGACTAGGCATTCATCGCTTCTTTTCGGAGGATCAGTTCGCTCGTCTCGAAGAACTGATGTACCCGAAGCGTGCGGAAAAGGGCAGCTATCTGTTCTGGGAAGGCGATGCCGCCGGCAAGCTGTACTATTTGCGCTCGGGTAAGGTGAAACTTCGGAAATCGACGGACGAAGGCAAAGACTTCACCTTGTCGATCATGCAGACGGGGGACTTGATCTGGGAGCCTGAGAACGGGCTGACGACAGTCCACTCGTTCAGCGCCGAAGTGCTCGAAGACGCGGAGCTTGGCGTCGTGCAGTGGAAGGACCTCGAAATTCTGCTGTACCGGTACGGAGACTTCGCGGTTCGATTCATGAACTGGATGGCGATCGGGCAGCGCGTAAGCGAATCGAAGTTCCGCGACCTGCTGCTGTTCGGCAAGCCCGGCGCGCTCGCTTCGACCTTGATCCGGATGGCCAACACCTACGGTGTCGCCGTGCCGGAGGGCATCAAGATTACGTTGAAGCTGACCAATACGGAGATGGCGGACCTCATCGGGACTTCGCGGGAAAGCGTAAACCGCATGCTGAACGACCTGAAGATCGAGGGCATCATCGACATCCGTCAGGGCCGTATCGTCATTCTGCGTTTGAACGCGCTGCGCGAAATCTGTCATTGTCCGACGTGTCCCGGTTGTCCCAAGGAGATTTGCCGGCTCTAAATCTGGAGTCAGACGGTTCAAGGCTCGGATTGTAACGCAATCGTAATATAGCTTTCATCTTACCTTCATCTTCGGCGGTTACAATACAGACATGACCCCCCTTTTCAATAATATATCTTTTGGGCTTGCAGCTTTCGCTGCAGGCCCGCTTTTTTTTGTCCCGAGTTCCTCCGCACCTTCTTCTGGGCAGGCGCATATCGTACCTTAGCGACATTCGCCCAGCCGAGGAGGAATTCATGCATGACAAATAAAGGGCAGAAACGTCGGCAGCCCGCAGCCAAGCAAGCGGCGAAGCGTAAAGCGACGCTCCACGCCAAGGCTCCCGCGAAAAAAAAGACGGGTATCGCCGTTAAGCAAAGTCCGCAATCGGCGTCTTTCGAGCCGGACATTCCGGTAAGACAAATCCCCTGGTGGTTCACGCCCGAGCACCAACGCGCGCATGGACCGGGAGGCGGCGCTCACATAGGCGGCTTGCTCCCGCCGCGGCCGCCAGGAGCGGGTTTTCACCCGGGTCCTGGACATGGCCCGCACCCGGGACCCGGTCCGCATCCGGGACCCGGTCCATTCCCGCCAGGACCAGGTCCGTTTCCGCCCGGACCGGGGCCATTCCCGCCGCCAAGACCGCCAGGACCGTTTCCCCCAGGACCGGGACCTTTTCCGCCTGGTCCGTTTCCACCTGGCCCCGGACCGTTCCCGCCAGGACCCGGACCGTTTCCGCCAGGACCAGGGCCGTTCCCGCCAGGACCCGGACCGTTTCCGCCAGGACCAGGGCCGTTCCCGCCAGGACCGTTCCCGATTCCGATTCCGATCCCGCTGCCGATTCCCGTTCCCGGACCTGTGCCCGTCCCAGTTCCCGTTCCGCTCCCGGAGCCTACAAGCTTCGTTGCCGTGACGATCGAAGGCGGCCTCGGCTTCCCGAACATATCCGGCACCAGCTACGTGACGTTCTACCCCGGCATGACGCTGCGCCAAGCGCTTTTTGCGACCGGCAGGGTACAGTTCGGGCCGGGCGGCTTCATCGTCAGCGTCGCCGGCATTCCGGTCGGCGGGCAGATCGGATTGACGGTTCGCTATAACGGACGCGTCATTCCGCAGACGCTGCTCGATCAGCCGATTACCCCAGGCAGTACGATTACGCTTAGCCTCTTTTACTTTTAAGATCTCGGCCAACGCAAAAGGAACCGCACCTTAACGGGTACGGTTCCTTTTGTTGGTTGCATGTTAGCGTCGATGCCGGCTCTCGCTAACCTACCTCGCGTCTCACTCGCCGCTTTAACAGCAGCGGGACGAGCATCGCGGCGGCGAACACCGCGACCGCCAGCGCGATCTCCCGCCAGTCGCCCCGCGTCAGGCTCGCGCCGAGAAAACAGAAGGCGAACGTGCCCGGCAGCGTGCCGATCACCGTCGCGGGCACATACGCGCGCAGCGGCACCCTGGCGGCTCCGGCCGCATAGCTGACGAGATCGAACGGCACGAACGGCGCGATGCGCAGCATGAGCACCATCGGAAAGCCGCGGCTCTGCATGGCGCCCTCGAGCTTGCGCAGCCGCGGATCGTCGCGTCCCTTGAAAAAGCCGAGCCCGACCTGGCGCGCCAGCAGAAATGACAGCACTGCGCCCGGGATTTCGCCCAAAAACGTATAAAGCATGCCGTACCACGTGCCGAATGCAAGCCCGCCCGCCAGCGTCAGCACCGACGCGGGAAACAGCACGAACGGCCTGGCGACGAACAGGCCGATGTAGACGGCGGGCGCGATCCAGCCGAAAGACAGCATCCAGTCGCGCAGCTTGTTCGGCGTAATTTCCAGGTAGTGGAAGTTGACCCACAGCAGCGCGCACGCAACCGCGGCGATGGCTAGCGACAGCAGAACGACTTTGC
This sequence comes from Cohnella sp. GCM10012308, assembly GCF_042649185.1. Taxonomy (NCBI): domain Bacteria; kingdom Bacillati; phylum Bacillota; class Bacilli; order Caryophanales; family Paenibacillaceae; genus Cohnella; species Cohnella sp. GCM10012308. The sequence goes on from NZ_JBHRYU010000021.1 coordinate 98,799, forward strand.
GGCTCACATGAACACTCCCGTCTTGAGTCCCATGCAAGCATCATACAAGATGTGTAAGCCTTTTTCCAAATTTGGACGAAGCTACTGACGAAGCTTGAACTTCACGGTCAGCATGCTGTCTCCGTCCTCTCCGCCCGCGAGCGACTCCATCGTATAGCTGACCGAGGACAGCTCGGGCATCAGCTTGAGCAGCGCGTCGAGGTCGGGCTTGGCCTGTGACGTGTAGCGCATCTTAGCCGTCGTCTGGCCGGCCGCGGCGGCAGCGCGAATCTTCGCGGCGATCTCCTTGACCGTGGACACCGAGCGGGAAGGATCCAGATAGTCGAGCCCCATGTCCTCGCGCAGGTCTTCGTAAAATGCCGTGCGCGTCTTGTCCTTCGCCATAAGCGCGTCCAGCGTGTTCTTGTACGAGGTGACGGCCTGCGGATAAACGGGCTTCCAGGCATGATCCTTTTTCAAAGCGCTGTCCGTCACGAGATAGTAACCGTACGTCGTCCTTCCCTTGACGTCCGGCACCGGGTCGTCGAACGTCGTGTCCAGCTGGTACCAGACGCCGTCCAGCTTGACGAGATTCCACGTGTGCGCGCCTGTGCTCACGGTGCCTTCGACGATGCGGGCGGGAATGCCGGCGTCCGTCAGCAGCCTGTAGGTGAGCGAGGCGTAGCCCTGGCAGACGGTCAGCCCGTTCTTCAGCGCATCGTAAGCCGAGTGGCGGACGAGCGAACGGTCGTAAGCGACATGTTGCAGCACCCAGTCGTGGATGGCTTTTACCTTTTGGTGGGCGTTCATGCTCTGGGAGACGATCGACGCGAGAATCTGCTTCGAGCGCGCATTCACGTAAGCGGTTTGTTCCGCGTTTTCCCAATATTTCATATTCACGCTTAAGGTGGAGGTGGAGCCGTTGGAGCTGACGGTATAACGATAGGAGCGGATCGCGTACTTCAGGTAATCGTCGGCGGCGAAGACGTTGTCGAACGCCTTGGTTACGTCGGCGGTGGCCAGCTTGCCCTTGAGCACGACGCTGAAGGATTCGCTGCGGGCGCCGAGCTTCTGCTTCAGATTGCCCTGGAGCGTCGTCGCTTCTTCCGCCGAGACGGCGGCGACGGCCGTGTCGCGGTACGGCCACATCGAGGAGGCCAACAGCAACGCGGAAGACAATAAAAATCCGGTGATGGCTCTCAGCTTTCGTTTGGACGCGGTCATCTCTCGCACTCCTTCCGGTCTGCATGCTTTATGTAGCGATTCGCGGCGCTTCGTAACGTTTGCACCCTTACATGGTATAATCTATCATGAATGCACAGGCGGGGGGATGGGCCGTTTGAATCGAATTATGACGTTGAACCTGGGACCGGACGCTTTTTTTTCTTCTTATCGGCAGACGACGGGCGATCGGGACTGGCTGGCCTATCACGCCCATCAAGGCATCGAGCTGCTGTACGTCCACCAGGGACTCGGAGAAGCGATGACCGAGGACGCCCGCTACCCGATCCGCGCCGGCACGCTGCTGCTTTTTTTGCCCTACCAGCTCCACAAGGTCGAGGTACCGTCCGTACCCGGCGCGCCTTATATCCGGTCGCTCGTGAAGTTCGATCCCCGGATCGTCGAGCCTTATCTGGCGCCCTACCCAGGGCTTGCCCGCTGGTTTCTGATGCTGAAGCGCGGCCTGCTGTCCCGCTCCTTCTGCGATCTGGGGACGTCGGAGCGTCTGCCCGCCCTGCTACGAGACTTCCACGAGCTCTACGGCGCGTCCGGTCCGGACAAAGAGGAGGAGCGTTCCCTGTTCCTCGTCTCGCTGCTCCACGAGCTGCGGCATCGGGCGTTCCCGGAAGGCAGCCGCGACGTTTCGCCCGAAGCCGAAGGACGCTCTCTTCATATCGATCGGATCATGGACTGGATCGAAGCGAGATATGCGCGACCGTTCGATCTTCAGTCGCTCTCGGGCGAGCTGCATCTGTCGCCGTATTACCTGTCGCACCTGTTCAAGGAGCACACGGGCAGCAGCCTGCGGGACTACATCACGGCCCGCCGGATCCGCGAGGCATGCAGGCTGCTCAGCTCGACCTCGGATTCGATCCGTTCGATCGCGGAGCAGGTCGGGGGCTTCGGCGCCTCCCACTTTTGCCAGCTGTTCAAGAAAAGCAAGGGAATGAGTCCCGAGACGTTCCGCCGGACCGTGCAGCAGGGCTTCTCCGCCGCCCCCTGACTTTGGACCGCCGACCGCAACTTAGCCATATACTCCCGCAACCCGCCCGAAGGACTCCTCTATATAATGGGGGTGAAAAGAACTTCGGATCAGGGAGGCAATACGATATGTGGCAGCAAGCGATAGACGACGCGCTCGGCATCACCGCCCGCAACCTCGAACGGTTCGGGGACCGATTCCCCCATGTCAGCGACGGCTCCAACAAGTACGTGCTTAACGACAACACCGACTGGACCGACGGCTTCTGGTCCGGCATTTTGTGGCTCTGCTACGAATATACGGGAGACGAGCAATACCGCGAAGGCGCCGTCCTGACGGTCGGGAGCTTCCGCAACCGGCTGGCGCAGTTCGGCAATCTGGATCACCACGATATCGGCTTCCTCTACTCGCTGTCGGCCAAGGCCCAATGGATCGTGGAAAAGGACGAGTCCGCCCGTCAATTGGCTCTGGAAGCTGCAGACGTGCTCATGCGCCGCTGGCGCGCGGATGCCGGCATCATCCAGGCCTGGGGACCGAAGGGCGATCCGGAAAACGGCGGCCGCATCATTATCGACTGCCTGTTGAATCTGCCGCTCCTGCTCTGGGCAGGCGAACAGACGGGCGATCCGGAATACCGCCGCGTCGCCGAGGCGCACGCGCTGAAGAGCCGCCGCTTCCTCGTACGCGGCGACGATTCGAGCTATCATACGTTTTACTTCGATCCGGAAAACGGAAACGCCATCCGCGGCGGCACGCACCAGGGCGACACGGACGGCAGCACGTGGACGCGCGGCCAGGCCTGGGGCATCTACGGCTTCGCGCTGAACAGCCGTTATCTCGGCAATGCCGATCTGCTGGAGACGGCAAAGCGCATGGCCCGGCACTTCCTCGCCCGCGTGCCGGAGGACGGCGTCGTCTACTGGGACTTCGAGGTGCCGCAGGTGCCGTCCTCGTACCGCGACAGCTCCGCCTCCGCCATCACGGCATGCGGCCTGCTGGAGATTGCGAGCCAGCTCGACGAGAGCGATCCCGAGCGCCAGCGCTTCATCGACGCGGCGAAGGCGACTGTCTCCGCGCTGCGCGACGGCTACGCCGAACGCGACGACGGCGAAGCCGAAGGCTTCATCCGCCGCGGCTCCTATCATGTGCGCGGCGGCATTTCGCCCGACGACTACACGATCTGGGGCGACTATTATTACCTGGAGGCGCTTCTGCGCCTCGAGCGCGGCGTGACCGGGTACTGGTACGAGCGGGGACGCTAAGCTCCCGGCAACGACAAAGAGCATAAAAAAGCCGGCAGGATCAAGGAGATCCTGCCGGCTTCTTGCGTTTTAACGAATCGCCCAAATGCCGCGTTGAACGACGTCAAGCCACTCGTTCGCGATCAAACGGTTGCCCGCCGCCGTCGGGTGAACGCCGTCGAAGATCCAATCCGAAGCTTTGGTGCGCGCAGCCGCCCGGTCGAACGGTTCTTGAAGCGGAACAAACTGCGCTTGGAACTCCCGCGCCAGCTGCCGGACGATCACACGGTAATCGTCGATTCGGGTCCGCCACGCGTCCCAATTCTCCTCGGTGGCGCCGCCTTTCAGAATAAAAGGTTCGCAAAGCACCAGCCCGGCGTCGGGCAGTACTTCTCTCGTTTCCTCCAACAGGTGGCGGTACGCCCGCTCGAACCGGTCCGTCGCCCCGCTTGGCTCGCCCGCCATGATCCGCCAGGCGTCGTTGACCCCGATCAGAATGCTGATCAAGTCGGGCCTTAAATAAAGCGCATCCTCATTCCACCTCGCATACAAATCGGACACGCGGTTGCCGCTCACGCCCCGATTGACAAACCGATGACCGCTATCCGCATGCTCGCAGCCGAGCTGCGCCGCGATCAAGTACGCATAGCTGTGGCCGAGCGCCGCATTCGGGTCGTTGCCGTCGCGCCTCCAGCTGCCGTCCGTAATGGAATCTCCCTGAAACAAAACCGTCCTGCCCTTTCCGCCGCTCATGCGCCCCACTCCGTTTCGTTGTCCGTACCGTCAATGAGAGAAAGCTTGCTGCCTGACCGAAGGGTCGAGGGAAGTAAATGACCAAGAGAGCAAATGATCAAGGAAGCAATACCCGAAACGCCAAACTCGCGTTAACCGTACCGTACGGCTCCAGCCGTACGGCCGTCCCGGCAGCGATACTGTCCTCCAGCGTTGCCGCGGGCGGCGAGGAGAACATCTCCAGCCCCACGTTGTAGTGGCTACCGAAATAGGGCGGGCTTGCCTCGCCGCCATGGTCCCGCCAAAACCAGAGATACGGCCATACTGCGGCATCCCAGCTCACCTCGGCGCCGATGCCGTCCGGCCGCCTCAGCGCGTAGCGGCCAGCCCCGGCCGGAAGCACGCCGAACCCTCCCGGACTCCCCTTTGCAGGCAGCTCATAAGAGGCATCAGAGACATCCCCGTCCGGCAACGAAATGAGCGTGCCCGGAACGAGGAAAGGCTCGCCGAACGTAATGTGATGACCCCAATCGGCATGGATGACGGCCGGCGAAACGTTCGTCAGCCGCTCTTCCAGGCGAAAGCCGGCTTCGCCGCTCATCATCTCGATGCTTTTCTCGATCGCCAGCGGCAGCGACCGCAGCTCCAGCCGGAAGACGACGCGGATGCGCATCGGGCCGTCTTCCGCAATTTCGTAGCGCCAGGACGACAACGCCGCTTCCCCGTATGCGGGCATCTCCGCGCCCCGGTGCACGTGGCGGCCGCCGAGATTGGGGAGGATCTCCTGCCATCCTCCCTCGTATTGGCTCTGAAAATCGCTGAAGGCCGCCTCCTTCGGGCGAAGCCCTAGCCGCGTAAACCACGCGAAGTCGGTATCCGTCGGCTTATGCAGCAATTCGATCAGGTCCGTGCCCTTGCCGGGCAGCACGGTCAGGCGGAACGCCTCGTTTTCCATAACGACGGCTTCATAGCCCTTGTAGACGAGATCGCGCTTGATCCGGCAGCCGAAGTTGCGATCGTCCGCTCTCACGCCGCGTTACGTCCCGCTCTGCTGCGCGAGGAACGCCTCGACCTGCTTCTTCAGCTCCGCCTTGATCGCCGCGATATCGCTTTGCAGCGCTTTGTTGCCTTCCCATTTGGCTTGCAGCTTCTGCAGGCCGTCCGCAGGCGTCTCGACCATCCCGAGCTGGTAGGCCAGCGTTTCCGTGGAAATCTTGGCGAAGTCCGGGTTGGCCAATTGGTTCTTCACAGGCTCCTGGTTAAAGGCGAAGCCCGCAAGCGCAGAACGGACGTAGGACTTCTCGTCGGCGACGTACCGGTAGTACGCGACCAGATCGTCAGGGACATTGGCCGACAGCCGGATATAGTTCGGATTCCAGGTCAGCATGTAGCCCGGGAACGTGTAATTTTGCAGTGTATCGATGCCGTCGGGGTACTTGAATTTATCGTCGCCGACGGGCTCCCAATGCTTGCCTTTAATGCCGAGCTCGAACAGGTCGTGGTTGTCCTGGTTTTCGAAAATCCAGTTGATGAACGCCATGGCGCGATCGGCGTTGGCCGACGTTTTCGGAATACAGAGGAAGTTCCAGACGCGGAAATCCGAGATCAGCGTAGGGTTCGGCTGAACCATGTCGCGCACGGTTTTCTGCACGACGAACATGCCGAGCTCCGACGACGGAACGCCTGCTTTGAGCTGCGCGTTGACGGCGTCCAGGTTGGCCACGCCTTCCATCATCGAAGCCGCCTTGCCGGCCGTGAACGTGCCGCGCGCATCCTTGCGGACGATCGGCTCCTTTTCGATATACCCTTTGTCATGCCATTCGCGGATGGTCTGATACGTCGTATAGTCCGGCTGATTGAAGGGCGCGGGAAATGCCGCGGAGCTGTCCGCTTTATCGCCCGTCAGCTTGATGCCCTTGACCGTCTTGCCGTCCAGTTGGAGCGTCGCGACGACGTTCGGCGCCAGGTTCAAGTCCCACAGTCCCGCCTCATACTTCACGGGCAAGTCCTTGTTGAAGTCGATCGCGGCCGTCGCGCCGTAGTTTCCGTCGTTGCGAATGACGAACGGAATCATGTTTTTGTCGTTCGCCAGCACTTGATCGAAGTAGGCCGTCAGATCCTCGTAGGACTTGATGTCGCTCATCCCGTATTTGGCGGCCAGGTCCTTGCGGTAGTAGATGACCGCCATATCGCTCAGATATTGCCCCAGCGGCACGCCGTAAGTATGCAGCTGACCGTCGGCGCCGGTGAACTTGTTGTTGTCCAGGTAGCCGCTGCCGAAAGCCTGCTTAAGTCCCGGATATTGGTCATTGTTGAAATAGCCGTCGAGATTCGTATAGTTGTCCTTGGCGATAAACGCGTTCATATTCATCCAAGGCGCGTCGAACGCGATATCGACCTGCTCGCCCGCCGCCAGCTTCAGCTTCAGCTTGTTGACGTAGTCCGCCTGCGGCGTGAACGTAACCTTCAGCTTCAGGTTCAGCGTGTCCTTCGTCCGGCGCTCGAACTCGGCGACCACCTCGTCGAACTGCTTCGGCTTGTCGCCCCACAGCATAACGTTGAGCGTCAGCGGCTCCGGCGTCGCCGTCTTTTCTCCGGCAGCGCCTGCCGTCTGTGTCGCCGCCGCGCTGCCGGACGCGCTTGCTTTGCTATCGGTCCCGCTCGCGGCGGTTCCGCTGGCGGCATTGCCGCCGTTTCCGCCGTTGCTGCACGCCGCCAGCAGACTCAGCGCCAGCGCGGATGCAAGCATCGGCGCCAGCTTTCCTTTTACGCTTCTCTTCATGTTTAACCCTCCCGGTTATGAATGATTCCGTCTAAGCCGCATCGAATTGCCTTGCTGAAGCTATGTCAACCGGCCTTGCGGCCGCGCTCAGCCTTTAATAGCGCCGACCTTCAGTCCCCCGACGAAATACCGCTGCAGGAATGGATAGAGGAATATGATGGGCCCAACAGTTACCATCGCGGTCGCCAGTCGGACCGTGTAGGCCGGAACCGCCTGGACTGTAGACGGCGTGCCGGATACGGCGATATTTTGCGCCATATCGATGTTGCGGATAATCTGCATGATGATATATTGCAGCGAATACAGCTTCGGATTTTCGATATACAGCATGGCTGGCGCCCAAGAGGACCAGTAAGCCAGCGCATAGAACAGTCCGATCGTGGCCAGCGCCGGCAGCGACAGCGGGAGCACGATGGAGCGCAAGATCCGCAGCTCCCCCGCGCCGTCCAGCTTCACGGATTCGAACAGCTCCTTCGGAATATCGTTGAAAAAATTTCGCATCAAAAACAGGTTCCAAGGCGACAGCACGGCAGGAAGAATGTAAACCCAGATCGTATCCTGCAGGTGCAGATACCGCGTCGTCAGGATGTAGCTGGACACCATGCCGCCGCTGAACAGCATCGTAAAGTAGAAAAACAGGGAGAGCTGCGGCGCGTAACGGAGCCGGCTGCCGGACAGCGAATACGCGGCAAGGCTGGTGACCAGAAGACTGAGCGCCGTGCCGGCGACCGTGATGAAAATGGTGACGAGATAGGCGTCCGGTATCGTATTCGTGCTGAAAATCGCTTTGTAAGCGCTAAGCGAGAAGGCCTCGGGCAGGAGCCGGTATCCGTTGCGCAGCAGCGTCGCTTCCTCCGTAAAGGAGCTGGCGATGACGAGCAGGAACGGATACAGGCATAGGGCGGCGAAAACAATCGTAAAGGCATAGAATAGCACCGCCAGCCATTTGTCGTTGCGGGAATTTTGCATTGCGGCCGTGTCGCCTCCTTGCTGTTTAGAATAGGGCGGATTCGCGATCGAGCTTGGCTGCGATCTTGTTGGCCGTGACGACGAGCAGGAAGCCGACCACGGATTGGTACAGCGCGATGGCCTGCGTCATGCCCAGCGAGCCCGACGTCCTCAGCGCCCTGAACACGTAGGTGTCGATCGTGTCCGTACTTCCGAAGAGGAACGAGTTGTCGCCGACGAGGGAGTAGATCATCTCCAGGTTGCCGCCGAAAATGTTGCCCAGACTGAGCAGGAACAGCATGACGATCGTGCTCTTCAGCAGCGGCAGCGTAATGCGGAAGATGCACTGGAAGCGGGTAGCGCCGTCGATCCGCGCCGCCTCGTACAACTCCCTGTCGATGCCGACGATCGCCGCCATGTAGACGATCGCGCCGAAGCCCGCCGTTTTCCATAGATTGACGAGCACCAGAATCGGCGGCCATACGCCGGGCTGCGTGTAGAAATCGATAGGCGCAAGTCCCGCCGCATGCAGGAACTGATTGATCGCGCCGGTATCCGCCGTGAAGAAGGTGACGGAGAACAGCCCGATGATGGGCCACGAGATAAAATTCGGCAGGATCATGACGGACTGTACGGTTCGAACGACCGCATTGCGCCCGAGCTCGGTCAGCATGACGGCAAGCGCCAGCGCCAGCGCGGTGCCGGTGATAATGAACATCAGGTTGAAGAACACCGTGTGAAACGTAATGATCAGCCAATCGCTGCCCCGGAAGAAAAACCGGAAGTTGTCGAGGCCGACCCACTCGCTGCCGAACAAGCCCGCGAGCGGATTAAAATCCTGGAACGCGATCGCAACGCCCGCCATGGGCAAATACGAGAATACGACGCTGAACAGGACGGCCGGAACGGCCAGCAGGTAAAGGGAACGATTATGAACGATTTCCCGGATGCCTCTATGTTTGTTCGTTATGCGGCTCATCTGCCCGCCCCCTTTCGCACTTTATTGTAACCCCTTTCAAAGGGAGCCCGGGACGGAGCGGTTTGCTGCAATGGGAAGGTTTTTTTGCGCTTCTGCGCCGCAAATAGCAAAAAAACCGGCCATTTAGGCGATAAGATTCGCCGTAAATGGCCGGATGGCACCGAGTTGGGACTGGATGGCACCGGGTCCGTACCGGGTGGTAATGGAGGGAACCGGATCGCCTTGGACGGCTCGAATTGCTATTCGTCTTTCTGCGCCTTGGTTTCATTCCGGCTGCGGAGGCGGTATTCGCCCGGCGTAAGACCGGTCTTGAGCCTGAAGATTTTGCCGAAATACTTTTCGTCCTCGAAGCCCGACAGCTCCGCGATCCGGTACACCGGCTCGTTCGTGTTGCGCAGCTGCTGCTCCGCCTCGCGAATGGACATGCGCTGCGCTGCGGCAACGTAGGAATGGCCGACGATTTCCTTGAAGCATCTGCTGAAATAGCCGACGCTCATCGTCACTGCCTTGCACACGTCCGCCTGGCTCGGCCGCTCGCCCGGCCGCTCGTGCAGCAGGTCCACCGCCCGGATGACGGACCGGATCACCTCTTCCGAGTACATGGTGCCCCGAAGCAGCCGGCGGGCGGCCTTCCGGAACGATTCCGCTTCCTCGGCAAGCTCGGATGCCGAGCTTCCGGCCGGCCATCCCGCTGCAGGTCGCGCCTGCTCCAGGGACGGGCATTTGTCCAGCCATAGATCAAGCGATTCCTCGAGCTTGCCTCGCCAGACGGCCGCAGGCAAAGCGCGCGCCGCGTCGTCAAGCATCTGGCTGTACCTATGATCGTCCACCAGCCAGCTCAAGGTCTCCCATGCGCCGGCGGCGTCCTCCCCTAGCCCGGTTCCGGCAGCGCCGACTGAAGGCTCGCCTTGCTGTTCCTGCAGCCGCCTCGCCACGCGCCCCAGCAGCTCCTGGACCGAATCGTCGTCGAGCTGCGTTTTGACCATATAATCGACCGCTCCGAGTCTCATCGCCTGTTGCAGGTAATGGAAGTCCTGGTGGCAGGTCAGCATGACGGGCAGCATGCGCGGATAGCGCTCCCTTACGATGGCGAGCAGCTCGAGCCCGCTCATGCCCGGCATCGAGATATCGGCCAGCAGCACGTCGGCCTGCACCCGCTTCAGCGCTTCCAACGCCTCTTCGCCGCTCGAGGCTTCTCCGACGAGCGTCATGCCGAACCGCTCGAACGGCATCATGCTCGCGATGCCGCGGCGAACGAGCGGCTCGTCCTCCACCATCAGCACCTTAATCATCGAGGATGCCTCCTTCCGGCCGGACAGGCACCAGGATCCGGATGCGCGTACCCTTGTCCGGCTTGCTGTCGATTTCAAGCCGCGCCGCGCCGCCATAATGCACGTCCAGCATTTTTTTGACGTATTGAAGGCCGATCCCGAGACCCTGTCCGCGTCCGCCGCCCTCGAACAGCTCCTCCATCCGCGACGGACTCATGCCTTTGCCGTCGTCGGCGACGGTAATCGCCAAGCGCTCGCCGCTTTGCTCCCGGATCGTCACGCGGATATCGCCCTGCTCGCTCAGCAGTCCGTGGTACAGCGAATTCTCGACGAGCGGCTGGAGCACGAACCGCGGGATCGGCATCTCGCCCAGCCGGGGATCGCAATCGATCGAGACGTTGAACCGGTGATCGTACCGGACGTTCTGCAGCTCGATATAATCGCGGAGGGCGACGATCTCGTCGCGGATGGTCACGACCATGCTGCCCTTGCCCAGGTTGTAATGCAGCACGCGCGTGAACACCTTGACGAGGTTGTAGATCTCGTCCTGGCCGTTCGCCTTGGCGAGCCACTGGATCGTGTTGAGCGAATTGTGCAGAAAATGCGGATTGATCTGGCTCATCAGCTTCTCGACCTCGAGCTCGCTCCTGCGCTTCTCCTTGCGCTCGACCTCCGAGATGAGATCGATGATCCGCTCCCGCATCGACTGGAAGCTGGCGAACAGCATATCGAACTCCAGCAGCTTCGTCGAGATCGCCGTTTTTCCCGACGGATCGTCGCTGAAGCGCCTGATCGCGCGGTTGATGCGCTGAATCGGATGATACACCATGCGCCATATATAAGAAGCCGCCAATATGGTCACCAAAATGGATAACGCGGCTACGAGCAGAAATTGCCGCTGCCACTGGCGCAGCTCCCTGCGGAAGTCGTCGAGCTCAATGAGCGAGTACAGCTTCCAGCTCCCGTCGCCGACCGACTCGAAGCGCTTGAACGCCTTCAAGCCTTCGCTTCGCGGATCCAGACGTCCCCCGACGTCGGCCCCCTCCGGCCAGTCGCTGTACATCACGGTACCGTCCGCTTGCGTCAGCACGTTAAGCAGGACGTCCTTCGTCTCCGTTCCCGCCGGCCGCAGCAGCTCGCCGAATTCGGCTTCGAGATACATGTAATAAGAGCGGTCCGCGCCGTATTCGACGAGCCGTGTCAGCGAGATGACGGGCTCGTCGTGCCCCGCCAGCGCCGACGGATGCGGTCCGAGAAACATCAGCTGGTTCGCCCGGTACAGCACGTCCTCCGGCCGCGGCCGCAGCAGCGTGTCGGGCAGGTCGGGCTTGATCGGCGCCGATTCGAACTGGTAAGCGCTCGGATAGTCGGGCATGAAAAAGAACAGTCCGTTCACGATCAGATTCGAGTAAGCGATATTGATAAGCGACTTGTCGATGCTGCGGAACAGCGCCGTCTTCTCCACCGGGTCCCCGGCCGTCAGATAGGCGATAATATCGTCGCCAAGGCCGCCGTCCACAACAAGCAGCTGCGATACGCTGCCCAGATTGGCGGCGGCCTTCTCGATGGCGGCCCGCTGTCCGTCGACCATGGATTGATAGCTCGCGACGATTTTCTCGCTCTGGCCCTTATACATCCAATAATAAGAAGTGAATCCAATCAGCACGATCGGCGTAATGGTCACGACGATCAGCAAAATGCTGAGCCGGCCCCGCAGCGTGTCCAGACGGATCGCGCGCCCGAGGCTCGAACCAACGGCACGGCTCATGGCGCTGCTCCTTCCCGTCTACGGCTTAAGTTCCTACAGTATAGAACAGTTCGCCGTGCCGAGTCATCCGTCCCGTTGAATCAGGCATCCGCTCTCGAGCGATCGTCGACGGCCGTTACCCGACAGCCTTCACCCGGACCGTCACCCGCTCGCTTGGCGCGAGCCGCACGGCAACGCGGCCTGCGGCGTCAGGCAGCAAGCGCTCCTCCGCGGCGGCCGCCCCGCGCAGCACCTCGATGACGGTGCCGGCGGAAGGCGAACCCGTCTCCAACGCGCCAATCCTTTCCGTATTCCCGAGGTTCGCGACCAGGAAAGACCGCGCTTCGCGGACGTCGGAACGGCGCACCAGCTCGTAGCCGTCCAGGTTCATGACGTAGATGTCCGGCTCGTCGCAAGACAGCCATTGATCCCACAGCATCGCCGCCCGGAATGTCTGCCCGGCGCCGTAGATTTCCTGGCCCGCATAGCCGGTCTTGTCGTCCTCGAGCGTCCCCAGGTTTTCCAGCGGGATGTATTCGAGCTCAGACAGCCGGAATTTGTCGGGCAGGCAGCGCGGGAAGCAATAGAAGTTGTTGGTCCTCGCCTGGTTAAATGTCAGCAGCAGCCCTTGCGAAGCGTCCCGGTCCTTCAGCGTCGCCGCGATCCGGGCGGTGCATTCGATATTTTCGAAAAACGCGGGATACAGCATCGGCGTGCAAGCCTGGAACATGCCCCAGATCCGGTAATCGGCAAAAGAAGGATCGTCGTACCAATACATCATGCGGAGGTTTTGCGCGAGCAGATAACGGTAAGCCTCCCCGTAGGACGCGTCCCCGGTCTCTCTCTCCAGGCCGTCCGCCGCCTGCACGGCCATCGACAGCAGGAACGACTCCTGGTGCAGGCTGTTCACCGGCAGCTGCAGCAGCACCTGCAGCGAGCGCTCGGCTTCCGCCAGATATTCCGCATCGTTCCTCGCCTTGTACAGCAGCAGCATGAAGTATGCGTAAGCCCCCGCCACCGGGTAGTTGTCGCCGTTGCCGTGCTTGCGAAGCTCCGGCGCGCGGAACGACAGCGGGAACAGATAACCCGTCTTCCGGGCCAGCGGAATGACGACCCGATTCACCGCCTCCTCGATGCGCGCGCAAGTCGCCTCGTCCTCTCTGAACCAGGCCGCCCGCCACCATTCGTGCAGCAGGTAAACGTACTGCCAGGTTCCCCAGATCCGCGGCTGTTCGCCGAGAAACTCGCCTCCGGCGTGGCCGATATATTGCCAGACTTTATCCCGCAGAAGCGTATATTCGGATGCCGGATCCGCTTCCGCGAGCTCCGTGAGCGGATGGATCATCATCAGCGCCGCGTCGAGTCCGGGCTGGTTGCGGAAGTCGATCGTCAGCCCCTTCGCCTTGAACGACTCCTCCCACGCCGGCGATACGCCGTTGACGTAAGGAATCAGCATGTCGCAGCTGCCATTGTTGCTCCAGCAGGCGTTCGTATCCAGCAGATCCGCCGCGCACTTCAAGCCGAACTCGCGCCAGCTTGCGCGATTGGGCGGCGAAGTCGTCTCCTTCGGGACGAAATGGAGGCAAGCTTCCACCAGATCGACCACGGCGCTCTGCTCGGTCGGCGGCGCGTCCAGCGAGAAGCAGCGGATGCCGTAGGAGAATCGCGTGCCCGCCACCGGAATGTCGGCCGAGAACGCGCGATCTCCGATCAGGCCGACCGCCAGCTCGCCCGGACCGTAGCCGTAGGTTCTGCGCAAGCCGCACCTGTAATGCAGGAAGCGCTCGATGCCCGCCTCCGCCATCCACCCCATGGCGGACATATCGAAGAAAAGCATGACGCCGAACTTTTTGTACGAATCGTAATAATAGCAGGCCGGAAAATCGTTGCCCCTCGCTTCGTCGTTCCACTTGGTCGGATTGTCGATGTTCGTCTTGAACCAAACATGGTCGCCGCGCTCGTAAGGCGGCAATTCGCCGAGATTGACGGCGATCTCCGGTTCGAGCGGGCCGCTGCCAATGGCCACTTTGCCTTCGCCCTGCAGCGCGATCTCAATCCGTACCCAACCGGTCGCCGGATCGGATTCGGCCGTTCCGGTCCACTCGTACAGCAGGCGTCCGTCTTCGAATACGGCGCCTTCGAAAGCCAGCGCGCGCGGCGAACGCCGCTCGATTCGCGCCGGAAACAGATTGAACCGCGCTCCCCGCACGAGCGGCTGCCTTGCAGGCGTCATTGCCTTGACCGCTTCGCCCTCCGTAGCCATCAGCGTGTAACCATAGCCGCCGATCGCCTCATCGTATTGCCAGATCAGCTTCGTTTGTCCGCCGCTTGCCAGCTCGTAGTCCTGACGGACCGTTTGAATGTCGTTCAACATGGTTTCCCCTCTCGTTTTCCTTCGCCGTCGTGCGGCTTTGTTTTTATGAACGGTCCCCGCGGTATTCGGTTCTTGCATTAAAACCCTCCGCGCGAAGCGAAGACAGCCTGCCGCTCCCTCCGGACCAGCCGACCGTCCGGCATTCGCCGGGCAGCAGCGTCAGTCCGTTGTCAGTGAAACGAACCAGGCTACCGTCATCGTCCTCTGCCGTAAGCCACAGCTCGACCGCGGCGACGGTTGATTCGTTGTATACCAGAACTTCGCGGTCCCCAGCGGGGGCGGGCATGACCGTCACGGCTCCCGCCTCGGGAAGCGAACGCAGCGCTTCCCAGGCGAAGCTGCTATCCGTCGTCGCGTACACATACGTCGTCTCAGCGAGCGTCCGGCCGTCCGCAGCCGCGGCTTCAAGCCGCAGCAGGAAGACCCGCTCCGCCAGCTCGGGCACGCTCAATGCGATCGCCCCGAGCTCCGCGGACCCCGACGGCAGCGGGAAGGCCGCATATTCCCGCTCTGCGATCGTTGCGCCTTCGAGGGTTAAGACGGTCGCGCGGACGACGGCACCGGCTGCCGGATGCAAAGCTTCGTCATATTCGGCGTGAAGATAAATGTCCGCCCGGAACTTCTCGCCCGACAGGTAGCGCGCCTGGTCGTAGCGAGCCGATACATGCAGCGGCGCGAACGCTTTTTTCAACGCGTAATAAGCGGGCTTCGGCATGCCGTCGTACTCCAGAACCGACGTGTTCGCGTTATTCGGAAACGGCTCGTTGCCCATCCACACGAGGAACCCGGACGCTTGCGGCGCGCGCCTGCGCGTAGCTTCGGCCGAATACCGAAGCGACTCCTTTTGCAAAAATCGGCTGCAGCGCGCGAATTCGTCCAATTCGTCCTCGTCGCGGCGCCATGGCCCGAACGATTCGCTGACGGCATCCCACGGCACCCACCAGCTGCCGCGATGCGTCCAGTACGGATTGTCCGCGGTCGGCGGCCACACGTCGCATGTGCCGCGCAGTCCCCGGAGCAGACCGGGACGGGATGCGCCCGGCGTACCGGTCTCCGAACGGAAGAGCGCGTCGTCCCCGTTGAAAAAGGCGTAGTGTCCGGGACTCCCGGCATAGAGCCACGGGCCGTGCACGTCGTGATGGACGCCGCGTCCGAAATCCTTCGCATCCGCGCAAAACGTCGGCCCCGACGCGCTGGCCGGCAGAAACCGCCGGCCCGGATCGAGCTCGCGGATCAGTCCGGCCAGCATGGCGATGTTCGCGTGACGCTCGTCGACCGGACGGAAGCCTTCCCACATCAATTCGTTGCCCCCGCACCAGATCAGCAGGCTCGGATGCGCCCGCTTCTCGCGCACGGCGGCCGCCGTGACGGCCGACAGCATCTCAAGCAGCTGCGGATCGTCGGGCGGGCAGTTGTCGAGCGCGCTGGACGATTGGAGCAGTTCCTGCCAGACGAGCAAGCCCCGGCGATCGCAATAATCGTAGAACGCGGGCGTTTCGATCAGGCCCCCGCCCCATACGCGCAGCACGTTGACGTTCATGTCTGCGAGCGGGTCGAGCTGGGTCCGGTAGTCCGCCTCCGTCACTGCGCCGTAATAGGGAGAAACAGGCACCCAGTTCACGCCGCGGAGAAAAACGGGAATGCCGTTGACGACGGCCGTGTAAGGCAGCGCGTCAGCCGGCGATCCCGGATTCGCCCGCCACTCGATGCGGCGGAAGCCGATCGTCCTGGCCGCCGCGTCCATGATGCGACCTTCGCAGTCGCGCAGTTCGACGCGCGCCCGGTAGAGCGGCTGCGCGCCCATGCCGGCAGGCCACCACAGGCCGATGCCGGACACTATGGCCGCAAGCGCCAGCCGCGCGGGACCGGCCCGCAGCGTCTCTTGCCGGCGCGCTTGCCAGATCGTGCGGCCCTCCGCGTCCTCGAGCGCGTACAGGCAATCGTACGCGCCGGGCCGCATAACCTCGAGCTCCGTTCGGAAGCTCACCGCGCCCTGCCCGGCCTCTTCCGCAGGCACGGCCTCCGGGTAGAAGTCCCGGACGGCCGCGCCTTCGTAGGTGCGAAGCCGTACGCTCCGCCAGATGCCGACGGCGACCATCCGCGGGATCCAGTCCCACCCGTAGCCGAAGCGCGCCTTCAGGTGACGGATCCGCGACGAGTAGCCGACCTGGCCGTCCAGCTCCGGCGGCCGCCGGAACATCACCTGCAGCAGATTCGCGCCGTCCGGCGCCAGGCTGCCCGTAACGTCGACGACAACCGGCAGGAACGTCCCCTCGAAGTCCGCCGCCTTCCGTCCGTTCCAGAACACGGTGCCTGCATAATCCAGCCCTTCGAACACGAGCTCGCAGCGATCCCGTTCCCAGCCGTCCGGAATTTGTACCGTCTTCGAATAAATCCATTCCCGCTGCGTCACCCACTCGCCGTGCAGACTGTCCAGGCCGACGAACGGATTCGCCATGCGTCCGGCTGCGAGCAGATCCGTCTGCACGGAGCCCGGCACCGAGGCCGAAAGCTCCGCCACGGCGGGCAGGATGGAAACGCCGAGCTCCATGGACAGCCGCGGCTGCCATTGGTTCGGGTACCAGCCCGTCAGCCGCCAATCCGCGCCGTTCAGACACAGCTCCAAGGCAGCTTCGGGGGCCATCCCGCAGTCCGCCCCCAAGGCGACGCCTGCGACAGGCGCCGGGGCCCGCTTATCCCTTTCGCTCAGATTGACGCCGTCCGCAATGCCTGCATCACTTGCCATCTTTCCTCATCCCTTCTTCTTATCGCCCGCCAGCGCGATCCGCTCGGTACCGGCCCCCGTCGCCGTCGAGGCTTCCACCCGGTACATGCCCGCCTGCCAGCCCTTCGTCAGATGGAGCACAGCCTTGAAGCGGCCGTTCGCATCTGCGCGTACCCGCTCCTCCTGGGCGATGCCGCCGATCGTGACGCGAACGTCGGCTTTGCTTGCAGCCTTGCCGCCGGCCGTCTTGACCGTTCCTTCCACCCGAACAATCCGGCCCGCGCCTTCGACCTCGACCGACGAGACGACGACGCGGTCTCGCGCCGCGACCGTCCCCGGCGTGCCGGCGATCAGACTGCGGCTGCGGCTGTCGCGGACAATCGTGTGCAGGCTGCCGTCCAAGGCGCGATACGTGGCATAGGTTTCGACGGGATACAGGTATACGGCATCCAGCTCCGCATCGGCGCCGGCGCTTCCCAGGACAAGCGTGCCCGCCCCTTGCGTCAGACTCGCGGAACCAAGCCGTAGAACGGCGATCCGGCCGTCCGTTCCGGCCAGCTTCGTCTTCATAGGAGCAGATCCGTTAAAAGCAGCCGACATTGTCGCGGCCTTGCCCGGCGCGCGCTGAATGACGCTCGCGTAGACGTCGTATTCGCCCGTCGCCGGCACCTCGACGGCGAAGCTGCGGCTCGCGCCTGCCGTCATCCGAACGTAGCTGCCCTGCGACAGCCCCATGCTGCCGTACCGGATTTCCGGCACGCTCATTCGATAGAGCTTGGTCAGCGTGACCGTCGCATAGCCTTCGTGAGGCAGCGGATTCGTCGACCGATTGGAAAATCGGATGCGCAGCTTGGCCGTCCCTTCCGGTATTTGCGCTTTTGGCGTCGTTTTGACCGACGATTGTCCCGAATACCACATCCGGCTGGCGTACGTCATCGCGCTGTCGTCGGCGAGCAGCGTCGTATGGCCTTGGGCGTCGACCGCCAGCACCTCCGCCGCAAGATCGGTATCGAACTGCAGCAGCGCCGCAAAATCCAGCTTGACGGAGTCTCCCGGCTGCAATCCGTCCGGACCGCCGATCGGCACATCGCGGTACAAAAGCCGTCGCCGTAGATCCGCACGTTGTTGTGGCCCGTCGCCTCCACGAAGATCGCCCGCTTGCCGAACCAGCCGGGGTATACTTCCGCTTCTGCATCGGAGGACGTCGCATCCGCGTAAACGGCGGCTTCGTCCGTGCTCGGTATGCTGCTTTGCTTGCGGAGCGCCCGGGCAGGATCGTTCAAGCCGAGGTCCGCCACCGCGATCTCCTCGTCGTCTCCCGCGCCCTGCCGGTAGAGCTGCTCGGCCTCGAGCGTCTGAACGCCGCGGCCCTCCACCTTCGTTGCCGTCATCAGGCGCGCTGCGGCCGGCACCCGCTTGATTCGCAGAATCGCCCGCAGCGCTTCGTCGACCGACTCGGCGCCGCTGTTCGTATTCACGCCGCCGTCGGTGACGCCGTCGAACGCCGCGCCTGTCTCTTGGTCGAACATGGCGACGCCGTCGCGCGTATCGCCGGTCCACCAGGCGGCGGCGATCCCGGCCAGTTCGGCGTACTTGTCTTTGCCCGTGATCCGGTACAGCGCCAGCAGATTTTCTACATAGCTTGCCGTGCCGTAATTAATCTGCGGATAAGACGCCTTGTTCGGCGCCAGCCGGTACGCTCTGCCCGAGATCAGCAGGTCGCTCAGGAAGCTGTCCGCCGCTTGCTCGGCCGCCTGAATCCAATCGCTTCTCCCGCTCAGCCGCCCGGCGATCGCCATCGCTTTTACCTGGATGCTCCCCCATTCGTACCAGCTGCCGTCGCTGTGCAGGAACGCGGAGAGCGGATAAGTGTTGAAGTCGCCTTCCTGCGACATCGCCACGCCCTCGCCGAGCATCCGGATGAGCGTTAGCGAAGTGTTCTTCTGCGCCCCGGCAGGCAACGCCTCCTGATGCTGCGCCAGCGCCGAGATCGCGGCCGCGATCAGCCAGTTGTCGCTCTGCAGAAGCCATGCGGGCACTTTTTTGCCGTCAACGGTGTTGTACTTGCCGTAAAACGGCTTCACCAGCTGCCGGACGCGCTCGAGACAGAGCGCCGCCCGCGTCCGCACCTTCGCCGCGAATGCCGCGTCCTTAGCTTCAAGCACGGGCAGCGCCGTCGCCATCGCCTCGTAGGCGCGGACCGCCCAGAAGCTGAAGCCGGTGAACGAAGAATGGCTGTCCTTTTTATAAAGCTTCCCTTGGGCATCCTCGGCCAGGAAGTTGTCGAAGTCGCCTTCCGGCGATTGCATCCACATGGCGAACGACAGTCCGCGCTTGATCATGTCGTAGCTGTAAGCATCGCCGTACGTCTTGTAATGCTCGACATAGACGAGGACGGCGCGGGCGACGTCGTCGAGCGCGGCTACCCCCTCCTGCGGATCGCCGACCCATTTGTAGCCTTTGCCGAGATCGTTGCGATCGACGGGTTCCGCGTACAGATGCGAGATGAACATCGGGATCCCGTCTATCGCGATTTTCTCGTTCATGAATCGGACGTGATCGAAGTTGGCATAAACCTCGGCCGGATCCTTCAAGGCGAATTTGCGAAAAAAGGAGGCGTCCTTGCCCGTCAGTTGGCCGTCCCCGTCGTAGTCCAAATCCCCGATAAAAGAGCCGCGTTTTATTTTGGCTTGCAGAAAGGCGAGGTCCGCCGCGTCCACGCTGCCGCTGCCGTCCAGATCGTAGCTGCGGTGATCCCGCATGGCCGTCACCTGGACGTCCGTCACGCGGATCGGCGCGGTATTGTCGTTGTGCAGCTCCACTCAGAGCTGGGCCGCGCCTTCCGGGACGGACGGACCCGACTCGTCGCGGACGACGTTCCATGCGCCGCGCTTAACGGCGGACAGATCCGAGATCTCGAGCAGCGTGTTCGCGCCGTCGTTCACGCGGGCCGTCACGGAGGACGTCAGCCTCGCGTCCGGGCTAAGCATCAGCCTGAGCGAGACGGCCGGCTTGTCGCCGGCATGAGGCTGACGCTCGCCGCTGCCGACCGGGAGGCTTCTCCATACGGCCGAGCCCGGCTGCATGACCAGCGCCGACTTGCGCGAGACGGCGCCGCCGCTCGACCAGTCCGAGGTATCGACAAGCGGCGTCGCGAAATCCGCATTGGCGACCGGGTACGCCACTCGCGTGCCATCCTCCCTCACGCCCCACAGCTTGACGCGATGGACGTCGATCTCGCCCTTTGTATCGTTGTGCAGCTCCACGTAGATGACAGGCTTGCCCGCACCGATCTTGCCGCCGGCATTGATCGTTTTCGTCGTCAGCTTGACGGCTTCTCCTCTTGCGGCATCCGAGAGATCGTTGACCTCCGCGAGCGCCGGTCCGCCGTCGTTAATCCGCAGCATGACGTTCGCATCGTCGCTTGCGTCGGCGCTCAAGGTCACTTCCACCTCGCCGTAGACAACATCGCCTGCCGATGGGCCCTTGCCGTCGTTCGTCACCGGAATGCCCTGCCAGACGGCGCTGCCCGGCTCCATGGCGAGATAATGCTCCGTCTCCGCGACGCCAGCGCTGTCCCAAGTACCTGCGAGCGGCGATTCGAAGCCTCCGTTCGGCATGTCGTAGACAACGGACTTCTCTGCCGCCGATGCGCGGGAAGCATCCCAGGCTCCCGACGGTAATGCCAATGCGGCCGCGATTGCGATGGCCAACGTTCCGGACGTCCATTTGCGCAGCACAAAATACCCTCCTTCGTTTGGTTGCATGGCTTAGTCAAGACATGAATCCGCTTACAGTCAGGAACGGAAAACGAAATCAGATGCGTGGGCAGTGAGCAAAGCGAGTCGATTGACTAATTTACTGTAAGTCTTACATAATTACTTACATTTTGATTATAGATTCTTTCTCTCGCCGCTGTCAACCGATCCGATTGGTCAGCATACTACGCATACCTCGAGTCCGTTATCCTCCAACGTACCGCAAGTCCCAACCGCCATTTGCCCGGATCACGCGCCCCAGAGCCAGCAACCGTTACACATCAATCCTTTAAAATCGCTATTCTGCAAGGACCTGCGGAACGGACAGAGGATCCTTTATTCTTGCTGCCGCTCCCATTTGCTGCCCGCTCGCGGACACAGGGGCCACTATTCACGGGTTTGTCGGCCTTTTTCGCCATCCTCCGAGCCAATAAAGTCTCTCCAGTCCGAAACGTCCGCAATCGGATCGATTTTTACGAAATAGCGTCTTCCGTGTCCAGTACCGTCCGACTAACTCGCTTTCTCCAGCGGCCAACAGCCGGCTGCGGCGGGTGATGGGTAGTGTTTGATGCCGAAGGGTTGACGGACGGCAGGTGACGGACTGTGATGGCGATGGCGGAGTGCGATGGCGGTGGCGGAGTGCGATGGCGGTGGCGGAGTGCGATGGCGGTGGCGGAGTGCGATGGCGGTGGCGGAGTGCGATGGCGGTGGCGGAGTGCGATGGCGGTGGCGGAGTGCGATGGCGGTGGCGGAGTGCGATGGCGGTGGCGGAGTGCGGTGGCGGAGTGCGATGGTAAGTGGCGGTTGACGGTTGAGATTGGCGATTTGCGGTTGGCGGTTGGCGGTTGGCGATTGACAGGGAACGTTGGCAGGTGGCGGAGGGGCCGGTGGGACAAGCGGATGTCGGCGACCGATAGTTGTTAAAAAGCAGTTATTTTGTGCAAAACTGTGAGTGATCCACCCGATAGTTGCCGAAAGGCAGTTATTCTTCGGAAAAATGCTGCCGCAAACGTACAGCGGCCAGATTAGTTGCCTTTTACCAACAATTTGCGGCGAGCGCCTTCCCAGTGGGCGGATTAACTGCTTTCTGACAACTATTTTTCTCGCGTCAAAAAAAGCCGGACCTCGCGGTCCGGCTCCATCTACAGCAGCTATTCGCTTTGTCGTGTAAAGCCCGCTTAATCGCGCGCTTCCCTCTCCAGCATTCGAGTGGAAGCCCGGACGACCAGTTGCACGTCGTACACTTCGTCAAGCAGCTCCGTCGCCTGCACGGCGCCTTGCATGCGATCGATCAGATATCGGGCGGCCGCCATGCTCATTTGCTTCACGGGCTGCCGGATCGTCGTCAGCGGCGGGAACAGGTCGGCGCTGCCCGGCACGTCATCGGCGCCGACGATCGAGAGCGCTTCGGGAATCCGCACGCCTTTGATGCGAAAATGTCTGTACAATGTCGGCACGAAATGATCGTTCGCTACGAACAGCGCAGTCGTGGACGGATAGCGGGACAGGTAGTGATCGATCTGCGCGCATCGGTCCGCGTCTTCGAGATCCCGCACGCGAATGAGATGCTCTTCGCCGAAGTCCCGCAGCCCGCAATCGGCCGCGGCTTCCCTGGCCCCGGCAAGCCGTTCGTAATGATCCGGCGACGTGAACTCGTCGACGATCGCGATATGGGCATGTCCCATGGCGGCCAAGTGCTGGATGGCGGCATATCCGCCCTTCCGCTGATCGGCGCGGATGCTCGGCACCTTGGCGGATGGCAGCCGGTTGAATACGAGTACGGCCGGCACGGCCGATGCCAGCTCCGCAAAATGCTCCTCCGTATAGGGAACGGTCGTAAAGATGGCGCCCCCGATCCCCTTCTCCGCAAAGTAGGCCTGCAGATCTTCCTTTTTCTTCGGCACATCCTCCAAGGCGCATAGCTTCACGCTCATCCGTTCGGCGAACGCAACCTCGCCGATGCCGGTGATGATGCTGCTCTCCACGGGAAGAGATCTCGTCGACGTGAAAAAGGCCAGCTCCTTGGGCCGCTGAACGGAAGCGCCGAGCTTGGGCGAGAAATCATGCCGGTCCATGATCTGGAGCACGCGATCGCGCGTCTTGACGTTGACGGCCTCCGGCTTATTCATAACGCGGGATACGGTGGCGATGGAGACGCCCGCTTCCTTTGCGATATCGTAAATATTCATCGATTTGTTGCTCCCGTTTTAAATCCATTATAGCATCGATCATGAAAGACTTACAAACACCTGCGATATTCCTATCATTTCCACTTGCAGTATCGCGTTCTAGAAACAGGCGCTTGACGGCCGCGCATAACAAACTTTATGATATTTTACGAAAACAAAGATGTAACTCTTTCAGAAACAATAAAGGAGAATGTCGTTACCCGAGCTTGAGACGCTGCGGACTCCAAAAATTGAAAGCGCAACCAAAGGAGGAAAAGATCATGAAGCACTTAAACAAGGCGATCGCCCTCGCCATAACCGGTTCGCTGCTCGCCGGCTACGCGCCTTCCGCTTATGCGGCCACCAAAACCGTCGACTTCGCCAACTTTCCGGTCAACTTCGCGCACCTCAACTGGCAGGCGGTCACTTCGCACTCGGCCGCCTCCGGCTTCTCCTATGCGCTCGGCTCGGGCAACGGACAGCGTACCAATCAGCACGGCGTCTCCTGGCCGGACAGCGCCTATTACGACACGGTTCTCGGCAGCGGTGGTTATACGGCCGTCAACGGTTGGCCCATGAAGTCCCTTGTCCTCTATGCGACGGAGAAAAACGGCAACTGGCTGGCGAACGGCTGGAACTACACGCAGGATATGGCGGAAGGCGCCAGCGCGGTCGACGATTCCGCCCGGGCGGCCATCGCGCTGGCCGACGATTACTTGCTGAACGGCAACCTGACGTCCTATCAAAGCGCGCGGGATCTGCTCACGTTTACGGCCTATATGACGACTTTAAGCGGCAAGGTATACAATTTCGCCTGGCTGGACGCGCCCGCGCTGTTCGGCTGGGACCCGGTGCAGCAGGGCGTCGACAAGCACTTTATGTACCGGTCGGAGTTCGTCAAGCGCACGCAGTATCCGTCCGCGCTGCCGAACGGCGACTGGATGGACGCCGCCTCGGACCCTTCCCATATTTTGAAGAACGCCTCAAACCAACCTGTCGCCGCCCCGCCCTTTATCTCGCATCCGAAATACTCGATTTACATGGACGACCTTCGAGATCCGACAGGCGCCGATATCGCCCCCGTCTACGACGGTCCGCTCTATACGACCGCATCGGGCGGCGTCACCGGCTACAAGACCGGCATCAAGAAAACCTGGACCACCAGCACGCACGAGATCGGGCTCGACGACGCGCGTAATTTATGGGCGATGGTCAAAGGGCTGCATATGCTGCAAAAGCTCAAATACACGAACGGTTCGCTGACTGCCGACCAGCTCTTTTTCGCCAAATTCCTCGAAAATCATATCCAGCGCATGATGAACAACGTGCTCGCTTACAACTTGTCGGGCTTCGACTCGAAAATGGCCAGCAACCTGCTTATCGCCTTCACCGATTATTACAGGCTGCTGTACGGCACGACGGATTACGGCACTTATACGCCCGTCCTTCCGGCCAACAGCAACACGACCGCGACCTATGACGACCGTCCGTCACAGAGTACTCTTTACGCGCAGATCGACGTGCTTCTGAACAGCATCACCGCCAAGCAGCTTCACACGACCGATTGGAGAAACGGCATCTTCGTCGACGACGCGACCGCCGGCAATTGGTACGCTTGGGGCGAACTCCAAATCTACGCCCTCTCCAACGTGTATGCGATGAAGCGCTCAATCGGCCAAACGCCGGCGCAACTGAACGGCCTGCTGGATATCATTACTTATTCGGCGGACAACTTCTACGGCCTCGAAGCTTATCACTATATCGACGGCGTCAACAACT
This sequence comes from Cohnella sp. GCM10012308, assembly GCF_042649185.1. Taxonomy (NCBI): domain Bacteria; kingdom Bacillati; phylum Bacillota; class Bacilli; order Caryophanales; family Paenibacillaceae; genus Cohnella; species Cohnella sp. GCM10012308. Next base: position 123,485 of record NZ_JBHRYU010000021.1, read on the forward strand.
TCAGTCGCACCAAGGAGCGGATCACGCAGATCGTCGGCTGGAACGCGCAGTTTCATACGAATTCCGGGCAGTTCGCCTACCAGAACTCCTCGCTTGTCGTCGGGCTTAAGGCGCTTGCCGAAGCTTATTACTTGTCGGGGCGGTCGGACGCGGCGGCCAAGCGGACGCAGTATCTCGAGTATGCGAAAAGAGTGGCGACCTGGTTCATCGGCAATAACAACGCGCTGGCGGATATGTATGACGGGGCTCCCGGCACGGGGACGTATAAAGGCCAGGGGGCCGTGTTCGACGGCATCACCGTCAACGGCGGCGTGCCGACGGTCAACCGCGGAGCCGGCGGCGAATCGTCCGCGGAAGGCCTGTGGGCGATGATCCATATCAAAAAGGCCATCTCGCAGTATGGCCTCTCTTCAAGCTTCTCGTTCGATTATTAAGCGGCGGGGTCGCAAAATAAGAAGATCGCCTTCGCCCGGCCGGAAAGGTTCGGGGGGAGGCGATCTTTTTGGAGCGGCAGCCAACTTTGATTCATCGCTTTTTCGTCTTCAGGACGCGGATACGCCGGCGGATCGAACGCTTGCCGCCTTGACCAGACTCCCGCAAGTCGCCAGATGCATCGACTCGTGCATCAGGCCGAAGTTGAACAGCTCGCCCGCAAGGCGGAACGTAAGCGGTCCGAACCGCAGCGGCGACGGCAGCGGCTCGTTCAGCCGGGACGGCGCGATCTCGTCGAAGGACGCGAGCTGGAGCGCCATGATCGCGAGCAGTTCCTCTTTATCCGGCGGCGTCGCGGTCCAATCCGCAGGCTTCGTGCCGGAGTTAAAGAAGGCCGCATAAGAGGGCGGAATAGCCGACTCGGCGGAAAAGCAGAGCGACCGGTAAGCGTCCATCCAATAGATCAGATGGCCCGCATTCCAACGTATCGTGTTGTTAAAGCCCTCGGGACGGATGTCGAACAGCGATTCGGGAATCGCTTCGATCGCATCCATGGACAAGCGTCGGACGGTTTTGGCGGAATCGACGATGATCGTGGACATGAATCATACCTCCTCGGCGAATGGGCGGAATCTGAAACTGACCTCATTTTACCTCCGTTCACAGGTACCATCAATGCAGCCGCCCTTATCGAATCGTTAAGCGAAACTTAACGATCAAACGTTGACACAAGCGAGGCTCGCGCTTGAAAATAAAGGGAATGGCGGATGGATGCCATAAGTTCGCGTACGGGAAGCGGGGATGGAAATGGAGCTGAAGCAGCTTCAATATTTTATGGCTGTCTGCGAGGAGCTTCACTTCTCCCGGGCGGCCGAGCGGATGGGCGTGAGCGCGCCGAATATCAGCCAGCAAATCCGGGCGTTGGAGGAGGAGCTCGGCGTGCTGCTGTTCGACCGCATCGGCCGAAAAATCGTGCTCACCGACGCCGGCGCGATCCTGCGAGAGCATGGCTCCGCCGCCCTCGGACAGCTGCGGCAGGCGGGCGACGCCATCGCGGATCTCAAACACAAGCAAGGCGGGGCGCTCTCCATCGGCGTCCTGCCCGGAGACGCGGACCTGTTGTTCGACGCGCTGCTGCTCGATTTTCACCGTGCCTACCCGCAGGTGTCGGTATCGCTGCTGGAAACGATGAAGGTGACGGAGCAGGTGCTCGACCGCAGCATCGATATCGGCGTGACGATCGGTCCCGTCGCCGACGAACGTCTGACGACGATCCCGTTGTTCCGCGAGGAGTTCGCGCTGGCCGTGAACAGTCGGCATCCGCTCGCGGCCGAGAGCGCCGTACCTCTCGCCAAGCTGGCGTCGCTCAAGCTCGTCCTGTTCCCGGGCGATCATCAATGCCGCAGGCTGCTCGAGCAATACTGCCTGGAGCAGGGGTTTCGCGTGCAGCCCCATTTGGAAACGACGACGCTGGCCTCCCTGCTGCGAATGGTCGAACAGGGCTTCGGCGCCTGCGTGCTTCCCCGCCTGCTGCTGGAAAACCTGGATGGCGCCAATATACGAACCTTGCCCCTGATTCAGCCTACGCCGAGCCAGGATATATGCCTTGTCTACCGCAGCGACAGATACGTCGGCTATGCGATGCGGACCTTCATCAAGACGCTGCGCCATTATATCGAGGCCGCGATCCGGCACGCTAAAATTTCGTAAACAAAAAGCCGCATTCGCGCGCCTCCAACGTGGCAGCGAATACGGCTTTTCATCGATTGTCACGTCTATTTCGACGCCTCTTCCTTCAGCGCCTTCAACCGCTTCATGACGTCGTTCGCGCCGCGGCCGAAGTAGTCGTGCAGCGTCCGGTACTCCGCGTACAGCCGCTCGTATACCGCCACGTTCTCGGGGATCGGCTTGAACGTCTCCTCCCGCACGCGCGCCATCGCCTTCGCAGCGTCCACGACGCTGTCGTAGCCGCCCTTCGCCGCGCCCGCCGCCACCGCCCCGAACATCGCCGCGCCCACCGCCGGCGTCTGCTTGGAGTCCGCCACCTTGATCTCGCGGTTCGTTACGTCCGCATAGATCTGCATGAGCAGCGCGTTCTTCTGCGGCAGCCCGCCGCAGGCGTACACTTCCTCGACAGGCACGCCGTTGTTGTGGAACGCGTCGATAATCGTCCGCGTCCCGAACGCCGTCGCCTCGAGCAGCGTGCGGTACATTTCCTCCGGCTTGGTCAGCAGCGTGTAGCCCACGACGACGCCCGTCAGGTTCGTGTCCACGAGCACCGAGCGGTTGCCGTTCCACCAGTCCAGCGCCACCAGGCCCGTCTCGCCCGGCTTGTACTGCGCCGCCCGCTCCGTCAGCCACTGGTGAACGCCGACGCCGTCTTTTTCCGCCGCTTCCTTCACGTACGCCGGCACCGCTTCCTCGACGAACCATTCAAAGATATCGCCGACCGCCGACTGCCCGGCCTCGTAGCCCATATAGCCCTCGATGATGCCGTCTTCGACGACGCCGCACATGCCCTCGACTTCGACTTCTTCCTTGCCGAGCAGCATATGGCAGATCGACGTGCCCATCGCCATCACGAGCTTGCCTTCGTCCACGACGCCGACCGCCGGTACCGCCGCGTGCGCGTCCACGTTGCCGACCGCGATCGCCGTGCCTGCAACTAGGCCCGTCAGCTCCGCCATCTTTGCCGTCAGCTCGCCGGCCTTCGAGCCGAGCGGCTTAATGTCGCCGCGCAGCTTGGTCGAAGTCAGGTTCTCGAGCCGGGGATCGAGCGCCTTGAAGAAGTCCTGGCTCGGGTAGCCCTCTTGCTTGTGCCAGATCGACTTGTAGCCGGCCGTGCAGCTGTTGCGTACGAACGCGCCGGTCAACTGCGAGATGACCCAGTCTGTCGCCTCGGTGAAGAGATCTGTCGCCTCGTACACTTCAGGCGCCTCGTTCAAGATCTGCCACACCTTGGCGACCATCCACTCCGAGGAGATCTTGCCGCCGTAGCGCGGCAGGAACTTCTCGCCCCGCTCCGCCGCGATGGCGTTCAGGCGGTCCGCCTCGTCCTGCGCGGCGTGATGCTTCCACAGCTTGACCCAGCCGTGCGGATTGTCCTTCCACTCCGGCAGGAAGCACAGCGGTGTACCGCCCGCATCTACGGGCAACATCGTGCAGGCGGTGAAATCGATGCCGAGGCCGATGACGTCCTCCGCCGCTACGCCGGATGCCTGCAGCACGGCCGGCACCGAACGGCGCAGCACCTCGAGGTAGTCGTCCGGGTGCTGCAGGGCCCAGTCATGGCCGAGTTCGATGCCGGAAACCGGCAGTTTCTCGTCAATGACGCCGTGCGGGTAAGGCGTGACGTGGTCCGCGATCTCGTGGCCGTTCGACAGATCGACCAGCACCGCGCGTCCCGATTGCGTGCCGTAGTCGACGCCGATGGCGTATTTTGCGCTCATTCTTGTTCTCCTTTGCGGACAGTTGCCGTCCTGCCGTTCAGCATCGCGGTGAATTCGGCCAGCGACGCGGACGCCGCGCCGCAGCCCCAGTCGAATATCGTAAACTCCCCGAGGCCGTCAACCGGCGTGCCGTCGTGATGGTTGAAGTTTTCCATATGGAAGCCGTATTCCCGCGTCCCGAAGCCGGGATGCACCCGCTCGTACAGGCGCTTCACGACGTCGTTTTCCGGGCAATACATCATGTAAAAGGAGGCTTCCATCGCCCGAAGCGCCCGTATGCGATAACGCTCGTCGCCGGTCAAGTTCGCGTAAGAGAGATACGTGAGCGCGAACAGGCTCTGCCTTGCGTCGTTCCATTCGTCGTCCGTATTCATGACGCCGAAGCCGCCGATCGTCGGCACCGGAATATACGGCGGCTGCCAGATTTGCTGGTAGAGCGAGGCTTCCGCGAGCACCTGCTCGCCAAGCGCCAGCCAGCTCGCTTCGCCGCTCGTCTCGTACAAGTCCTTGAACGCCTCGGCCGTCCAGTATATGCCGAAGTTGCATTGGTTGTACAGGCCGCTGCGCGCGTCCCGTTCGCCGTACAGCTTGCCCGCCCATTGCCTGGAGCAGGACCAGTACGTCTCGAAGTCCTCCCAGCGGCCTTCGGGCAAAATATGCGCCGCAACGAACCCGCCGCCTCGAGCAGCCGCTTCGATGCTCCGCGCGTCGCCTGTCAATTTCCCGTACAGACATAGCAGCATGACATGCGCGCTCGTCTCCGGGCTGACGGCCAGGAAAGGAGACGCCTCGCGCGTATCGGGCCGCACCCAGGCGGGAAAGCCGCCGTCCTCCCGCTGCAGCGCCAGCAGCGCTTCGACGTAGGCGCCGACGTACGGCAGGATGCGGGCGTCGGGTCCGACGTCCCGGTACCACTTGAGCAGCCAATAGCAGGTCCAGGACGAATCCAGCAGATGGACGAAGTCCTCGTGTCCGTGCGGCCTGCGCGGTCCGGACATGTACCAGCGTCCCGTCTCCCAGTTTCCGTCTTCGCCTGCCTGATAGTAGCCCGGGAACAGTCCTTGCGTCTGCGGCGCGGCCAGCGCGAAGTTCAGCGCGAGTCCCGCCTTGGCGAGCCAGTCGTCGCGGTCGACGCGCAGGCCCCAGCTCGCATAACCGTATGCGCTGCGCAGGCCGCAGAACCAGGCCTGGTTCCACAGGCTTTTGGGCTCGCGCCAGCTGTCCTCGCGGCCGCCGCCCGGCTGCTGCCGCGCCGTCACGAGGAAGGCGACGCCCCCAACCTCCGCGCCGCCCAGCTGGAACTGCTGCCAGCTGACGTCGCCCCACCGCTCGAACGCCCAGCCGTAGGCGTGGTCGACGTAGGGCCGCAGCGCGGCGATCTTTGCCTCGAAAAGCGCGGCATCTTCTCGCGCAGCCAAAGTACCTGCCCGTGCGCGCGCAACCGTCCATGAAGCGTCGTCCGCGGCTGTGTCACCGGCCGTTGCCCTTCCGGCAGCCAACTCCGGCTTGGTGGCCGTTGCCGCACCTGGGTCCGCACCGGGCGCCATCCGCCGTCCGGCGTCCAGCGTCCACAGCAGGCGTTCGACGCGCCGGAAGTCCCGCCGCGCGGCGCCCGCTTCTTTGCGCCAGGAGGCAAGGCGCAGTCGCACGCGCAGTGCGCGGTCCAGCGTGCGGACCCGGGGCGTCAGCCGGTAATAGACATGGCCCTCTTCCTCGTAATCGCATCCGCCGTACATCAGCGTGCGGTCGCCCGCCGTATAGTCGCAGACATGCGGCAGCAGCCGCTCGCCGCCGACGCTATCCAGATCCGGCAGCAGTGCCGTCATCCGCGCATCGTCCTCGAAGACGATCGCCGGCGAGCGGAACGCTTTGTCCCCGATCGCCATGCCGTCTTCGGGCGACAGGTGCGGCTTCCAGACGCAGGCGAGCGGCGCGACGACCGGCAGCAGCAGTTGCCAGCCCGCGAGCGGGAGCGTCCCGCCCGCAGGGGGTGCGAGCTCGATGTCCAGCGTCGCGAGCTCCAGCGTTTCCGTGCCGGCATCCGCATCCGGGACGCCCCGCCTCTCGCGGCGGACCGTCAGCGTCGCGGTGGCGCCGTCAGCGAGCCCCGCCTGCAGAGCGCCGGGCGTACCCTTCGCCTCGCGCCACACGACGGGCGGCACCTCGCCGCCCGCGCCCGAATCTTGGTCGCTGCCGGCAGCCTCCCGGGCCGCCGAACCCGCCGCCGCCTCCGCCCACTTGAACGTCCATTCTCCCGTCAGCCACTCCGGAAAGCCCGTTAACATTGCCGTCATCCTTTCACCCCGGACATCGTAATGCCCTGAACGTAGTATCGCTGCAGCAGCACGAACACCGCCAGAATCGGCACCGAGCTGATCGTCGTCGCCGCCATGATCTTGCCCCACGAGATGCCGCGCAGCGACTGGTAGGAGGAGATCGCCACCTGGATCACCTGCCGTTTCTCTTCGTTGATGACGACGAGCGGCCAGAGGAACGAATCCCACTGGTTCAGGAACGTCATGATGCCGAGCGTGATGAGCGCGGGCACCGCCGCCGGAAGCACGATCACGGTGAAAATGCGCGGCCAGCGTGCGCCGTCCATCCGCGCCGCGTCGAGGATGTCGCGCGGGATGTCGGCGAAAAACTGGATGAGCATAAAAATGCCGAACACCCAGACGATCTGCGGAAAAATAAGCGCCTTGTAGCTGTTGATCCAGCCGAGGTCCCGCATGAGCAGGTACTGCGGGATCATGATCACTTCGTACGGAATGACGAGCGACGACAGGAAGAGCGCAAGGAGGCCTTTTTTTAAAGGGAACCTGAGCTTCGCGAAAGAAAAGGCCGCCATAGCGTTGATCAGCAAGCCGGCCGAAGTAACGACGACAGCGACCGATAGCGTATTGAGCAAATATCTTCCGAACGGCTTGGCCGGGTCGAGGAAGATGTCGCGGTAGTTTTGCAGCGTCCAATCGACCGGCAGAAACAGGCCGCGGCCGAGCTCGGTATAGCGGAAGATTTCTTCGTGCGTGCGGAACGAGCTCATGACCATCCAGTAAATCGGGAACAGGGAAACGACCGCCGCGAGCATCAGCGTCGCCCACCGGAGCGTGAAGCCGATCGGTTTTGTCATGTTGCGCCTCCTTCTAGTACTCGACGTCGCTGCGGAACAGGCGCAGCTGCACGGCGGAGATCGCCAGCACGAGCAGGAAAAACAGGAACGCGGCCGCGGCGGCGTAGCCCATGTTCATCTGCTTGAAGGCCGTCTCGTAGATGAAATGCACGACCGTGCTCGTCGAACCGGCAGGCCCGCCGCTGGTCGTGATGTAGATCGGAATGAAAATTTTGAGCGCGTCCATCGTCGTGATGATGACGACAAAGGCGAGCGTGCGCTTCAGCAGCGGAACCGTCACGTAATAAAAGCGCTGCAGCGGACCGGCCCCGTCGACGTGCGCCGCCTCGTACAGGTAGTCCGGGATATTGTTCAGCCCCGCCAGAAAGATGACCATGACGAAGCCCATCGCACGCCAGATGCAAAGGATGATGATGCCCAGCATCGAGATGTCGGGATTGGACAGAAAGTCGAGGACGGGCAGCCCGAGCCCCTTGAGCACGATGTTCAGCATACCGTAATCCTTGTTGTAGATCAGCCTGAAGATCGTCGAGGCGATCGCGAACGAGACGGCGACGGGCAGGAAGTACACGGTGCGGAAAAAGCCGACGCCCCTGAACCTGCGCTGGATGAGCAGCGCGAGGCCGAGCGAGATCGCGGTCTGCACCGGCAGCACGACGACCGTGAAGTAGAACGAATGGCGCAGGCTCGCGAGGAAGGTCTCGTCGCCAAGCAGCTTGCCGTAGTTGCCGAAGCCGGCGAACGCCGAATCGGCGGAGATGAGGTTGTAGTGGCGGAAGCTGATCCACAGCGCCTGGAGCATCGGGTAAAAAATGAAGACGGCGAGCAGCGCGAAGGCCGGCAGGATGAACAGCAGCGCGGCCTTGGCCTCCTGGCGCTCGTAGGAGGCGGAAGGGCGCTTGGCCGGCTTGCTGGATCGCGCTGATTCTGCCGCGCCTGCGATTGCCGCAGAGCTTGCGGATGCAGCGGAGCTTGCGAGTCGGTGCGTTCTTGCGGGTCTGGTCATACAAGATCCCTCCTTCTGCGGATGACCGCGGGCGGACATGGCAAGGGCAGGGTCGGTCCTGCCCCCTGCCCCGAAATGGATTATTCCTTGCCGAGCGTGGCGATGCCGTCTTCAATCTTCTTGACGGCCTTGGCGAGCGAGCCGTCGACGTCGGCATTGCCGAGTCCGACGTCCTCGAACAGCTGGCGGATCGCCTCGCTGATCGCCGGGTAGGCCGGCGTGACCGGACGCGGATGGCCGTACTTCGCGAGCTGCTCCGCGTAGATGTTCATCGGATACGCCTTCAGCTCGTCGAACGCGTCGAACGTCGACTGGCGGGCCGGCAGGTTTTTCGTCTCCTGGTACCAGACCTTGGAGCCTTCGACGCCCGTGACCCAGTTAACGAATTCCCATGCCTCGTCCGGATGCTCGGACTTGGACGTGATCGCCATGCCCCAGCTGCCCGTCGTGCCGATCATCTTCTTATCCTTCCAGAGCGGCGCGACGTCGTAGTCTTCGCCTAGCTTGAAATTCGGGAAGTTCTGCTCCTGGTACTGGAACGCGAACGGTCCGTCCACGTGGATGGCGACCTTGCCGTTCCAGAACGCGTCCTGCGGCAGCTCCTTCGGGGATACCTTGTCCGTGTTGAACAATCCCTTCCAGAACGTCAGCGCCTTTTTCGCTTCGGCGGAATCCAGATAGCCTTTGGCGGTCTTGCCGTCCGGGCTCAGAATCTCCGCGCTGGCCTGCCAGAGGAACGCCATCTCCGAATACGGCGCGCCCTCGTGGCCGACGAAGCCCCACGGCGTCGGGTTCCAGCCGTAGACGCCCTTGGCCGGATCATTCAGCTTCTTGGCGGCGTCCAACACCTGGTCCCACGTCCACGCCTCGTCCACGTTTTTGGACGGGAGCGGGAGGCCCTTCGCCTCGAACATCTTCTTGTTGTAGAACATGACGATCGTGCCCTCGTTGTTCGGCGTGGCGTACATCTTGCCGTCGTAGGTGAGGCCCTCGATAACAGGCTTCAGCAGGTCGTCCTTGTTCCCGTCCTTCGCGAAGTAATCGTCGAGCGGAATGATCGCCTTCTGCGCCGCGTAGGACGCCAGCGTCGGCGCGTCGAGCGCCATGATGTCGGGCGGGTTGCCGCCGGCGAGCGCCGTGCGGATCTTGGTCTCGTACTGATCGTTCGGGATCATCTGAAAATCGATCTTGATGTTCTTGTGGCTCTCCTCGAACGAGGCGATCAGCTTCTTCAGCGCCTCAGCCTCTGGTGCGTAATCGTGACGCCAGAAGGACAACTCGACAACCTCGCCGTCCCCTGATTGCGAGCCCGACGCGCCGGCTTCGGCGTTGTCTTTGTCGGAATCGCCGCAGGCGGACAATCCCCCTACAGCCAGCAGCATGCCGAGCGCCAGCGGCCATTTCTTTTTCATGCGTACCCCTCGCCCTTCGATAGTTTGGCTTGCAAGTTCATGCTACCACCGCAGGCATCGCGCCTGAATCCGCTGAGCTCGGTTGTTGGCATGCGATTTGTTCGGGTGCGGATGATACATTGATCAACATATATTGCGGCAATTTAGCGGTAATAATATAATAATAGTGAGGTGAAAACATGTTTCAACCTAAATTCTCAACCACGATGAAGATGGTTCACCATCTGTTGGAAATCCAACGCGCCAGTACGATTATCGATCAATTGCCTTTGCCGGCCGATATCCTAAAAGAATTGCAAAAAGAGGCCAAAGAAACGACCGTCTTGCTGTCCACGAGAATGGAAGGTAACGAGCTGGACGATGATCAAAAGCGTAGATCGTTGTACCGAAACAGCGATAACGATCTTGAACAAGAAGTATTCAATCTCATGAAGGCGATTGACTTCCTGGACGATTCCGAACGCAGAAACCTTCCTATTACGGAAGAATGGATTAAAAAAATTCATGCGGTCATTCGAGTCTCGCACGGACGTAAGCCCCGCTTAAGCGAGTATCGTACGGAACAAAATCGAGTGGGCAGCCGCAATCAGTCAGGCTTTTATATGCCTCCGGAACATACGGACGTCCCCGCCTTAATGGAGGACTACGTTGCATGGTTAAACGCGCCAGAGTCGCTTGATATACCGGCCCCCATTCGGGCAGGAATCGCGATGTGGCAGTTTTTAACCATACACCCGTATATGGATGGAAACGGCCGTACCTCGCGAATGATCGCCACCTACATCCTAAGACGCCACCGGTACGGTTTAAAGGGACTGTTCATTCTCGAAAACTTCTATGATCGCAACCTGAATGCCTACTACAAGAACCTGCAGATGGGCTTGTCTCATAACTATTATTTCGGCAGACACGAAGCCGATCTCACCGTTTGGCTCGATTATTTCCTTGAAGGCCTTGCAGAAGTCTACGCGCAGGCCGCACAGATCGCGCTGGAAAAAAACGCGGAGCTTCTTCGGGCAGAGCCCGAGATGATTCGCAAGCTCGACGTGCACCAAAGACAAGTCTTTCGGCAATTTGTTTTCAAACAAGAAGAGATGAGCATAACCGAAATCATGCTGCTGCTGGACATGGGCGACCGCACCGCACGCGCTAAAATCAAACAATGGACTGAATCCGGCTTTTTGAGGCCTAAGGACCCGAACGCCCAACGCGTCCGAACTGTCATTCTATCCGAGGAATACGGCAAACTAGGCGAGGCGATCCGCCAGTATCCTCAGCAATACGGCTACTTGTTAACCGGTGACGATCTCTAAGTCCTGTCGCCCGACAGCCGCGCCCGGTAATCCGCCGGACTGAGTCCGTAGCGCCTCTTGAACGCGGCGCTGAGATAGCTCGCGGTGGAAAAGCCGGTCCACTCGGCGATATCGGCAAGCCGCATGGCAGTGTCTCGCAGCAGCAGCTCCGCGCGGCCGAGCCGCACCTCGGCCACATAATCGCTGAACGTGGAGCCGGTCTGCTTTTTGAACAGCTCCGACAGGTAAGTGACGTTCATGTGGAAGCGCTCGGCCATCATCGCCAGGCTGATCTCGTCCTTATAGGCGTCCTCGATATGACGCCGGATCGCCTCGATCGTCTCGGTGCCGGCGCTCGGCCTGGCGGCGCGTCCTTCCAGATCGTCCGCACGAACGATTCGGCACTCCGGCCCGACCGGCGCGCGGCTTAAAGCCGTCACGGCGGAAAGGTAAGCGCGCCGCAGCGCGGTGCTCCCCTCCGCTGGGGAACAGGCGGCGCCGATCCCCGCGACAGCGGCGAGGCGCAGGCTGCCCTCGGCCGCGGCCAGCAGCTCTGCCGCCAGCTCCGCGAGCAGCGACTCGCTCTCAGCTTCGTCCTCGGCGGTCGCCGCGAAAAACTGGAGGCGCGGATACGCCTTGTCGGCGAACGGCGTCACGCGGCGCGACCAGCGCCCGTCCGCCGCGATTTCCCGGCTGACGAGCCGAAAAGCAAGCGCAAGGCGTTCGTCGTCTTCCTCGCCCGCCGGCACACGACCCGCTGGCACCCGGTACTCGGCGCCCATGAAGCGCAGCGCGGCCCCCTCGCCGTCCGCGCCGTCGAAGCCGGCCAGCTCGAGCCGCCGCGCCTCCTCGCGTTCGCCGATGCCGGGAGCCTCGCCGCCGTCATAGATCCGGCCGAGCACGTACTGCTCCTGCAGCAGCGGCAGCCGCTGCCGCCACTGCAGGCCGATTGCTTCGCGCGCCCGCGCGGCGTCCCGCTCCGCGTCCAGCTCGCCGCGGATCGTCTCGAGCAGCTCGGTCAGCTCCCGGCGGACGACCGGCTTGAGCACGTAGTCCCTCGCTCCGCAGCGCAGCGCCGTCTGGACGTATTGGAAATCGTCGTGCCCCGACAGCACGACGATACGCAGCCCGGGATGCAGCCGCTTGCAGGCCTGCAGCAGCTCGAGCCCGTCCATGACCGGCATGCGGATGTCGGTCAGCAGGAGCTGCGGCCGCCCGCTCGCGATGGCATCCAGCGCTTCCTTGCCGTTGCGCGCTTCGCCGGCGATCTCGAAGCCCAGCCGCTCCCATGCAATCTTCAGCCGCAGCCCCTTGCAAATCTCCGGTTCGTCGTCCGCCAGAATCACGCGATACATCGTTCATTCCTCCTTTGCCGGTATGAGCAGCTTGATCGAGGCGCCGCCGCCCGGCGAACGCCCGATCTCCGCGTCGAACGCTTTGCCGTAATACAGCCCGCAGCGCGCCAAGACGTTGCGCAACCCGATGCTGCTGCCGCCCGCGCTCAACACGTCCGCCAGGTCGCTGCGCGCGATACCCCGCGCGAGCTCCTCTGCCATCTCGGGCGATATACCAGGTCCATTGTCCGCGACTTCGATCTCGAGGCGTCGTCCGCGTCGGCCGGCCCGGATTGAGACGACCGCTTCGCCGCCGCTCTCGGCGCCGAACTTGATCGCATTCTCCACGAGCGGCTGCAAAATAAACTTCACGATCTGCTGATCCCCGAGCCCTTCTTCCTCCTCGATGGACACCCGGAGCCGATCGCCGAACCGGACGCTCATAATCGACACGTAATGCCGGATGTAGCGAAGCTCCTCCTTGAGCGCCACCAGATCGCTGTCCGCGCGCAGGGAGTAACGCAGCATCTGTCCGAGCCATTCGGTCACGTCGATAACCTCGTCGCTGCGCTCCTGCGCCGACAGGCTGCCGATCGCCTCGAGCGTGTTGTATAAAAAGTGAGGATTAATCTGCATGAGCAGCGCCTTATATTCGGCGTCCTGACGCCGCAGGTTCGCCTTGAACTCCGTCTCGATCAGCTCGCCGAGCCTGCCCATCATGCTGCTGAATACCTGGGTCACGTAGCCGACCTCGTTGGCCGGCACCGGCAGCGCTGCCGGCGGGCCGTGAACCGTCGTCGACTTGAAACCGCTGCGCTCCGCGCTCCGCATGGCGCCCGCCAGCCGGCTGAGCGGCCGCGCGATGCCCGACGACAGCCAGAAGGCCGCGCCGGTCGTCGCGATGAGCAGCAGCGCGCCGACCCATAGCATCGTATGGCGGACCCAGCTCATTTTCTGGAACAGCTCGTACTTGGGCACCTCGCCGACCAGCAGCCAATCCGCGTTTTTAATTTTGCGGTAAAGAACGATATGCTTGCCGCCTTTGCCGTCCAGCGTGAGCTTGCCGCCCGACCGCTTGTCCGCCGCAATCTGCGGCAGCGCGCGCTTGAAGAAGGACATGTCCGCGGGAATTTGCTGGCGCAGCACGGGCTCGCCCTCGCGGTCTACCAGGTAGACGCCGCCCTGCTCGCCGAAGGCGATCTTGTCGAGCGGGTCCTGGATCGAGGAGGTGAGGACATTGACCTTTAGCACGCCGAGCTTGCGGAACGAGCTGAGCTGCACCAGGTTAAACAGCAGGCTGTTCACGCTCTCTTCGGTTAAGTATGCCGGCTGGTAAGGATCCAGGTGGGCGGTCACCCAACGCGTGCCCTGCCCCATGAAGTCCCGGTACCACACGGTCTGCAGGAAGGACGGATCGCGGAAGCTCTGGTCGCGGATGCCGACCGCAGTGCCGTTTTTATTGAAAATCGTAATGGAAGAAATTGAGGAATGGTTAAGCGCGATGGAAGACAGATATTTGCGAAGCTCGGCGTCGAGCGACAGGCTGCGTTCGGTCGACAGCTGCGCGTCCATGCGCGCGGAGATCCACTGCTGGGTAATCTCGTTGCTCAGCACCTGGTTGGCGACGTCCTCCGCCTGCGTCGTCAGCGTCGTGACGAGCGATGCGTACTGATCCATCGTCTGCGAGGTCGATCCCTCGATCGAACGGCCAATGACGCTGTTGGAGATCTGGGTGACCACCGCCACAAGGATCATGAACGGCACGACCAGCAGCACGACGAACGTCAGCGTCAGTCTGGATCGCAAGCTGTAGAACAATGCGCATCGCCTCCGGGTACGTCAACGGCTCCCGCCGAAGCCGTTTCGAAGGGAGCATGCTTCTACTCTATCAGGAATGGAGGACCGGCGGAATCCGGTATTTTCGGTACGTGGCATGCGATATGCTCGGCTGAAACGAAAGAAAAGCCCGCATTCGCGTTTCCCCTTAGGGGAGAAACGAATGCGAGCCGCGCTTATTTTTGATGCCGCTTATTTTTGATGCCACTTATTTTAATGCCTCTTGTTTTGACGCCGCGTTTACTTCGACGCCTCTTCCTTCAGCGCCTTCAACCGCTTCATGACGTCGTTCGCGCCGCGGCCGAAGTAGTCGTGCAGCGTCCGGTACTCCGCATACAGCCGCTCGTATACCGCCACGTTCTCGGGGATCGGCTTGAACGTCTCCTCCCGCACGCGCGCCATCGCCTTCGCAGCGTCCACGACGCTGTCGTAGCCGCCCTTGGCCGCGCCCGCCGCCACCGCGCCGAACATCGCCGCGCCGACCGCCGGCGTCTGCTTGGAGTCCGCCACCTTGATCTCGCGGTTCGTTACGTCCGCATAGATCTGCATGAGCAGCGCGTTCTTCTGCGGCAGTCCGCCGCAGGCGTACACTTCCTCGACAGGCACGCCGTTGTTGTGGAACGCGTCGATAATCGTCCGCGTCCCGAACGCCGTCGCCTCGAGCAGCGTGCGGTACATTTCCTCCGGCTTGGTCAGCAGCGTGTAGCCCACGACGACGCCCGTCAGGTTCGTGTCCACGAGCACCGAGCGGTTGCCGTTCCACCAGTCCAGCGCCACCAGGCCCGTCTCGCCCGGCTTGTACTGCGCCGCCCGCTCCGTCAGCCACTGGTGAACGCCGACGCCGTCTTTTTCCGCCGCTTCCTTCACGTACGCCGGCACCGCTTCCTCGACGAACCATTCAAAGATATCGCCGACCGCCGACTGCCCGGCCTCGTAGCCCATATAGCCCTCGATGATGCCGTCTTCGACGACGCCGCACATGCCCTCGACTTCGACTTCTTCCTTGCCGAGCAGCATATGGCAGATCGACGTGCCCATCGCCATCACGAGCTTGCCTTCGTCCACGACGCCGACCGCCGGTACCGCCGCGTGCGCGTCCACGTTGCCGACCGCGATCGCCGTGCCTGCAACTAGGCCCGTCAGCTCCGCCATCTTTGCCGTCAGCTCGCCGGCCTTCGAGCCGAGCGGCTTAATGTCGCCGCGCAGCTTGGTCGAAGTCAGGTTCTCGAGCCGGGGATCGAGCGCCTTGAAGAAGTCCTGGCTCGGGTAGCCCTCTTGCTTGTGCCAGATCGACTTGTAGCCGGCCGTGCAGCTGTTGCGTACGAACGCGCCGGTCAACTGCGAGATGACCCAGTCTGTCGCCTCGGTGAAGAGATCTGTCGCCTCGTACACTTCAGGCGCCTCGTTCAAGATCTGCCACACCTTGGCGACCATCCACTCCGAGGAGATCTTGCCGCCGTAGCGCGGCAGGAACTTCTCGCCCCGCTCCGCCGCGATGGCGTTCAGGCGGTCCGCCTCGTCCTGCGCGGCGTGATGCTTCCACAGCTTGACCCAGCCGTGCGGATTGTCCTTCCACTCCGGCAGGAAGCACAGCGGTGTACCGCCCGCATCTACGGGCAACATCGTGCAGGCGGTGAAATCGATGCCGAGGCCGATGACGTCCTCCGCCGCTACGCCGGATGCCTGCAGCACGGCCGGCACCGAACGGCGCAGCACCTCGAGGTAGTCGTCCGGGTGCTGCAGGGCCCAGTCATGGCCGAGTTCGATGCCGGAAACCGGCAGTTTCTCGTCAATGACGCCGTGCGGGTAAGGCGTGACGTGGTCCGCGATCTCGTGGCCGTTCGACAGATCGACCAGCACCGCGCGTCCCGATTGCGTGCCGTAGTCGACGCCGATGGCGTATTTTGCGCTCATGATATTGCCTCCTCGTATGATGGCTCAGTAATAAACGTTAAATTCGTCTTGCCGACGGTCCATGGTCCATGCAATTATTCATGCAATTATCCATGCCGATTCATTAATGCGCGTCGCCCGGTTGACCGTAATACGCATTGGCGCCGTGCTTGCGAAGATAGTGCTTGTCGAGCAGCTCCTGCTGCATCGACGGAATGCCGGCGTTCAGCTGCCTCGTATGGTACGCCATCTTGGCGACCTCCTCTAGCACGACGGCATTGTGCAGCGCGTTCATGGCGTTCTTGCCCCAGGCGAACGGCGCATGGCTGTACACCAGCACGCCCGGCACCTGCTGCGGGTCGATCCCGCGGAAAGCCTCGACGATGACGTTGCCCGTCTCATGCTCGTAAGCGCCTTCGATCTCTGCCGGCGTCATCGCCCGCGTGCACGGGATCGTCCCGTAAAAGTAGTCCGCCTGCGTCGTGCCCAGCGCCGGGATGCCCTGGCCGGCCTGCGACCAGATCGTCGCCCAAGGCGAGTGCGTATGCACGATCCCGCCGATGCCGGGGAACGAGCGATACAGCACGAGATGCGTCGGCGTGTCCGAGGACGGGCGCAGATCGCCTTCCACGACGTTGCCGTCCAGATCGAGCACGACCATCTGCTCCGGGCGAAGTTCCTCGTACGGCACGCCGCTCGGCTTGATGACCATGAGGCCGGATTCGCGGTCGAAGCCGCTGACGTTGCCCCAGGTGAACGTGACGAGACCGTACTTCGGCAGCTCGGCGTTCGCCTGGCATACTTCCGCTTTTAATTGTTCCAGCATGAGCGCACATCCTTCACAAGGTAAAAATGAATATCTTCGGGTATCCCCGCGCCGATCCGCGCCCCTCGTTTTGGAAGCTCGAGTGCCGGAACGTGCGCCATATAAGCGTCTGGTTGGCTTTACGTATTGTCTGTTTTGAGTTCGTTTACATTATAACTTGTACGTACATGTGTGTCGAGAGAATAACTTCATCGATAAAAAAAGAGCCCGCATCGCTGCGGGCCAAGTCTTCCTATATCTCACTGGGGGGGTTGAATTCATCATAAGCCCCTTCCATTAAATGAAAATGAACGCCGGCTTAAAGCTTGCTTAAAATGAATGCAGCGGCGCCGTCGACGTCCGCAGCACCAGATGCGGCGCGTAGACATGCCCTTCGCTTCGGCCGACAACGTCCTTTTCCAGCATCGTCACCAGCAGATTCGCGGCAAGCTCGCCGAGCTCGGCCTTCGGATGCGACACCGTCGTCAGCTTGATCTCGGTCGCGGTCGCAAGGAACGAATCGTCGAAGCTGACGATCGACAGATTTTCCGGAACGCGCAGCCCCTCTTCGCGAATGACGTCCAGCAGGGAGACGGCGAGCTGGTCGTTATAGCAGACGATCGCCGTCGGCGGCTCCGGCCGCGAGAGCAGCTCGCGAAGCGCCTCGTGCGGCCTCGAATCGCGATTTTCCGTCCGGTAGCGCACGAGCAGGTCCGGCGGTACGGACAAGCGGCGTTCGCGGTGCGCCTGGACGAAGCCTTTCATCCGGTGCACGCCCTGCAGGTCGTCCGTCTTGAACAGTCCGGCGATCGCGCGGTGTCCGGCCGCAAGCAGATGCTCCGTCGCCAGGGCGCCGCCCGCCTCGTCGTCAACCTTCACGCAGGGCCAGTCCAGATCCGGATACTGCTCGTTAATCATCAGCATCGGGATGCCATGGTACTCGAGCGCCATAAAAGCCTCGTAATTCGGATTGCCCTCCGCGCTTTTCGTCGGCTCGACGATGAGGCCGCACACGCCTTGGGACAGCATCGTCTCCAGGCTCTCCCGTTCCTTATCCTTGCTGCCTTCCGTGCTGGACAGCAGCAGCCGATAGCCTCTCTCCTTGAGCGCGGCCTCGACGCCCCGGACGATGGACGGGAAAATGTAATCGGATATATGAGTCGTAATCAAGCCGACCATCCTGCTCGCGCCGCTCCCCCTGCGATCGGCCTGGAGCTTGGCGACGAAGGTGCCCTTGCCCTGCTCGCGGGACAGCCAGCCTTCGCTGACCAGCTCCCCGATCGATTGACGGACCGTCTGGCGGCTCAGGCCGAATTGCTCGGCCAACTCGTTCTCGGACGGCAGCTTGTCCCCCGGACGGTACTTGCCGCCCGCGATCCAGGAGGAGATCTCTTCCTTTAACCGCTGATACTTCGGGTATTGCGGATTCAACCTGTTCACCTCGCGCAAAACGTATAGCAGCTATTATAGCACAGCGGCGTACTTGTACGTACATTTAGAGTCGCCTTCTGCTGACGGCTGCTGCGGTTAACCGTTCCAACGCGCGACGAGCATCTCGAGCTTTTGTCCGTCCAACGTCGGCACGACAAGGTCCGCTTCGGAAAAGTCGAGCCCGGCCGTCATGGCGTTCGGCACGGCGATGCCGTACAAGCCGGCGGCTTTGGCGGCTCTTAGCCCGTTCAGCGAATCCTCGATGGCGACCGCTTCGCCCGGCTCCACGCCTAGCGACCGAACGGCCAGCCGGTACAGCGCGGGATCCGGCTTTACCTTTTCCACGTCGTCCGCCGTATGGATCGCATCAAAATGCCTGCGCAGATCGAGCCGTTCCAGATGCGGTTCGATCCATGCGCGGTATGAACTCGTCGCAAGTCCAACGGCGAGTCCGAGCCGCTTCGCCTCCTCGAGCGCGTCCAAAATGCCCGGCAGCAGCGGCACCTGGTGCACCATCCCCGCGTACAGCTCCCCGAACCGGGCGTCGAGCCACCCGCGATCGACGGTCTCTCCCGTGAATGCGGACAGCTCCGCCCATGCGTCGAAGCCGTGAAGCGTGCCGATCGCGCCCGCCCATTTGTCCATCGGCAGCTCATGCCCGCGCTCTCTGAAGACGCCGTTCATCGCCTCGTAAGTTACGGTTTCCGTATCCAGTATCGTCCCGTCAAAGTCGAACACGACCGCCTTGATCATCGCTATCGTCAACTCCCCTTCTAATGCTTCTATCGCTCCGCCTGCGACAAAACGCTCCGGCCAATGCCGGAGCGCGCTACGGTTTCCCTATCGGAATGGATGAGTCGGCTCGACGTATCTCGTCTAGGCTAATCGCTTCAGCCCGCGTTCTCCCGCATGAACAAGGCCCCGATGACGAGCGCGCCAAGAATGCCCCACACCGCATTGATCTTGAGATACTGTACCATGATAAAGTAAATCGCGGCAAGCGCGAACGGCAGAAAGACGACCGGGCCGCCGCTGCGCTGAAACGCAAATTTGGCGAAGTCGTAAGCCAGCATAGCGAGCATGACGAAGATGACCGGCTGCACGCCTTTAATCATCCCTTTGATATAAGGATTGCCTTGCAGCCTGTGCATCAGGCCGACGAGCAGCACCATGAGCAGCGCGGTCGGCATGACGACGGCCGTCACGGCTATGAGCGCGCCTAGCCAGCCCGCGACCTTGAACCCGATATAGGCCGCCAGCTTGGTGGCGATCGGACCGGGCAGCGCGTTGCCGAAGGCCAGCGCCTTTCCGAATTCCTCGTTTCCCATCCATTGATACCGATTCACGACTTCGTTCTGATATAAGGGTATAATTGAAGGCCCTCCGCCGTATCCGAGCATCGTCGATCTCCCGAATGCGATAAACAAGTCCAGCAGCTGCTTGATCATGCCGTTCCTCCTCGTGCCCAGCCAACCCGGCTCGCTTGACTACCATATGGGCGCTCATCTGGCTTCCATTGTAGTGGCAGGCCATGCGCGGCGCTATGCCTCGCGGGCATCGTTGTACGCAGGGCCGAAACGAGCCGCTCGATTTCGGGACGCGTCACAACGATGCGGCTGCATTCGTTCACATATGATGCGAGATGAGCACCATCCCGTTCGTTCGCGCATACTTTGCCGATACCGGGCGAATTGACGCCTTCATCCTAAAAGGTGTATCGTGACCGTAGAGTAGAGAGGAGCCTGTAAGCCATGGTGACGCTGAAATCTCCTCAGGAGATTGAGCATATCAGAGCGGCGGGAGCCGTCGTAGCCGCCTGTCACAAGGAAATCCGCAAGATGATCCGTCCGGGCGTGACGACGTGGCAGATCGAAGAGCTCGTAGAAGACGTCATGGCCGGCTACGGCGCCAGACCGTTCACGAAAACCTACAAAAACTATAAATTCGCCACCTGCGCTTCCGTAAACGACGTGATCGCGCACGGTTTTCCCAACCATACGCCGCTTAAAAACGGGGATCTCGTCACGATCGATACGGTCGCGGAGCTGAACGGCTGGCTCGGTGACTCGGCATGGACGTACGCGGTCGGCGAGCTGTCGCCGACGGCCGAGAAGCTCATGCGCGTCACGAAGGAATGCCTGGATATCGGCATCCGGCACGCCGTCATCGGCAACCGGATCGGCGACGCGATGTATCCGCTGCACAAGCACGCGCAAGCGAACGGCTTCTCCAGCGTCCGGGAACTGGCCGCGCACGGCATCGGCAGGGAGCTGCACGAAGAGCCGAACTTCATTCATGTCGGCATCCCGGGCAAAGGCTTTCGCTTCCAGGAAGGCATGGTCATTACGATCGAGCCGATGATCAACGAAGGAACCTGGCGAATGATGATCGACGAGGACGGCTGGACCGCGCGCACGATGGACGGCAAGCTGTCCGCGCAGTTCGAGCACACGATCGCGATCACGAAGGACGGTCCCGTGATTTTGACTTCGCAGGACGACTAATAGCGGCGAGACGAGAAAAAGCCTTCGGCTACCGGGAACGGTAGAACCGAAGGCTTTTGATTATTTGAGCCCCGTTAGGCGCGTACGGTCAACAGCACGCGATTGGACGAAGGATCGGCGACGAAGTAGCCGTCCTCATACTGCTCCGACGGAATGCCTTGCTCGCCAAGCGCTGTCAGAATGCGCGCGAGCTCGGCGGCGTCCGGCAGCCGGACCGTGAAGAAGATGAGGCCGGGCGCGTTCGCAGGAGGCGGCGGCGCGCCGACGCCCGCCCATGTGTTCAGGCCCACATGGTGATGGTAGCCGCCGGCGGACACGAACAGCGCCTGGCCGCCGTAGTTCGCGACGATGTCGAAGCCCAGCGCGTCGACATAGAATCGCTTGGCTTCCTGCAGGTCCCTCACGTGCAGATGGACATGGCCCATCACGGTACCTGCGGGCAGGCCGGTCCAAGGCTTGTCGCCGGCCAAGGCAAGCAAGCCCTCGATATCGACCGGATCGGTCGCCATCGCGACTTCACCTTGCGGCGTATAGGTCCAGGTATCCCGCGGACGGTCGGCGTACACTTCGATGCCGTTGTCGTCGGGATCGTTCAGATAGATCGCCTCGCTGACGAGGTGATCTCCTTGCCCGATCGGGACCCGGCGCTGGAGGAAGTTGCGCACCACAAGCCCGAGCGCCTCCCGCGACGGCACGAGAATCGCGAAGTGATAGAGTCCCGTGCGCCTGCGCGGCGCCGATACCGCACCTTCGGACAGCTGCTCGAGCTGGAGCAGCGCGTCAGATCCGCCTACGCCCATGCGAGCCGTCTCTCCCTCGCGGGAGACCAGCTTAAGGCCGATGATTTCTTCATAAAACCGGATGGATCGATCAAGCTCAGAAACCTTCAAATGTACGGTGCCGAGGTCCGTATCGGGATGGATGGAACGCGTCATAAGGACCGTCCTCTCTACCATTTTTATAAAGTAAATTACTTTTGGTAAGTTACACTTTATCCGATACGGCACCGACTGTCAAGCTATGCAAGGTCAACTGGCGACTCTATAACGTTTTAACAGTATCCCCTTTGATCAGGACCGGCTTCAGAATCCAGATTGCCCGCAGATTTGAGCGACAGGACGCCTTAAACGGGGCATGCAAAAGACGATAGGATCAGCTATTTTGGTACCACGGAGCGCTTGTCCTGTTCGAAGGGGATATTGTTAAAACGGTAAAATGAAGTTTGTTTACCCGGCCGGGCGGCCCTCCCCCACCTCTGCCAGTTCAAGCGCATTCGCACAAAATCACGCTTCTCCCTGCTCTCTTAGGGATTTGACGCCGGCAATGAACGTATCCACCAGCAGACGAAAAGTGACGTCCAGGTCCAGGGGCATGCCGAAGCCTCCCTGGCGCTCGATCGATACAAATCCGTGCAGGACGCTGCGGATGCCGCGCACGGCATGGATGGCCGCGTCCCCGCGCAGGCCGTAGGTCTCGATGACGCGGACGACGAGCCCGACGACGACGGCCCCGGCTTCGCTGAGCTCGCGGTCTTCGGGATCGGGCGCGCGCTGCACCGCTTCGTACAAGCCCGGATGCCGGCGGGCAAAGTCGAGGTAAGCGCGGCTGAAAGCGCGCAAGGCTTCGTCGCCCGAAGCTTCGGGCAATACGGCTTCAAAGCGCGTCGACATCTTGGCGAGACCAGACAGCGCCAGCTCCCGGCGCAGATCGGGCAAGCCGTTCACGTGATTGTAAAGCGAAGGCGAGCGGATCTTCAGCTTTTGCGCGAGGGATGCCAGCGTCACGGATTCCAGGCCATGCTCGTCGGCCATCTCCGTGGCAGCCTGCAGCAGCGTCGCCCGATCAAGGCCGATTCGCGGTGACATGGCTGGCCCCTCCTTTGCCTTGCGCTTCCAGGCTGCGCTCCGCGGCGCGCGCTGCAGCGGCCATCGCCTCGAGCGGATCGGCGACCATTCGGCCATGGCCTACAGCGAGCAGCTTCGGCTTCAGCCCGATCAGCCGGCGGGCCGAACGGAGCGCTTCGGCCGGGCTCCAGGTCGCCATCGCCGGAAACGGAAACAGCGGCTGCATCTTCCCGGACACGGCCATGCCTCCGCGCACCTGAAAGGCGTCTCCCACGATCAGCGCGCCCGTGCGGGCGTCCAAAAAGGATATCGATCCCGGCGTGTGGCCTGGCGTTGCGATCGCAAGCAGCGAGCCTACGCGGTCACCGTCGACCAGCAGCGTATCGGGCCTGGTAACGATTGCGCCCGGCTTGGGCACGCCGCCTCGGATCGGCGTTTGTTGCTCGCCCGGATCCAGCGTCTTGTCCCCGGCGAGCAGTCTGGCGTCCCTTGCGGAGATGAGGACCTCGGCATCGGGCAGCGCCGACTTCAGCCGATCAAGCGCGCCGATATGGTCGCCGTGCGCATGCGTCAACAGAATGCGGCGGATCGGCATGCCGATCCGGGCAGCAGCGTCGATAATGCCTTTGGCGCTGTAGGGAAGCGCGGCGTCGATCAGCGTCAGGCCGTCCTGCTCCGCTACGAAATACGCATTAACCGGGAAAAAGCGGGGCATAAAAGATAACTGATGTAAATGATCCATAGTCGTCAGTCGCATTTTACGAACCTCCGTTTGTTAAACTAATGTTATTAGTTTAAATATAACTAATTACATTAGTTTTTGCAAGCCAATATTTTTTGTAACACAATAATTATCTGTTTGTCGCCCCCTCCTTTGGTCGGTTGGGATACCGCCCCATGCACGCTTATAATAGAAAAATAGGATTACGAATCGTATTTGAGAGAATAATAGGGAGTATCAATAGATTAGATTTTGAAAGGAAGAGATTGATGAGCTTGGGAACCTCCGGGGCATCGCTGGCGAGAAGGCGAGCCTCCCCCGCCCGCCGGCGCGGCCGCCTGCTGCTGGCCGCATGTGTCGTCGCCGCGCTGATCGTCGCCGCGAACCTGCCTGCCGTCAAATCGCTGCTGCCTGCCGATCTGTGGCGCGAAGTGCCGCCGGTCGTCGCCCTGCACCCGATCGTCGCCGAAAAAATGAAAACGCTGAAGGCCGAATCCGAAGCGCTGGGCATACGGATTGCGATTACGGACGGCTTTCGCAGCGAGGCCGAGCAGGATGCGCTCTATCGCAAGGGCCGAAGCGCTCCCGGCGACATCGTGACCAATGCCAAAGGCGGCCAATCGTATCATAACTACGGCTTGGCCATCGACTTCGCCATTCGCACGAAGCAGGGCAAAGTCCTATGGGATACGGCGTACGACGGCAATCGCAACGGAAAGTCCGACTGGATGGAAGTCGTCGGGATCGCCAAGCGGCTCGGCTTCTCCTGGGGCGGCGATTGGGAGAGCTTTCCCGATTATCCGCACCTGCAGATGGACTTCGGGCTAACCATCGGGGAGCTGCAACGCGGGCACCGGCCGACTGAGGATCTCCGGCTTGCGGAGGAATGGGCGCGGCAGGCCGGCAGCGAGGCTTGATAAGAAAAGCCGCCAGGCTTCTTTCGCCGCAATTCCTGCGAATATAGTTACTACTTAGGTGAGTTAGAACTGAAACTGCCCGTGAATGGCGAGTGAGAGGGATTTGAGGACGGAAAGGTTTTGTTTGAGGAGCGTGGAGACGACGGAGCGAATGCGTGCAAACTGCGTTGCTCCCAGCATGGTACGAAAAGTGCCGGATACTTTGGTTTTCACCTTGACCATTCGAATATCACGTTCTGCCTGATTATTGTCAAACGGAATTTGGACATCACGAAGAAAGGCCAGAATGGCGGTTTTGTATTGCTGAAACCGTTCGGCCAAATTCCCTGCCTTCCCTTTGGCATGTCTGCCGCGTGTGCCTTTTTCCTTGGGGATAAATCCTT
>NZ_JBHRYU010000022.1:0-139909 GCF_042649185.1 Cohnella sp. GCM10012308
TACAACCGCAAACGAATCCATAGCTCGCTGGGATACCTGTCGCCGGCTCAGTTTCGTGCACAATTTTCTGTAAGAGAGATAAGCTAAAACTCGTTAAAGTACTGTCCACTTTCTTGACAGAGGTCCAGGCACATCGCTATTTTGAGGTAGAGCCCGGATTTTTGCGAAATAAGGATGTGGCACATCGCTATATCGAGGTAAAGCGTCTGATTTTGCGGAATAAGGATGTGGCACATCGCTATTCCGCCAGAGTTATCCCTACTCATAGCAAAAAAACTGTCGCGCCCGATATCGGATGCGGCAGTTTTTTTGGCTTCAAGCGTGCGGAACCGCCGGTTGCGGATGCCAGCCTTCCTTGTATACGGGCTTGGGGGCCAGGGCCAGCAGCGCGAGCATGAGGATCGCGAAGGACAGGAAAAATGGAGACAAATGCCCGCGGAAGGCGCCTGCCGCAACCGGACCGAGGAAGGCGCCGACGGAGGAGGCGATCGCCATCAGCGAGAAGGTACGGCCGTAGCGTGCCGGGCCGCTGAGCTGCAGCAGGAACGATGTCATCGCGGGAAATACGACGCCTTTGGCCATGCCGACGACGAACAGCAGCGCCATCATGGGGACCGGCCAGTCCGAGGCGAGCCCGTAGTAAGCTAACGCAAGCAGCAGCACCCCGATAATGCAGCGCGAATAAGGAAGGTAGCGCTGCAAAAACAGCAGGCCAAGCGTGGCGAGCGCGCCGAGGCTTACGACGGAGAACAGAATGCCCGTCTTCAGGACGCCGCCATCCTCGGCCGAGAGCGCCCGCAGCGGCAGCTCGAAGGAGAGGATGCCTTGCGCGAATGCCATGGCCACCGGCAGCAGGAATACAGCCCATGGAAACCTGCGCGACCCGGCCCCGGCCGAGGTCCCTTCCGCTTCTTCGGCCGGCACAGGCGCCCCGACCGAAGCCGAATCGGGCGCCAGCGCGGCTTCGCTCGCTACCCCAGCTGCGCCATCGGCAGCCGCGTCAGCCATAGGCGCATCCGCATCGGCGGCATGCTTCGGATCTCGCACGAACCAGAGCGACAGCAGGCCGGTAGCGAGCAAGCCCCAGCCGAGAAGCGCGAACGACTGGGCGAAGCCGACTTTGGCGGCGAGATAGGCGCCCGCGGCAGGAGATACGACGGAGGCGATCGTATGGACGAGCCCGTTCCCCGCCATCAATTTGCCGCGCTTAATGTGATCCCGCGTGAGCTTCGCCAGCAGCGAGAGGCATGCCGGAGACAAAAAGGCGAGCACGAAGCCGCTCACCGAGCGGACGTAGAGCAGATGCCAGGGATCGGTGACCCTGGACTGCAGCAGGAGCAGCACGCCGGCGCCGACGAGACTGGCCGAGATGAAAAAACGGCTTCCGAACCGGTCGACGCCGTATCCCGCCAGCAGATTGCCCGGCAGGTGCGTGAGCGAGTACATCCCCATGACCAGTCCGATGAACGAAGGCGCCGCGCCAAGCGACACGGCGAACGGCGTGAGCATCGGATACTGGGCGTGCAGATCGAAGAACGCGACGAATAAAAACAAATACAGCCAGATGGCCATCCTCACCGGCGTTCGCCTCCATTTGCAAAGACGCAGGAAGGGCGTCTTAAACGTTATTCCTACTTGTACGCGCAGTGGGACGAGGATATGACCTTTGCAGGGAAAGAGGAATTGAAGTGTGTGGCGGTGCGTGGTACACTGTGTATATAGTGTATGGTGTGTGGTCATACACTTCATACAAAGGAAGCGGGGTGTGGCAATGCCGCCGATCCGCATATGGAAGCCGGAGGAATTTCGGCTCGATCCGGCCCGTCCATTATACGAGCAGTTCGTGGAGCAGATGCGCGCGATGATCGCCAGAGGCGAGCTGGAGCCCGGAACGCGGCTGCCGTCCGTCCGCGAGGCGGCGGCGAGCCTGCGCGTCAATCCGACGACGATCATGAAGACCTATCAGGAGCTGGAGCGCACGGGAATAATCGTGACTTACAGGGGGCAGGGAACGTTCGTGACGGAGGATGAAGCGGTAATTGGGATCTCGCGCAGAGAACTGGCGCGGGAAGCGGTCGCGAGACTCGAAGAGACGGCTCGCTCGATCGGATTGACTCTCGATCAATTATTGGCGTTAGCCCGGGAAAAGGAGTGATCGTCATGGCGGAATCTCGATACTCGGACAGGAATATCCTTATAGGACCCGCAGCCAAGGCGCCAGCCATCCGCTGCGCGGACGTAACGCTTCGCTTCAAAAAGAAAACCGTGCTCGACGGCGTATCCTTTGAGATACCGGCCGGCAGTCTCGCAGGATTGCTCGGTCCGAACGGCGCGGGCAAGTCGTCGCTCATGCGCATTCTGACGGGCATGTACCCGCCGGACAGCGGTCGGGCGGAGCTGTTCGGCGCCCCTGCCGGTCCCGAGCGGCTCGGCGTACTGTCCTTTCTGCCGGACCGGGGACAACTGCCGCCGTACCTCGGCGCGGGAGAGTGGCTGCGGCTGGCGGCGGGTCTGTATCCGGATTGGAGCCAGGACCGGATGGAAGAGCTGAGCGTCAAGCTGGACGTGGATCGCGGCCAGCGGATCGGTTCGATGTCGCGCGGTCAGGAGGCGCGGCTTCAACTGCTCACCAGCCTGTCGCGGCAGGCGCCGATCATCATTCTCGACGAGCCGTTCGCGGGCGTCGACTTGGTCTCGCGCGAGTCGATCGCGCAGGCGGTGGTCGGAGAATTGGCGGACGGCGAGCGCACGTTCCTGATCGCCACGCACGATATCCGCGAGATGGAAAACTTATTCGACCGGATCGTGCTTATCGGCGAAGGGCGCTTGCTCGGCTGTCACGACGTGGAGACGCTCCGGGCCGGCGGACGTTCGGTCGAATCGTGTTACAGGGACGTGTTCGCATGAGGCTGAGGAGCGATCGCGACATGAGTCGGAACGAGTCGGCGAACGCCCGCGTTGCACTGCTCAGACTTGAATGGCAGGCCTACCGAACTTATTTGCCGAGGGACGCAGCCTCTTGGTCCTACTGGGCGCTTATTCTGGCGGCGCTGCTCGTCGCTGCCGTACTTTTTCTGGGAGACCGTTTCACGATCGAGACCGTATTCGCGCTCGGCGCCAGTCTGTCGTTTTTGATCGCTTTGTATGCGGGCGGCGGGATGGCATTGACGTTATGGGAAAACGGATTTCGGGAATGGTGGCTCTGTCTGCCTGTCTCCCGCCGCGAACTGGCGAGGGCAAAAGTCGTCGCTGCCTGCGGCATGCAGTACGTTACGGCAGGAGGCGTCTGGCTCGTATGCTGCCTGTTCGGCCTGGTCCGCTTGGCGGGACAGGACGATACCGCGGCGATGATAAGCGGGGGCGGCTTAGTGACTACGGCAATCAGCTACGGCTTGCTGTCCGCGGCGATCGTCCCTCTCGGCGTAACCGCCGGATATTGCCTGGCGGGCATGAACTACGGCTGGAGAAGGTGGTTGCTCATCCCATGGCTCGCGCTGTTTATCGCACCGTTCATCCTGTTCGCCCTCATATATGGCGCGGATACGGCAGACTACCTGGACGCCGGCAGCGCGGCGATATACGCCTGCTTGGCGGCGCTGCTCGCAACCGGCGCATACCGTGTCTGCCTCGCGCTGAATTCGAAGTACGGCATGGCGGATCTTGCGCGCCATCGGCCGGGCGGCACAGTCATGAGCGACAAGCGCGCGCGCCGCACGAAAGCGATCGGCGCCGGCCGAATCGGCACCGGCTTTTCCGCGGTGTATGCGCTGGAGCGTTCGCGGTACCGTTACTGGGGGGCGATCAAGTCGGTTCGCGTCATCTACGCAAGCCTACTCGCGGCGGCAGGGGGCGGCGGCTACTTCGGGGCCGGCAATCCGCACCAGACGATGGATATGCTCAGAACCATGCTGGTGATTCCTTGCATCCTGCCGGTCGTTGTCCTCACGGTAATGATGTCCCACGAAGCGAACAAACGCAGACTGGAGTGGTGGCTGGGGCTTCCGTATTCGCGGACGCGCCTGCTGATTGCGAGATTCGCGGCCGTTTGGGCGTTCACGCTGCGGTACGTCGGAGGACTATTGGCTGCGCTTTCTGCGGGCATGGCGCTGAACGGACGGGAAGCCGCGTCTTACTTTTCGGAAGGCGACAGAATATGGATTCCGGTCTATCTGCTGGGCGCATACGCACTTTGCGGCATGCTTGTCAGCGCGCTGTCCTTTACCCAAATTTACTCGATGCGCAGTACCCTGACGGGATGGCTATTCATGCCGCTCTGGCTTGGCTGCTATTTTCTGCCGGGCACGATACCCCGCTGGGCGGTGCCTGACGAATTGCTCGCTACGCGGGTCGGCACGGACTACTGGATCGGATTGGCAGCAGCCGCGGCGCTTGCGCTAGCCGTCGTTCCGCTTTGCTTCCGTTCGGGCGCCAAGTGGATGCATCTTTACCTTTTCAATACGACAGAAAACCGCCAGCGCAAGCGCGGCGAGCAAGCTTTTAAATTCCGGTCCTAAGTCCGGGGTTTTACGCGGGGCAAATCTGTAAAGTATAATAGAGTACAGATTTATAGCTATGGAGGAGATCCTATGAGCTTCGAACCAGAGGCCTGGAAGCAGTTCGTCACCGATCATTGGGTGTTGATTCTGATCGCAGTCGTCGCGCTGCTGGTCATATTGAACGTGGTCAAAACCGTGTTGAAGTGGGTGCTGGCCGCGGCGATTATCGTAGGCGTCGTCGTCTACGGCGGCTATACGGTCAACGATCTGAAAGAGATCGGCGGGCAGGTCGTGGAGACCGCCACTTCGGCCGTGAAGGACGAAGCGGCCAAAGCGATGGCCGACGAAGCCAAAAAAGCGACCTATACGTTGAACCCGGACGGCACCTATCTCGTCAAATCACCGAATCTGGAATTAACGGGCACCCCTAACTCCGGCGAGGTGGACGTGAAGTTCCGGGGCGTATCGCTGGGCACGTGGAAAATGGAAGGGCCCGTTCGCGACTTCGTGACGACGGCGCTTCAAGCATCGAAATGAGTTGGCTGGACGGGAACTTCGTCACTATCGCGCTGCTTGCGCTCGTAGCGGTGTCCCTGCTCCAAGGTATGAGGCGGGGCGCCAAGGGCTCCGCCAAGCAGTTGTTTTTGTTCCTGTCGGGCGCGCTTCTGACGCTCGTCTCGATGGCGGCGGCAGCCTGGTGCGCTTCGGCGGCGTCGCCGGCAGTCCAGCGCTGGCTTGCGGATCGCGAATGGGCGCAGCCCGCCGCGGACGCTTCGACGTGGCGCCAGCTTGGCTACACCGCCTATTCCGGCGTGCGGGATCTCCCGCTGCTGCGCTTTGCCGTCTTGTTTTTGATCGCCTACTTGCTGCTTCGTTATGTGCTTGGCACGGTTTCCTCGCTGCTCATTCGCGTGGGCGCCGCGCCTTTTGTTCTTGTACCGGGCGGCGGGCCGGTCAGCCGGACCGTCGGTGGCCTCATCGGTGCGGCGCTCGGCGGCGGACGGGCGATTCTCGTGACCGCCGTGCTGTTCGCTTATTGCGCGTTGTCGCCCCAGAGCGTGTTCGCCCAGTATATTGAGCAGTCCGCGCTTTATCGCGAGGCGGCTGCGCAGATTATCCGGCCGGCGGCCGGCGATCTGCTGACCGAGCGGCTGCCGGTGCTCGCCGCGTCGATGCAGGGCGAGATGGATAAGTTATGGCAGAAGCGCTACGACATCATCGACGCCGACCTGCCGACGGATATCGTGAGCGCGGCAAAGGAAGTGACGGCGCAGTCCGACGGCGACGAGGCAATGGCGAGGGCGCTGTACGACTGGGTCGGTACGCGGGTCGCCTATGACAACGGCAAAGCCGAGGCGTACGAGCAGCGCGGGGAGTGGCGCGAGCAGTCGCCGGAGGATACGTTCCGCACGCGCGAAGGCGTCTGCATCGACTATGCGCGGCTTTATGCGGCCATGGCGCGATCGGTCGGTCTCAACGTGCGCGTGGTGACCGGGCAAGGCTACAACGGGCAGGGCGGCTACGGCCCGCATGCCTGGAACGAGGTACTGCTCGGCGACCGAGGCGAGTGGATACCGCTCGACTCGACGTGGGCAAAGACGGGCGACTGGTTCAACCCGCCGCGGTTCGACGATACGCATATTCGCTCGGCGTAGGCGGTAGCGGAAAAAAGTTCCGCTATCGCGCCGGGTAACGTGTGATTGCGAGGCGGTAGCGGAAAAAAGTTCCGCTACCGTGCGGGCAAAAGTGTGTTCAGAGGCTGATAGCGGCAATCACTGCCGCTAATGCGGCGCCTACATCTTTATTGTCGGCCCATCACTTTCGGCCAAGTATTTACAGGAGGAACTGACTTATGAGCGACAAGCTGACGGAAGAGGCGGAGCGCAGAGGGTTACGCAACCGCCGTCACTTCAGCATTCGTCTGAACTTTTTCTTTTTTACCGTATTCGGATTGTTCTCCGTACTGATCATTCGTCTTGCTTACCTGCAATTTGTCGAGGGGCCGAGCCTGAAGGAACAAGAGCATCAGATGGCGACCAAGGACGTGTCGATTCCGCCGATTCGCGGCAATATTTACGATTCGACGGGGGTTCCGATCGCGTATTCCACGTCGACGCAGTCGCTCTACTTCACGCTGGAGCCGGGTACCAAGAAAGCCGCGGGTCTCGACCTGGCCGCGCGCATCGAGGCCGTGTTCAAGCAGTACGGGGATAAGACCAAGGAACCGCTCGCGGCGTCCGAGATTTACGACGACATGGACTTCGAGGGCAAGGTCCATTATCCGTTTCAGCAGCGCCGGATCAAGTCGGGGCTGACCAAGGACGAGATCGCCTACTTCAGCGAGCACCGCGACGAATTCAAGGGCATCGACATCGTCGAGGAGAGCATCCGCCAATACAGCACGGATCGCGTCGCGACGCAGCTCGTCGGCTATATGAAGCAGCTGTCGGGAGCGACCTCGCTTGATTTTTACAAGGACATTAACAAAGATCAGGACGATCCGACGCTTAAATACCTGGATACGGAGGACGTCGGCTTCGATGGTCTTGAGTTGATGTATCAGTCGGAGCTGCGCGGCCGCAACGGGCTGAAAACTTATCCGGTCAACAACCAAAGCCAGATCATCGGTCCGATGGAGCTGACCAAGCCGGTCAAGGGTGACAATCTCTATCTGACGATCAACAAGGACGTACAGCTGGCGACACAGAACGCGATTACCGAGCATCTGCAAAAAATTCGCACGTCGAACAACAAGCAGGAGCGCGCGTCGAACGCCAAAACCGGATATGCGGTGGCGATGGAGGTCAAAACGGGCAAGGTCGTCGCGATGGCGAGCATGCCCGACTACGACGCGAATGTATGGCAGGGCGGCATTAGCGCGAAGAATTACGAGCAGTTCCAATTTTATTTGAGCAACGGCGCGATCCGCGAGGTCCAGGCGCCTTATGCTGACGAGAAGGAACGCAAAAAGCACCCGTCCTCGCTCGTCAACCTGGGATCGACGCAGAAGCCGCTCACCATTTTGCTCGGCCTGAACGAAGGCTTGATCAATACCGGCTCCACGATGTCCGATCCGGGCTACTTCGAATTCGGCGCCGAAGGCCACAAGACGAAGGTTCGCAACGCGGGCAGCGCCGCCAACGGCACGCTCACGCCGTCGTCGGCGATCGCTCATTCGTCCAACGCCTACATGGCCAAGATGGTCGGCAATGCGCTTTACTTGCGTAGTGGAACCAAGGGACTGGATATCTGGGACAGTTATATGAAGGAATTCGGTCTTGGCGTCAAGACGGATAGCGGACTGCCGGGCGAATCCAAAGGCTCGGTCAACTATTATATCGAGTCCAAGCGGGGCAGCGCGCAGTCCGCGCTCATCTATTCCTCGTTCGGTCAACAGGGTCGTTATACGGCGCTGCAGCTGGCGCAGTACGCGACGACTCTCGCGAGCAGAGGAACGCGTCTGAAGCCGCAGTTCGTCGACCGCATCGAGGACACGGACGGCAACGTCGTGCAGGACTACGAGGCCGAAGTGCTGAACAAGATCGAGTTTCCGAAAAGCTACTGGCAGACGATCGAGAGCGGCATGTCGCAGGTTAAGGTGCAGGGCTTCGAGGACTTCAAGTACTCGTTCCGGCGGAAGACCGGTACGTCGGAGCAGGATGTCGGCGGCGGCCGGGTCGAGAACGCGGTGTTCATCGCCTACGCGCCTGCCAACGATCCAAAGCTCGCCGTCGCCGTCGTCGTTCCCGAAGGCGGCTACGGCGGCTGGGGCGCGGCGCCGATCGCGCGCAAAATCTTCGACGCGTACGACGCGGCGGTGGGATTGACGGACGCAGGGCCGACGAAGAGCGCGACGAATACGTCCGCAGGGCAGTGAGGAATAAAAGTAACACGCATGTTTAGAAGTAATGATAAACGCTCCGTCTGCACGACCGTGCTCTCCCGCGAGAGCCGATCTGCGGGC
The DNA here is from genome assembly GCF_042649185.1 of Cohnella sp. GCM10012308. NCBI lineage: Bacteria > Bacillati > Bacillota > Bacilli > Caryophanales > Paenibacillaceae > Cohnella > Cohnella sp. GCM10012308. The sequence continues at coordinate 8,461 of NZ_JBHRYU010000022.1, forward strand.
GGGGCTTTTTTTCTGGTTTAAATTACTATTAAGTTAAAAATGAGGATTTTATACCAGCATAATATTTATACTTATATAGTTATTTTTCTTCTTTTTTTCTATATATTCGACATGTTTCGTCAAATAAAGACTAATATATACAAATTCTCTGATGTACTGTGCTATTTTTAGCCATTATACTGGGCTTTGGGTTAAAAAATAGAGATAAAAATATCTTGGGGGATGGGAGGCTTTAAAATGTAGTAAGTACCATAAAAAGGGCATTTCTTTGTTATCTTATTCTGAATATTCAAACTAGTCTGAAAAGTGAGGAACTATTATGAAAATTAGTAGATTTAAAACATTGCTGTCCGCTCTTTTAATTTTCCTTTTGATTGGGCAAGGACAAGTCATTTACGCCAACTCAAATTCAATCGATAAAATAAGCGAAGACAATTCTTTATCCGTATCATCTGGCGTGTACGATCTAGAGGACTCTTATTTAAATCTGGATAATAAGTGGAATCCACTGCAGTCGGACACTAAACTCCGGAATGATAACAGCAATCCTGCATTTACGTATAGTTTGCAAGCGAAAAAATTTAAAGTCAGGTTAAACAATAAGGTTGATAAGCAAGCGGTTAGTTTCTCGGTTGCAGATCGAACGGTTTCTTATCGTGCTCAGAATATGAGCAATGTAGCAGGCACGGTTGAAAATAACATTCTTACCTATCGTAACGCTTGGGAAAGTACAGATTTAAAGTATGTCATCCAAGCAGACAAAATGAAAATGGAATTGCATCTGGCAAACGAACAGGCGCCAAAGAGCTATTCCTTTGCGCTCAGCGTAGCTAACGTTACGTATTCCAATGAGTTTGACGGTTCGATTGGTTTCTACGACGAGAACGGGGAACTGGCATTCAGAATCCCAAAACCGTGGGTGAAGGATTCATCGAGCGATAATTATCGTTACGACAAGGTTCAAATGAAAATGAGAACGGAAGGCAAAATAACGTTTCTTGATTTAATTCTTGATGATAGTGGATTGCAGTATCCTCTTATTGTCGACCCCACGACGACTATTCCCCAGTTCGGTAGCAGTCACACGCTCCGTATTAAAAGTGACGGTACAGTGTGGGCTTGGGGTACCAATTATAGCGGCCAATTAGGCAATGGTACGACTGTGGAGAGCTCTACCCCCGTACAGGTTAGCGGATTAACGAATGTAATCGATGTAGCTGCAGCCGAAGAATTATCATTGGCTTTAAAGGGCGACGGTACGGTGTGGGCATGGGGGAATCTCTACAATTTAACAGGTGGTAGCTTTGAAACGACTACGCCAGTTCAGATTGCAGGACTTTCAAATGTCGTGAAAATTTCGGCAAAGAATGGCAATGGCCATGCACTGGCACTGAAACAAGACGGTACGGTATGGGCATGGGGACTCAATGAATCCGGTCAATTAGGTGATGGGACCACAGCAGACCACTATGTACCTGCTCCTGTCAGCGGATTATCGAATGTTTCTGCGATTATCGCATCCAACGAAGGCTCAATCGCGCTAAAAAACGACGGTACTGTGTGGACTTGGGGCGGGATGGGCACGTTGGGCACGGGTTCAACGAATCCAAGCCTGGTACCTGTTAAAGTAACTAGTCTTAGCAATGTTATATCAGTCGATCTAGGTCAGGAATCGGCTGCGGCACTATTACAAAACGGAACGGTATGGACATGGGGTTCTAATCGTTACGGTGAGCTCGGCAATTCTGTTTCTAGTGGTAGCCTTACCCCCGTGCAGGTTACCGGCTTGACCGGTGCTACTAAAATCATAGGCGGTAGCCATCATTACCTTGTACTTAAACAGAACGGGAGCGTGTGGGGCTGGGGAAGAAATTCAAAAGGCCAGCTAGGCAACGGTACGACCTCAAGTAAAAATATTACGCCTGTTGAGGCGCAATCGCTGACGACCGTGACAAGCATTCATGCCGGAGGCTTGCAATCCGGAGCTGTGACAAGTGACGGTTCTTTTTGGGCGTGGGGTGAGAACGTCGCGTCTCAATATGGCGCGGGTTCGACTTCGCAGACAACGCCGCTTCTTTTTATTCCAGCCAATGATACTCAAGCACCGACAAAACCCGGTCCGTTAACAATGACAGCCAGTACACCAACGAGCATAACGTTAAGCTGGGGAGCTTCTACCGATAATGTGGGGGTTGCAGGCTACGATATTTATAATGGAACAGTCGTTATAGATACAGTTCCTGGAACGATGACAAGCAAAACAGTATTATTGCAGGCGGACATGCTATACGTCTTGACCGTCAAGGCAAGGGATATGCAAGGGAATATCTCCCCCGCAAGCAATTCCGTAACTTACAATACCGATAATACCCCTCCGACAGCTCCGACCGTGAAGCTCGGTGCAAGAACTGCGAGCAGCGTTACTTTGGAATGGACGCCTTCCTATGATCAATCAGGCGTTGCAGGCTATGAGATTTATAAAGGAAATGCTCTGATTGATACGGTATCGGGAACGACCACCAGTTATCTTGTATCCAATCTGACAGAGAACAGCATCTATTCATTTAAGGTCCGCGCATACGACACAAGTAATCATTTTTCTGACTACAGCAATATTTTGCAAGCAAGTCCGGATGTCACGGCTCCGAGCGCATTAAGCGTTCGCGTTAGCTATGATATCAGCTTTGGATTTTTCGTGTCCTGGGTGCCGCCAACCGATGCATCCGGCATAACTAAATACGAGATTTACTTTGAAGACCAGTTAGTAAAAGAGATTAAAACTTCAGAATCTACAAGCACGCTTTACCAAATAATCAGAACCTTCCAAGCGAATCACGACTACAACTTTAAAGTAAAGGCATACGACTATGGCAACAATGTAACGGTAGGTAGCTTTACTAGGAGCACGGATTTAACGCCACCTACTGTTCCCGGAGCCCTGCAGGTCACTAATCGTTCTGCAAACTCTATTTCTTTATCTTGGACTGCTTCTACTGATAACAGGCAATTAAAAGGTTATTTGATTTACAGCGGTAGTTCGAATGTGGACCCGATAAAGCAAGTCGATCATCCCCTTACTACGGCCGTGATAACAGGATTGGCAGCAAATCAAATATATAATTTTAGAGTGGCTGCCATTGATACAGATGGAAATATCTCATCAGTAAGTAATGAGGTCAAGGGAAGTACGGATATGACACCGCCGTCTGTACCTTCCGGATTAACGGTTACGAATCGTTCATCTACAGGCTTTACAGTATCCTGGCAAGCTTCTACTGATAATCTGGGAGTCGCGGGATATCAGGTCAGTATATTGGACACGATCACACAAACGACTACAACAAAAGAAGTGGTAACGCCCTCCATTCAAGTGAGTAACTTGGAGGCAAATAAAATGTATCGGGTTTCTGTAAAGGCTTATGATGGATCGAATAATGTATCAAATGCCAGTCCGTTCGTTAATGCAAGTACGGATATAACTGCACCTATTATGACAGGGACCATGCAAACGACCGCTAGAACATCGACAAGCGTAACTGTTACATGGCCAGCAGCAACGGACAACATTGGTGTGGAGGCATATCAAATCCTTAAGGGAAATGTTCTGGTTGCAACGTTGAACGCCAACCAAAGCTCTTATATGTTTTCAGGTTTGCCTTCTAACGATGGATTTATCGTTACTATTCAAGCTGTCGATGCTGCGGGCAACATAGCATCAAATCCGTTGACACTGCGGACAGGGACGGATTTGACCCCTCCATCGGCTCCTACATCCTTGGTAGTTATCAGCAGGAGCGCTACGAGCGTTAAACTTGGGTGGAGTCCCTCGACCGATAATGTGGGAATTTCCGAATATCACATATTCAACAACGGCCTATATGTTGTAACTGTTCCTTCAGCAAATGCCTTCTATAAGGAGTATACGTTAACAGGTTTAAGCGAAAATACAATTTTCAACTTTACTGTTAAAGGGATGGATTACTCCGGAAACTTATCGCAGGCAAGCAATTCGGTAAAAGTAGGGACTGACTTTCAAAAGCCGGACATTCCAAGCAGTCTAGAGGTTAAGAGTCATACCGCTTCAACGGTGACTTTGCGTTGGGGGCGGAGCTTGGACAATGTTGGCGTAACTTCGTATGACATTTATTTAGGAACAACATTGCTCGGAACTGTAGCTGAGCCGGTAGGCACTATAGATTATTACCGAGAATTTAAAGCAATCAACTTAGAGGAAAACAAAAAATATACTTTCAAAGTTGTTGCAAAAGATGAGTCCGGAAACGTGTCCGATGGCGCTGAGATTATCGCAATCACAGATGTAACAAAGCCTAGTGCGCCTACAAAGCTCGTCGTAACACAAGTTGGAAATAAGTATAAATTGGAGTGGGGCGCTTCTACAGATAATTTTAAAGTGGAGTTCTACAGGGTTTATTACGGGGATGATGTCTATAAGATGGCTTATGCCAACACTTCATCCTATGAATTTAGTTCTTCTAATGGAAGCAATTACAAATTCTCAATTAGAGCGATAGACGAATCGGGGAATATCTCTGATCCGAGCAATCAAGTTACTGCTATATCTACGGATAATGTGGTCACCTATGTTTATGATTCCAGAGGTCGACTCCAGTACATTTTGTTCGCAGACGGCAAGAAAATTTACTACGACTACGATGATAACGGCAACCTTATTCGTATTCGGACTTAAATCGATTACAAGGAGAGAATTATCCAATGAAATTAAATAATAAGCTCATTACGACCGCGATGTGTTTATCCATTGTCCTGTCCAGCTTCTCAGGTGTCTTCCAGAAGTCCAAAGCCACTGAGAACAGCGAGTACCAATTGACGGAAAGCAACGCAACGTTGGCAGAGTCTCAATTAACTCAGCCAAGTGGCTTTCAAGCGGGAATAACAACAAAACAGTTTATGAACAACGAAGTAATAACTAACATTGAGTCAATCCGTCTAGGACAAAATGCTACTCAAGCATTTTCGCTTGAAGCAGATGAAATGGAGCAAATGTTAGAAAAAGGATACGGGATAGAAGATATTTTTAAAGTGAATGAAGTAGCCAATCAATTTGCCTTAGAACCAAAAGATCTTATCGCTCTCAAATCCGAGAGGAAGGATTGGGACCAAGTAAAAAATGAACTTCTAGCACAAAAGCTAAATTCGTTCCGCAAGGAATTGCGAAGCAGTTTAAAAGATGATTATGCCAAAATAAAAAAATATAAACTAACGGAAGAAGAGGAAGACCTTCTCTTAATGAGCAAGCGGGAAAATGAAGGGCTTAGTGTGGAAGCAATTATGACTACTTACGCTAAGCAACCAGGCACTAAAAGTATGAAAAGAGCTATTGAAGAAAAGCTGGCTGGCGCGGCTAATACCCAAAAGATGACCATTATTGATTCTAAGACTAAAAAAGCTATGGATGTCAGCGATATACCACCGGTATATCTAAAAAAGCTCAAGGCTTATTCCGAAAGAGAGCATTTAGATTTGCCCGAGCTTATAAAAAAATATCGTGCGGAAAAACAAAAGCAAGCATCAAATGTAAAAATGTATAAAGAGGTGAAGTAGCATTATGCATGTATTCAAAAGAAATATGTTAAGCCTTGTTATCTCATTGATGTTATTTGTTGCTTTTAGCGGCAACGTTAGCGCAGAAGTAGACACACAAACACTCGAAAACGTATTAAATCATATTGCTAGCAAGCAGAAGAATGAGAACCAAAAGCCATATTTAGCTGATCGCAACCAATCAAATGAAATCATTGATCCAGTAACAGGCTCATTAACCTTAAATCAGACTGATATTGTTCTGCCAGGAAAAGATGGATTAGATCTTTCTATTTCCCGCATCTATAATTCAACCCAAGCAGAAGCGACGAACAAAAAAGTTACACTAAGTGCGTCTCCTGCCGTAACATCCACCGCAGATTCTTCATTAGGGTGGTATGTTGAACTTGAAAGAAACTTTATTGTATCAGGAAACATTATTCATCTTTATTATGGACCGTTTCCTTCTGAAAGTCTCGCGCTTGCTACAGAAAATCAAATTAATGATTCTATGGACGATTCAAGTGTTATTGATAGTGCAATTCATTTTTATGGACAGGTTCACACGACTTACACAACCTATAACATAACGAAAACCAATATTCCTGACAGATCAACGTACATGCTATCTCGATATAATCTTGGTCTTGGATGGTCTTTTGCCTTTCCTTCTATTCAAAAAGAAGAGTCCAACGGACTTGTTAACCTGACCTACCATGATGGAACGGGGGCTTCCTATGTGGTAGACTTCACGCAAGATAGCGGAGATTCCAACTTGGTGGGCTTTGAGGGCAAAGATGCAGAGTTTAAAGAGGTGGCAGCCGGGGACACAGAAAATAGTTACAGCTACGACCTAAGTACGGCTGCATACGTGTTCATCAGCTCCGACAAACGCAAAACCTTTTTTGCCGGCGATGGTAGACTTATTGGCATTAAGGATCGGTTTGGAAACGAAATCAAGTTTAAATATATAAAACGAAACTATTTAGGTAATGATCTTCCATTTATTTCCGAAATAAAAGACAGCATTGACAGAACAATTAGTTTTAGCTATCAAAACCCGGTAACCCATGAAGGCCCGACAGCGGGCTCAACGTTTACGACCGAAGATATTGTTATTAATGTGAGTGATCCGGTTAATTCTACTGAAAAAACCTCTTTTACTTATACTAGAGAGATGCTGCCAGTAAATCTAAGTAGTAGTAATACAGCGGGGCAATATTACATCCCTTCTCTCTGGATCGTAAAAGACCGCCTTGGTCAAAAGAGCTCCTTCGGGTATACTTCAGGGCTGAATCGCTTTAATTTTAATGCAAAAAATATCGAATCGGCATCGGCCGAAACATTTTCTTGGCTACTCACGGAAGCGCGCTACCCTAATTCCAGATCAATTTATAATTTTGAATCGGTTATCCGCAATCTAGGACCGGATGGAGCTGGAGAGGGATATCGCGTCAAAAAAAGATATGATGAAGTTGAAAGAGTTGGTACGAATAATGAAACACTTTACACCGGAAACGATCAGCTAACCCAAACCAAGATTAATGAAATAAATTATAGTTATGAAAATGATTATACGGGAGCGCCCACCTATTCTTCACTCGAAATGGCCCCGGAAACTTTCCGGATGTGGTCCGAATATACGCTGGCGAGTGGGCAAAAAGTAAAGCAAATTTACAACAAACATACTCAAAAGGTTCAATCGCAAGTTACGGCTGCGAATAATGAAAAGAAACTGGTTACTTATGAAGAGTACGATACGCGGTATTCAAATAAACCGACAAAAATTAGAGTTGAAGACGTTGATCAAGCCGGCACTTCCTATAACAAAATGTATATTGGTCAAACCTATACAAATTGGGGTGGGATTGCTACTACAACTGATCCGTTGACGGAATCTCAGTATCAAAATGAGACGGTAAAAAGCAAGCATACCACTGCTTTTACGTATGAACCTATCTACAAGCTAATTGCTTCGAAGGCGTGGTATCAAGATGAAAACACATTGCTAGGCGAATCATTTTCATACGATAGTTTGGGAAGAATCCTCACCTATACGAATGCATTAAACGAAACAACTCAGTACAAGTATACGCAAGTTGCAGGCGGTAACCAGATTGAGGTAACGAAAGCGCTAGAAAATAATAAACAGTCGAAATCCGTCTCAATCTATGGATCCAGTGCTAAATATGCGTTTCCGACAATGATTAAAAAATATTACACAGACTCAAACAATCAACTTGTTGAATCTTCCTCAACGCTAACGTACGACCTCCTGCAAGGATTGGTACTTACAGATACCAATGAAAAAGGAGACACGACAACTTATGCGTACGACAAAGGCGGAAGAGTAACTTCAGTCAGTATGCCGCCTTACCAAGACAAGGAAGACAATGACTTAGAATATTTTATTCGTCAAAATTATTCTTACACACCAAGAGCAGCATACGAGAATGTATCGGAAAAGCTGATTACGACCTTAATGACCTCTTCCCTGGAGGTTATTAAAAAGGGAAGTACATCCGGAACACAATACAACCAGAAGTATGAATACTTTGACGGGTACGGCAACCTACGCAAAGCATTTGATAACAGCAATGGAGGAGAAGGCGCGGAATATAAGTACGATGAGTTCGGAAGAGTCATAGAAGCTAAAGATAAATTAAATAATAAAGTAGGCTATAAGTATGACGTTTGGGGAGATGTGCTAGAGACCTCAGATACTTATGGCAATATCAATCGAAGCGAATATGATTTTAAGACAAGGACAAGAAAAAATTATTTTGTTGCTGCGAATAATGTAAGCCCTACGAATCAACCTTTAAGTGATTCTGTGAAAGAGAACGTTACAGAATCCGTAATGGATCAGTGGGGGAATGTCCTTCAGGTACAGGTGTACCCGGAGTGGCCGCTTAAAACAAATCCAAACAAGCAATCCTATACTTACAATTTGCTGGGTAACGTAAAAACGGTTAAGGATCCAAAGGGGAACGATACGAGCTTCGGCTACGACAAACTGGGACGATTAACTTCGGTGACCGATCCTCTTCTGGCCACTACAACCTATTCGTACAACATATTAGGGGAACTAAGCGGTATTAATCAAGGAGGAACCTGGACAACCAATATTACGTTTGACGAATTGGGGAGAGCAGTCACCAAAACCGATGCCGGCGGGAAAGTAGAGAACTTTGTTCCCGACAAGCTGGGCAATTTGACTTCAAAAACGGATCTAAATCAAAAAGTATTTAACTATCAGTATGATTCAAACAGTCGAGTGACTCAGGAAAATATTGGACAATTTGAAACGCGAAATAACTATAAGACTCCTTTTGGAGTAAGCAGTTCAACGCTATATCAAAATGCAGTTGAATTACAAAAACAAACGCTAACGTATACCAATGAAGGACTCTTGCAGTCCGAGACTTTAAAGATTGACGGTATTGATACGACTACCGCATATCAATACGATAGTATCAATCGTTTGAAGCAAACAAAAGATAATTATAATGGCTACACGAATTACTATTATGACCGAGAAAGACTACAGCGCGTACAGACAGACGGTCAAAACGTGCCTGACTCAACGAACAGCCAGTATGCGGAATACAAATACTATGCGGATGGGAAGCTTGAGTCTGTAGCCTATCCGAAGTTCTCCGACGGAACGCAGTTAAAATCGACATACCTATACGACAAAATTAACCGACTGACCGATGTTATTAACAAAAAAGGAGATGCGGAGCTATCTACGTTCAAGTATGGATATGATAACAACGGAAATGTTACATCCGTTCTAGACAAGAATGGTACCACAACTTATGTATACGATAAACTAAATAGGCTTGAAAAAACGATCGCTGCAGACGGTACAATTTCCGATTACACCTATGACGCATTTGGGAACCGCAAAACAAAGAAAAATACAGGTTCTCCGGCTCATTTCTTATTCAATGAGACGCAATTCAGCTACGATCTTTGGAATCGTCTGGAGAAGTCTAGCAGATCAGGCGATGAGACTAGTTACCAATATGGTCTGAATGGTCTGCGTATCAAGAAAACGAGTTCAACGAATACAACCAGGTATCAGTACAATGCTCAAGGAGAATTGATTGCCGAGTCGGGGAGCGATAAAGTGGCTATACCGGCGGCAACTGCCCAAAATAACGGAATTAACACGGCCAACTCGGCGGCAACTGCTACTGATTTTAAAGCTATTGAACATGGTTTTGCGGAAAATACAAGTCCTGACGTTGACCGATTTGTTAATGAGTCCTATGCAGCAGGTAAAACGCACTGGACAATCGCAACTTCGGTATCTCAGAACATGCGGTTTCTTTTAATGTCTAAATCGGCTGTATCTGTTTCTGACGGCGCTGTCTCTACTACTGATGGGACTTCTTATGATTGGGTTCTTCAAGCGTGGGCAGGAATCAACTATAGTGTCGCTGTCCAAAAGGATATTCCATCCGGTATAAATGTAGGATTAGCTGATTTGGCTATTGTTCAATCTGGCACGTTGGCTTCGACACCGACACCGACACCGACACCGACACCGACACCGACACCGACACCGACACCGACACCGACACCGACACCGACACCGACACCGACGCAGACACTGACAACGTTTAAAGCTATAGACCACGGCTTTGCGGAAAATACAAGTTCGGACGTTGACCAATTGGTTGATGAGTCCTATGCAGCAGGTAAAACGCACTGGACGATTGCAACATCGGTATCTCAGAATATGCGGTTGCTTTTAATGTCTAAATCGGTTGTATCTGTTTCTGACGGTGCTGTCTCTACTGCTGATGGAACTTCTTATGATTTAGTTCTTCAATTGCGGGCAGGAATAACCTATAGTGTTGCTGTCCAAAAAGATATTTCATCCGGCCTAAACGTAGGATTAGCTGATTTGGCTATCGTACAATCTGGCACGTTTGCTTCGACACCGACACCGACACCTGATTCAGAAAATAACATCCTTAAAGCTCAATACATTCACGGTCCCGATCGCTTGCTCGTCAAAATCGAAAAAGGAACAGAACCAAGTGCAGATAAAAAGTACTATTATCTGTACAACGGACATGGTGATGTGGTCCAGATCGTCAATTCCACAGGGGCTGTCGTGAATAACTATTCGTATGATGAATGGGGCAACACGATAGTAAAAGAGGAGACGATTCAGAACCAGTTCCGATATGCGGGAGAAATGTACGATGAAGAGACGGGACTCTATTATTTACGAGCTCGGTATTACGATCCTTCTATCGGACGTTTTTTGAATAAGGATACGAATGAAGGGGACATTTCCAACCCTGTAACCTTAAACCTTTATACGTATGTTTATAACAATCCGTTAGGGTTTGTAGACCCATCAGGCAATATCGGTATTCGCCAGATCGACAACTTGCTCAAAGGCATTGCAATTTCCGCAGGCGAATCTATAACGGATATGCTGAAATCGCCTTGGACCATACTGCAATTAGGCAAAGCGCTTCTTACCGGGAAACTATCCATTGTGGATTTAGGAAAGGCAATCGGAGCTAGTGCAGTAGATCCCATTAAATATCTGGTTAATAACTCCAAACATATATGGGGAGGCAAGCCAACAGACGCCGAGGTGCAAGAATACGGCAGACAGCTTGGGAATGTATTGCAGATGGCGCTGGGAAGTAGTGCGGCCATTAAAATCATATCTAAGGCTGTTCCAAGAATGGCAAAAGCTTTAAGGGCTGTTGAAAAAGCGGGTTGCAATTGCTTTACGGCGGGGACGAAGGTCTTGACAGACGAAGGGGAGAAGAATATCGAAGACATTGAAGTCGGAGATAAGGTTCTCGCCAAGGATGAGAATAACCCTGATGGAGAGTTGGCTTACAAGGAAGTAACAGCTTTATTCCGCAACCAACGTGATGATATTATTAAGTTGCATGTTGGAGAGCAAGTCATTGAGACGACTAATAATCATCCATTCTATGTTGAAGGAAAAGGTTGGGTACTTGCAGGTGAGCTTCAAGCAGGCAATAAACTCCAAAAAGCTGACGGAAGCAATCTAACGATTGACAAGGTAGAGTTTGTCAAGAAAGATGAGTCTGTTACAGTTTACAATTTTGCCGTTGCTGACTACCATACGTATTATGTAACCGATTTAGGAATTTGGGTACACAATACGAATACTGGTGATTGTATTATTAAAACAGGTGACAAGACACCTGGAGGTCATTCATTTAGTGAACATGGTGCAGAACGTGCAAATGAGAGAGGGTTTTCATCTCAAACGATTGACAACATAATAAACAACAATAAAAAGAATAGGAAAAGTAAGGTTGATGACCAAGGGCGGAAAACATGGGAATATACAGATGCTCGGGGCAATAAGGTTGTAACCAACGAAAGTGGAGGAATTATTTCTGTCCATTCCCCTGCTTCGGGGGGCGTGTATATTCCTAAACCTTAATAATGATAATTGGAGTTGATAAGAAAAGATGAATAAGGATGTATTATTAGAATTATCAAAGAATCTAAATACTGAATATGAGATAGGGATTTGGTCAGAGACAACGGACTTCTTTGAAAGACAGGATAATATCGCGGACTTTTCTGTTAAATATGATGATGGTCAGTATAATATTGTGATTAAACTAAAAGACTTTAACTTAAATGCGGCAAAAACCATATTCGCCTCATTAGTACGATTTATAGAGTATAAATCGACATTCTATGTGAGGGAAGATAAAAAAGATTCATTCGTATACTACCTACTCTCTTCAACTGATAGCAAAAAAGCGTTCTTATTTTATGTAGTTATTCAATAAGTTTGAGACCTTGAGGCGGCAATCCTCAGGGTCTTTTTTTTCCCCACCCAGTGCCGAATGAATCGGGCGGCAAGTCCCGAAAGAACCTAACCCTCATCACCTCCGTATAATATTCCTCTAAATGCCTGTACGCACATGCAATGCTTGAAAATATAACCCTTTATCACAACCCTTTAATCTCACCATAGACTCAATATCATCAGATACCACCATGTTTACTTCAAATACCTTATCTTTGTTTTCTCACGGATTTTCTGAAAATAATATTCTGCAATTATCGCAACAGATTACAGGCAAGTCTCGATAGAGAGGTTGAACAGGTCAGTTGTCGCACCTATTTAGACAGATGCACCGACTATAAATAGTGAGGGTGTAAAGTTAATTTTGTTCCGCAACTATCTAGACATTTGCTCCGATTGTTACTGTGCAAGAACACTCTGGTAACGTGCCAGTTAACATATACAGGTAAGGCAACGTGAAGGCTAGCCACCTTGCCCTCTAATTATAGACGGAAATTCGTTAAAAAATTTCCGCAGGGGGATGAGCAATGAATGGAGTAAAGGTTTCGATTGACCGTATTGTAGTTGACTTTACGAACGTGTATTGGAAGTTCTTCAATCCGCTTCGTCAGCGGCTTTGTGATTACTAAAACGCTTCATTTTATGTTAAGGACAAGGGATTCAAGTACCGTGTTCGAGTTAGAGAGGGGAAACATTGGGCGTATCTTTCGTATAAGCTAGTTTATGCCCGAATGGCGAGGAAGCATACGCTTCGGCTAGAATGCCCTCCTGACTCTTTGGTTCATTTCCAATCTTGGATTTCAGAGATTGGAAATCATTCAACAGAAATCCTCTATGTACGCTCTGACGTAGCATTTGACATTCCGTTATCCTTGACTGAAATGTTCGTCCTGTCCTTGACGGGGCGGAATATGAAGAAGAGGAAGGGAACGTTCTACTCCAACAAGCGACATCAGCGGCAAGTAGCAGGATATTGCCGAGTGTATGACAAGAAGTTGGAACTTCTGCAACGGCGTGGGGTGATAGTCGAAGGTGAATTAACGAGGTTTGAAATCGTGTATAAGCCTGATGAGAAAATCCCGATGCAGGTTTTAGTCCAGTTTCCGGCCCGTTTCAATAGGCTTTATATGTGTTCCCAAGTCGTTGGACTTGAGCAAATGAAACCGAAACTCCAACAAAGAGTGCAGGCCTTGATGAGCGGCGAACTGGAACAAAAGCAAGTAACGGCTTATTACCGCAGGGAAATCGAGAAGCAGATGCGGCAGTGTCCGACTTTGGACTTCGATAAACTAGCGGAAGAACAGTGGGAGGATGTCATAACGATACCTTGTGCCATACTGGGCGGCGTGGTGAGCAAAGTACCAGTGGCGTTATGACTTACTCGTCCTCCATAACAAGCAGTTCATGGAGACTTATGTCCAACGTTCGGCAGATGTGTTCCAAAGTGTCAAAGAAAGCAGTAGTTACGTTATCTTGGCATAATCGGTTAATGGTGTTTGGTCTTACTTGCATTAGTCGGGCTAGTTCACGTTGCGACATATTTCTATCAGCAAGTATCTCTTTAAGCCGTATTCTGATTGGCATATTGCATCTCTCCTTCAACGTCCAATATAGCACAAAAATTCCTTGTGTGAAACGCACATGAGTTATATAATGTAACCTATATAAGTTACATAACTCAAGTGCGTTACGATAATCAAAGTTATCGTAACTGAGGGGGAATCTGCATGAATGTCATAGGCTACATCAGAGTTTCAACTAGCGGACAGGCGAAAGACGGTTACAGTTTAGCCTACCAACAGGATGAAATCCGCTCCTATTGTCAGGAGCAAGGATGGAACTTGCAAGACATCTTTACGGATGAAGGAATTAGTGGGGCAAAGGTGGATGAGGATGCTCTTGAAGTGGACAGAATCGGCTTTCAGAGCATGTTAGCCGCCCTAGCCACACGAATCTATGATGCTGTTGTTGTCCTCAGTACAAGCCGTTTAAGGCGGTCTGACATCGTGAAAGTGTTGGTTCATCGGGAGTTTAAGAAGTACGGCGTGGATGTGAAAAGCATCGAACAGCCGACCTACTCCATTCACAAGAAAGATCCTAGCGATTTTCTCATAAATGGACTTATGGAATTGCTCGACCAGTATCAGCGGCTAGAAATCGCCCTCAAGCTAGGCAGAGGACGTAACAAGAAAGCACAGCAAGGCGGTTATGCAGGTGGACGGGCGGCATTTGGTTACAGAGCCCGTAAAGGACACAAGGCAATAGAAGTGAACGACAAGCATGCCCAAGCAGTGAAACGGCTCTTTGACATACGGGAACAGAACCCGAATTGGACGTTATCCGAAATCGCATTTCAATTGAATCAAGAAGGCTTCACGATACAGCAAGGCAAGCAGTTCACGAAAGTACAAGTCAAACGGATACTCGACCGCAGAGCGTTATACGAAGGTCAGTATCAGTACGGTGGCATAACTGCAACAGGACTACATCAAGCCATTTTATAGCGTTTATAGAGGAAGAATAGACACGCTTACCCTTCAATGTACGCCTTTGGGCGAATACTAAACAGACGATGCGGCTATTCTTTTTCCCTAAACGCTATAAAGGCTAAGGGGGATACTCGAAATGAGACATCGTAAAGAGCAGTATATCTATGTTGGCGTTGATTTACATAAGCGGACGCATACCGCAGTTGTCATCAACTGTTGGAACGAGAAGCTAGAGGTCATTGAGTTTGAGAACAAGCCATCGGCATTTCCTTCGGTGGTAAACAAGGTCAAGAAGCATGTGCAGGACGGTATGACGGTTGTATTCGGTCTTGAGGACGTGGGCGGCTAAGGAAGGTCTTTAGCCGTATTCCTAGTCGAGAATCATTTCCTTGTCAAAGAAGTAAATGCTGCTCTATCTAACTGGAAGCGCAAAAGCTATGCCATGACGGAGAAGCATGACAGTTGGGATGCGGAGAACATCGCCAAACTGTTACTCGATGAACTGGACAGGTTGCCGAATGCTCACCCACAAGACGATTACTGGATTCTGAAACAACTAGTGATGCGGCGGTACAGTTTACGGGATACCCTCGTCATGCTCAAGAATCAGCTTCACACGCAATTAAGCTACAACTATCCAAGCTACAGCAAGTTTTTCTGTGAAGTCGATGGACAAACGGCATTAGCCGTGTGGCATGAGTTCCCTTCACCGTATCTATTGGAGGGCGTGACCCTAGAAGTATTGGCGGAGTTCTTGCGGAAGAATAGCCGTAATGTGTGTTCGACCAAGAAAGCTGCTCTAATCCTTGAGTCTGTTCAAGCTGACGGGAATACGAAGCGGAACGGACAGGATTATCGTGATTTCCTTGTGCGAAGCCATGTAAACCAAATCCGTGACGTTCAGCGAGAAATGAACGATGTAGAGGACAATATCCGTCACATCATGCAAAAGCTAGACTTCAAGCTGAACACATTTACAGGAGTTGATGATGTAACGGCTTCGGCTATTGTCGCTGAAATCGGAGATATTAGCCGTTTTACGAGTGCTGACAAGCTAGCTAAGTATGCAGGGCTTACTCCAAGCCAAATGAGCAGCGGTGGCAGGGGCAAAGACCGCAACCAACGGCAAGGAAATCGTGCCTTAAACAAGATTCTGTGGGGGCTAGCTGTAAGGCAAGTGCATACCGCTAGGACTTCTAGTAAGCCGCTCAATCCTATATTCCGTGAATACTACGAGAAACGATTAGGAGAAGGCAAAAAGAAGAAACAGGCAATCATCTGCATCATGAGAAGGCTTGTCACCATTCTATACAGCATGATTAAGAACAAAACCGAATACCGACTTGACGCTTTATCTGAAAGGGCGGCAAGCTAACGATACAATGGTGGTAGCTGAAAAACAGTTGCCACCTTCTTTATTCCCTGAATCAAGGTTCTAACTAACGAAGGAGAGAAGAATATTGAAGACGTTCGAGTCGGAGATAAGGTTCTCTCGAAGGATGAAACGACTGGTGAGTTAGCTTATAAAGAGGTTTCAGCGACATTCAACCACGAAACGGGAACAGACGAAATTTATAGAATTCATGTTGGTGACCAAGTAATTGAATCGACCTTTAATCATCCTTTCTGGGTTGATGGACGAGGGTGGACATTTGTTGAAGATCTTAAAGTCGGGGACTTGCTAGTTCAGAGTAATGGAAATAAGCTTAAAATAGAAAGTATTAAACTGGAGCATGAGTCAGCTAAGGTTTACAACATGACGGTGGATGAGTTCCATACTTATTTTGTAAGTGAACTTGGGATTTGGGTTCATAATACGAGTTGTATTCCATGGTCGTCAAAAAGTGTTGGAAACGCAGCTAACCAATTAAGTAAGGGTGCAAAAGATGTTACAGTGGGGAGCAGGTCGGAGGCAGAAGAATTGTTCCTGAGACTTTATCAGGGGAAAGGATTTAAAAATACAACAGGAATGTCTGCAAAAGAGGCAAAAGATTTCTTTGGAAAGAAAAGTACGTATCATTGGGATGATGAAGTTGGTGCAGATGGCAGAGTTACTGGGCATGGCCCCGGAAATGCACATGGAGATATGCCGCATCTTCAAATTCATGATGAAAACGGAAAGGTAATTAGAATTTTCTTTAAATAACTTAGGGAAGTGTTTCAAACGCCATGATAAAGTTTGATACGAGGCAAATTAATAATCTTATCGCAGGAAATACACTAGCGGTAGAAATTACCTCCTCTTCAGAGGAGAGACGAGCATTTGTTGTCGTTAGCTCCTCTGAAATGGGTGGGAGTCTTAACACATCAAATATTTCTAAGATGATGTATTGGCTACGAAAATATGAAATTTCTATCGAACACCTTGAGAATGATTGGGATGTTTCGGATGAAGAACTAGTCAATTCTATTCATGTTACAGATATTTTAGGATTGGAGAATCTCGAAAAGGAATTGTCAAAATATCTCTCCAACTTCTCTAAGTTGGATGTGGAATGGAAATGTGACAATCCACTCTAAATTTGTTAGACCTCGGATGGAGTAATCCTTTGAGGTCTTTTTTAATTCTTAGTGCTTTGCCGGATGAACTCCTTGTGATTTAGCTATTATGGGGAGTAATCGTTAATTAGCTAATAATAAAACTAGTTTATTACAATCGATGATATGCTGATCAGACATGCATTCAAACATCGAATATTCAATGATGAAGCCGGCATCCCGAACCGAGATTTCAATTTCTCGGCCTATTCACGGTTACAATGATATTCGGGGTAGCCAAGCCGGAAAAAATGTTAAGCAATAAATTGCAGCTGTGCCGTGAATGAAAATTGTTTTTGCGACTCTTAAGCGGGCAGGAGCAGTTGTTCTCATGGAACTACAGAATGAAGACTAGTTGGAAAGCTGGACGCAACTAGAAAACGATTTATATTCACACTGTTGAAGGTTATGAGTCATGCTTATCATTGAATCTTGGTTTATATTCATTAGGCAAATGATTCAATCGGTCGGATGAACCAACATTAGGGCAAATACTCGGTTGAAATGATGGCTGGGCACTTTAACTTTAGCAAAAACAACAGTGCTTTTTAATTTACAAATCCAGCATTAGCATCTGACTGCTTTAAAAGCTTACAATGACATGTATTAAATAGTTTTGCTCCTTAAATAGTAATAAATCGAAGAACAAATCAAAACAAAACTTGCTTGATTTTAAGAAAGTATTGAATGTAATCGCGTCTATTTTTGTCACGTCTCAAAAAAGATAATCTAGACAGTTCGGCAGGCCGAAATTAACCTGACGTTCCTTTTATAAATCTAATTCTTTTGAAAATAATTTTAGCGCAAGTATGCGAATATCGGTTTTCACTATTTAATAACGGAGGAATCCGCCCATGCACGAAAAAATAATGGTGATCGAGGACGAGCGGAAAATTGCCGACGCCATCGCCTATGCCCTGAAGCGGGAAGGCTATGAGGTCGAGGCGGTCTACGACGGCGGCGAGGCATTGGCAAGACTAAGCGTCTACCAGCCGGATGCCATAATCCTGGACGTCATGCTGCCCGGCATGGACGGCTATGACATTCTCAAAAAGCTCCAGAATAAAGGACGCATCGGCGTCATCATGCTGACGGCCAAGGAGGATATCGTCAACAAAATTCTCGGACTGGAGCTTGGCGCCGACGACTATATGACCAAGCCGTTCGATATGCGGGAGCTGCTGGCGCGCCTCCGGTCGCTGCTGCGGAGAATGCAGGCGGCGGGGGAGAAGGAGGCGTCCGCCGAGATCGAGCTGGAAGGCGTCGCGCTGCATATCGGCAAAAGGCGGGCGGAGGCGGGCGGGAGACAGCTCGACCTGACGCCCAAGGAGTTCGACCTGCTGGCACAGCTCGCTGCCCGGCCCGGCTTAGTGTACACGCGGGAGCAACTGCTGGACCTGGTGTGGGGCATGGATTTCGCAGGAGGCACGAGAACCGTCGATATCCACGTGCAGCGGCTGAGAAAAAAGCTGGGCGAGCCGTACAGCGAGGCGATCCAGACTGTACACGGGATCGGTTATAAAGCCGCGGGAGGCGGGCGCGTTGAGAATTAGCATCAAGCTGAAAACGAGCGCTTTTCTGGCTGCGCTGCTGCTGCTGACGGTTATTGTGCTAAGCCTGCTCGTGCTCCAGGGCATTCAGAAAAATCAGCGCGCGCAGGTGGAGCAATACTTGGCGCAGCAGGCTTCTACGGCGAATACGTATTTGTATCAGTCGCTGACGGCCGAGCCGAACAAGGTGCCCGAGACTTACCTCGCTTCCAAAGGAGCGGAATTCGGCAAGCAACTGGAGTGGATCAGCGGGCAGACGGTCGAGCTGTACGATGCGGACGGGAAGGCGATTTATAAAAACAAATCCGGCGCCGTGTCCGAGGGCATCGGGCAGACGCTGTCCTATGCGCTTCAGCAGAAAACGGCGTATTTAGTCGAAGGAGATTCGCTTTATTATCTGTCCCCCTTAAACGTCGGCAACGAGCAGGTTGGCGTCGTGCAGTTTTATTACGATCTGGCTGCAAACGACGTTTTTTATCATCAGATCAGGCAGCTTTTTGTGTTTATCGGCGCCGGCACGTTTCTGCTGAGCTTTATTTTGGCGTATTTTTATTTCAACGCGCTTTCCGGCAGCATTATCAAGCTGAACCAAACGGTGAACCGTATCAGGGAGGGCAGCTACGAGACGGCCGTCCTGGCGCGCAAGGACGAGCTCGGCGAGCTTGGCGAAGGCATTCGAATGATGAGCGAGCGCATCAGACGGACGATCCGGGACAAGGACGAGGAGCAGGAGAAGCTGAAGCTGGCGGTCGACAAGCTGTCCAAGCTGGATCAGCAGCAAAAGCAGTTCATCGGCAATGTCACGCATGAATTCAAAACGCCGTTAACGTCGATCAAAGCCTATCTCGACCTCATGGATATGTATCCGGACGACGAGGAGCTGCTGCAGACGGCCAAGACGAACATTGCCGGCGACACCCAGCGTTTGTACGAAATGGTCGAAAAGGTGCTGCAGCTTTCCGCGCTGGAAAAATACGATTTTGAATTTTCGAAGGAAAAGGTGGACGTGCGTCGGACGATCGAGTCGGTGCTCGGCAGTCTGCAGGGCAAGATGGAGAAGTTCGGCCTCCGTCTGGAGACGAACCTGACGGAAGCCAGCGCGGACGCGGACCGCGACAGCTTGACGATTGTGCTGATGAATCTGCTAGACAACGCGATCAAGTATAACAAGGCCAAAGGCAGCATCAGCGTCAGCTGCGCGGAGCGGGCCGGTCAAGTCGTCATCGAGATTGCCGATACGGGCATCGGCATTCCGCAAGCGGTCGTGCACAAAATTTTCGAGCCTTTTTATACGGTGGATAAGAACCGGTCGCGGGAAAACGGCGGCGCCGGCCTGGGACTCGCGCTGGCTAAAAAATATGCGGAAATGCAAGGCGGCTCCATCGCGCTCCTCCGGTCGGATGCGGAGGGCACGACGTTCAGCGTCGCTTACCCGGCCTGGGGCAGCAGAGAATCCGCATAAACATCGCACATTTTCGATATGTTTGTTTACATTTTCGAAATAATCGGCCGTACTTTATCAACATTTGATTGGTAAATTGAATGGCAAGGAGGGGATTTAAATGAAAGCAAACGTATTGAAACTCGCGGTCGCCGTTCCGGCGCTGCTCATGACGCTCGCTGCGTGCAGCGACAATCAGGCCGGCAATCGCGAAGTGATCAAGGAGCCCGGCAAAACGATAACGGTCATCGACGATGCCGGCAAGGAAGCGGGCACGCCCGATATAACACTGGGTAAAATCGAACCTCACGAGCATGTCGCGATTACCGGCTGGCTTGACGAAGAGACTACGGTCGCGATTAAAGCCAATGAAGCGCTGGGCAAGATGAGCCTGGCGGAGCTGGCCGATTCCTACCCGAGGAGTCTTTACCGCTACAATCTCGGAACCAAGAAGTTCGAACCGCTGAAGGAACAGAAAAACGTGAATTTGGGCGACGGGGAGCTGTCGCCGGATAAAAAGCATCTGCTTTACAGCGAATTTTCGCTGGGCGATCCGATCTACCGCGTGCTCGACCTTGCGACGATGGATACGTTCCCGATTACGGACGGTCCGACGGCCGGCGCGATGAGCGCGCATTGGACGGACGACGGCAAGGTAATCGGCGCCGCATACAGCGGTGGAGCCTATACGGCGAGTGCCGACGGCAAGATCGAGGCTCTCAAAGGGGTTCCGGCGGAAGGTCTGATCATCGTGAGGCAGATGAACAGCAAGATTTATTACAATAGCAATGCGGACGAGACGCTGCATATGGCAGACCCGGCCACAGGTACGCAGACCAATCTGAATCTGGCGCGCGTAGCCGATCTGGTGCCGTCCCCGGACGGTAAGCAGATGCTTGTGCTGCAGTACGCCGATTCCAAAAAGACGTTGACGATGTACGATGCCGAAGGGAAAAATCCGAAAGTCATCGCGGAGGGGACGGAGCTTGACGGCGTTTCCTGGTCGCCGGATCAGCGGCTGATCGCATACGGTCTCAAAGGCGCCGCGTCGGGAACGAATGTGATGGGACTTTACGTGTACGACCTGCTGGCCGACAAGTCGACCAGCATCGCGGTGGACGTCGAGAATCCGCAGACGGTCTGGAGTCCGTCCGGGCAAGCCTTTGCTTATACCGTATGGGACGGCAAGGAATTCAACAGCAGCGTCGTTCATCTGACGTTGGGGATGAAATAAGCCGTTCGGCGCTCCGGATACTTCTATGTTTCTCCCGAAAGATCGTTCTCTGCCCAAGGCCACGAGCCGGGCAGCGGACGATCTTTTTCGTGCTCAGCTCTCATAGTCGACCATCGATCAGTCTGTTAATAAGCTGGCAATATTGAATAAAATTTCAATATCTTTATTTATTTAAGAATTTGTTCAGCGGCGTCTGATATGATTCGCACGAGGAAACACGAAAAACGTCTTAATATGGAAGTTTTTTATCGTCTAAACGGCGCTGCATTGCAGGTTGATTCATGTTTATAAAGGAGCGGATTCAATTTGATCACTCGCAGTCCATCTTTTGCAGCAAAGTGGTTATCGGCCATGCTGGCATTATTGCTGGTATTGGGTCAATTTACGTTTTACCCGCATAAGGCGGCAGCCGCGGACAACTTAAGCTGGACGGCGTTGAATAATTCACCGTTAGGTTCTGGTCAGCAGATCAACGATGTCATATATGACGGGGGTAGGTTTGTAGCTGTTAGTCAGGGGCTCAATAACCGGCAAATTGTCACTTCCGTAGACGGGGGCCGCTGGACGAATACGACTAACGACCTCACGACCGAAGCAATGGTTGCAGTCGCATACGGCGGGGGCATCTATATCGCCGTCGGCAACGGCGGCGTCATAAGCCGTTCTACTGACGGCGTTAACTGGAGCAAAGTCGCTCCCTCTCCTACTTCAAACAGTTTGACGATGGTCAAATATTTGAACAACAAGTTCTGGGCTGTTGGCGTGGCCGGCACGGTCATGTCTTCGACGGATGGCCTGACCTGGAGCGTGGGCGTTTACCCCGACGTATCCGCTACCAACACGATAATCGATATCGATTATAAGGACGGTAAATACGCAGTTGGGGATTCAAACGGCAAAGTTTATTTTTCTACGACCGGCGCCTCCGGTTCCTGGGGCAGCGGTACGTCCCTTGCTCCGGCTCAGAAACAAATTAATTATCTCTCCAATTTAAACGGAATCTGGTTTGCTATTGACGCCAACGGTAAGGTTTATAAATCAACTGACGGCTCCATCTGGAGTTCCTTCACTTTGTCCAAACAAGTGTTCGGAGCCGCATACGGCAACGGCACCTATGTCATATATTCGCAGTCGGGCGGCAGTGTCTTTACGTCGACGGATGCTTCAACCTGGACGGAAGTGAGCTTGCCTTCCGGGGCGACGTGGTACGGCATGACATACGGCAACGGCGCCTTTATATTGGTCGGCAATAACGGTTATATCCTGCGCTCGACCGACGGCACCAACTGGACGACAGTCGATCCGTTCGTCAACCAGGCGATTTATAACAACGGTCTTTATGTAGCGGTAGGAAACAACTCCCCATCAGGCACTATTTTTGGCACCATTTTGAGTTCGACGGACGGTAGGGCATGGACAAACCGGTTAACGACAGTTGGCAATTTGACAAGTGTGGCATACGGCAACAACCGATATGCGGCGGTTGGCACTGGCGGCAAGATCTATACGTCCGCCGACGGGATCAACTGGATATCCGTCGCGACGACCAACACAACTGAAAATTTGGCGGGTATTCGATATGTGAACGGGATGTTTATGGCCGTTGGAGCGAACGGCACGCTGGTGGTCTCGACCGACGGCACGACATGGACTGCGCCGGGTTCGACTGGCTTGACCGGCAGTTTAACTTCCGTAGCCTACGGCAACGGAAAATATCTCATTAGCGGAAATACCTCTTCGCTTTGGTATTCTTCCGATGGAGCGACGTGGGAAAAAACGACAGCAGGCAGTACCAGCGCTATCGCATACAACGATGTAATTTATGCCGGGAACAAGTTTGTCGCGGCCGGCGGGAGCGTTAATATTTACACATCGACGGACGGTGTGATTTGGACGCAGCGCAAGTCGGGAACCGGTATATTCAACAGCCTGGCTTATGAAAACGGCATGTATGTCGCCGTCGGTACGGGAGGCATGATCTATTCTTCGACGGACGGCGAGACATGGACGGCGGAGACGTCGAATGTATCTTCCATCCTAAAATCGGTTCATTATGACGGGAGCCGATTCTTCGCCATAGGCGCATACCTGGGGATGACAACTGCTGCGTACGGCGCGACCGCGTCGGCAGAACTGCAAACGGCTGAAGCCGACGGCGCGGCCGGCACGACGACGTCGACGAAGATCGACCTGACGTTCGATACGGATGTGGCGGGTCTGACCGACGCAGACATCACGATTACGAACGGCACAGGCGCCGCAGTCAAGGGCGCGCTGACGGGATCGGGCAAGAACTGGAGCATCGCGCTCAGTTCGGTTGCGACCGAAGGGAATGTCTCGGTGGCTGTCGCCTCGCCGAACGGATATACGATCGGCGGTTCGCCGAAGACGGTGTCCGTTTACAAGGCATCAAGCCAGCCGGACTTTTCCGGGAAGATTTTTTGGACAGACTACGACAATAATTCTATTGTAAGCATGGATGTAGGCAGTTTGGCCCAGACAATCATGGTCAATGACGCTTCGGCGAAAATGCCGAATTATGGTCCTTATTCCGGCGCGTTGGATGCGGACACGGGCAAGGTTTATTGGTTCGAAGACGGGTATAGCACGATTCGAAGGGCCAACTACGACGGTTCGGACGTAGAAGATCTTTTTACGGGTTTATCAAATCCCAGCGTGTTGGCTCTTGATAAAATTCACAACAAGCTCTATATTTCCGATTACGCCAACGGAATAATAAAACGCGCAAATCTGGACGGAACCGATCTCGAACAGGTGGTCATTGCGACCGAGAAGACCGGCCAATACGGCGCCAGCAACCTTTCGATCGATGCGGTCAATGGGAAAATCTATTGGTTTGAAGACGGATATAACACAATACGATCAGCTAATCTGGACGGTACCGACGTTAAAACCTTGTTCACTGGCGTTGGCAATCCTACTATTGTGTCGGTCGACCAGGTCCATCGCAAGCTTTATCTCGCCGATTATGCCAAAAACGCGATTGAGCGGTCCGATTTGGATGGCTCCAATAAGGAGACCGTGATTGAAGTTGTATCCAGCGACAATAACAGCGGCGCAGCCAGCTTCGCATTGGACGCTGAGCACGGCAAGATGTACTGGTTCGACGATGGCGAATCCAAGTTCAAACGGGCGGATCTGGATGGTTCTAACGTTGAAACCATTTTTAACACGTCGACTTATATCACGGGCATTTTTATGCCTTCCAGGACGCCGCCTTTATACAGTTTTGGGCTAAGCGAGACGGGTAACCATGAGTTTGCCACGGCTAGCGCAGATTACGCGGCACCGACGCCATACAATGTCACAGTCAGCAATTCGGGCACGGAAGCGGCTGGTCCTCTGACGATCGCACTGACCGGTACAAATGCGAATTCGTTCGCCTTATCGAAATCGTCGATCGGAAGCATCGCGGCCGGCGGCAGTGATAGCTTCACGGCAGTACCTAATACCGGTTTGACTCCGGGTAATTATTCGGCGACGGTAATCGTTGCCGGAGGGAGTCTATCAAAGAGCTTTACTGTCAGCTTCACGGTGACGGCGACGGGCAACACTTTCACCGTCGTCAACACAAACGACAGCGGTCCTGGCTCGCTGCGCTGGGCGATCGCGCAGGCGGGCGCCGTAGCCGACGGCAAGGTCGTATTCGATCCGGCGCTGGCAGGGCAGACGATCACGCTGGCGTCGGATCTGACAGGCTGGGACGAATTGGCTAGTGAAGGTACGACAATCGGAAACGATTCGACGAACTTTACGCTGACCGGTCTTAAGGATGCGTCCGGCTTGCCGGCCATCACGGTGGATGGCAACGGACACGCGGGTATTCGGGCTACGGGTTCCGGTTCGTTCAGCCTGTCCGATATTCGGTTTACGGGCTTCGAGCTTAACGATTCGACTGGCGTCTACAATGGATCCGGGGCCGTGCTCGCGGTCTCCGGAAGCGACTATAGCAGCGTTACGATCAGCAATGTACGCTTCGACCACAACAGAATGACATCCGAGAATAACACTTCGATCGTTGCGCTTAGCAATGATGCGCATATCGATCGGGTCGTTTTTGCGGACAATGAACTGAACGCCTTCAGGGCGGGCGGACCAGCTTATCAGGCAACTTTATTATTTATGGAAACACAGAACGGCGAGATCACAAACTCCCTGTTCTTTAATAACAGCACTAGCAGTCATACAAGCGGAGATGCATACGGCGGCACGATCGGCAATTTCATGGATTTTAATTTGAAAGTTGTAAACAACACTTTCTACGGCAACAGTGTGTCCAATACGGGGACGGGTCAGGCATTGGGACCGGTCGGCTATGCCATTGAGTCCAACGTCAGTTCCGTTGAATTCTATAACAACTTAATGATCGATAACATAGCGCAAGGTCAAACGGTTTCAGCATTCGGAACGGTCTTTTATGATGATGGCGGCAAAGTTACGACACCAAACGGAAATAATGTGTACGCAGGCTTCCCTTTTATTGACGCCATAGGGGGAGACTTCCGTCTGGCAAGCTCTGCGACGGGAGCGATCGATCAGGGCGACGACAGCAAGTCCGTCGGCAGCTTTGATCTGAGCGGCAAGGCGCGCAAGGTCGGCAGCGCTGTCGAAATCGGCGCATTCGAGTACGTGCCGGGACCCGTGAGCAACGATGCGTCGCTGACGAGCATCCTCGGCAAAACGGACGCTGCGCCGGGAGGCGGAGCCGGGACATACAGTGATCCGATTACATGGTCGATCAACGTGGCGAACAACGTGACGAAGCTGGACAAGGCCGATATCGTGCCTGCCGACAGCAACGCGATCGTCTGGTTCTACGACAATTCGGATTTTACAAGCGGCAGCGTTTATGGCGTTCGATCGTTGAATCTGCCGGCGGGCGGATCGGCGACCGCATACATTCAGATCGATAGCGGCAGCGCAACTCGATACTACGCCGTTACCGTTAACAGAGCTGCGGCCGCAGCACCCGCCTATACAATTAACGGTACCTCGCAGCCTTGGCAAGACGCCACGCTGGCTGCGGACGGCGACGTGCTGGAGATCACGACGGACGATTCTCCCGCTTCGGCGACGCGCATTCACGTGACCGCCCCTGCGGGCTCGACCGTTACGCTGAAGGGCAAAGCAGGCAAAATCTATGACAACGTGCATGTGCTGGTCGACGAGCCGATTACGTTGAAGCTTGAAAACTTCAATATCGCGGCGCCCGCCGGCGACACCTACAACGGCATAGGCCTCGTCAAGCACAACAGTCCCGGCGATATCGTGCTTGAAACGGCGGGGAGCAATACGATCGAGGGCTTCAACGGCATTTTTTCGGATTCCAACCATCAGCTTACGATTAACGGTACGGGCACGATAACGGCGAAGGGACGCGCTGCCGCGGATCCTGCCGCAGATAGCGGCAACGGAATCTACCTGTTGTCGGACAACACAAGCGGCAATACGAATCCCGTGGCTTCGCTGACGGTGGACGGCAGCGTCATGGTCAAGGCATACGGCGGGGATTCGGTTAGTGCCTCGGGCGGCAACGGCATTGCGCTTAATTGGGGCAATCTGCTCATAAAGAGCGGCGACGTAGAGGCGTACGGCGGCAGGACAAACGGTGATCGTACCGACCTTCCGGCCGGTTCCAGCGTCACTCACCGGGGAGGGGCGGGCGTCTATCTGGAGGAGTTCGGCTCCCAGGGCGAGGCAGGCAAGCTGAGCGTCGAAGGCGGTTCGCTGAAGGCCGTCGGCGGCGAGGCGCTGGCGGACAATGTCCGAGGCGATTTTTACGAAGGCGGCAGAGGCATTCGGGCTTACCATAGCGTGGCCGTCAGCGGCGGTACGGTGCAGAGCACCGGCGGGGCCAGCGTTTCGCAAAAGGGCGGCGACGGCATTTTTACGCTGAAACTCGATATTACGGGCGCTGCTGCGTCGGTTGCGGCAAACGGCGGAACGAGCTTGTCAGGCATTGAAGCGGGCACCGGACTGTACGTGACTAACGACATCGTTATCGACGGCAGCACTGTATCGGTAGTAGGCGGCCAAGGCATGGTGAGTGGATACGGAATCTATTCGCCGAACGGCGGTCTGACGATCAAAGGCGGCGCGGACGTGAACGCTTCCGGCGGCAGCGGGGCTGCTGCAGGAGCATCCGGCGGGATGGCGGTTCGCGTGCAAGGCAACATCGACATTGCCGGTTCGTCCAAGGTGAGTGCTGTCGGCGGGGCCGGACAAGTCAATGGCGCTCATGGACTGTTTTCAGATTTAGGCTATATCAAGATTGAAGATCATGCGAACCTAACAGCTCAAGGAGGTAACGGCACAACGGGAGTCGGCGGCGCCGGCCTGCGTGCCTTTGGCAGCGGCAACGGCAGCACGGTCGAGATTGCAGGCGACGCCGGAGACGTTTACATGCGCGGCGGTCAAGGCGCATCTGTCAGGCGGCCTGCTGTCATCGCGAAGGATGTGCGGATCGCGGCCGGCAACGTGGGGCCGATCGCCATGGAGGGCACGGGCAATCCTCGCTCGATCAAAAATAAATCCGGCGGCGACGATGTCTACCTGGTGACCGTCACGACGAATCCGGCCGCGGCGACATCGGTATTTTCGCAAGTGAGCGGAACGCTGGCCGGCAATTATACGTATGAGGCGCCTACGCTGGCGGACGGTCTCGCTTATATGTGGCTGCCTTCGGGGACGCAGGCGGTAGGAGCGGCAGGTTATCAAAATAAAACGCCGAACGTCGCGACAGACGACACGGCATCAACCGAATTAACGCCGCTTCCGGTCATCGCTCACTTGAAGCACGGCAGCTCGACGACCGATTTTACAAGCATTCAAGCTGCGCTTGACGTATCAGCGGACGGCGATACGGTCACGATTGAGGCAGGCACGTATCGCGACCAATTGACGGTTACGAAAAATATCACACTGCAAGGCGCGGGCATCGGCCAGACGATCATTGAATCTCCGAATTCCAACGAATTGGTTGCAGCCAACTGGAAGACGCTTAAAAATCAAACCTTGTATCCTGTCATCGGCGTCAAGACCTCGACGACCGGAGAAGTCGTCATTAAGGACCTGACGATAGACGGGCGCAAACAGGGCTATATTGCCGCACATGCTGGAGACGCAAACGTCTATACGTTCAACGGCATCGCAGTTCGCGATACTTCGGCGACGATCGACCAGGTAAAGGTCATCGATGTGCGGGACGTTTATTCGGATTACAGCGGAAGCCCGGTCGCTCCGCTGCCAGTCGATTATTTGCCGCAAGATCAACCTTCCGGCGCGAACCATAACGAGAGCATTCTGCTAGAAGGCGCGGCCGGCACAGGCGCGCACAAGGTGACGGTACAGAACTCGGAAATTGTTCGTTTCCACAAGACAGGCATACTTGCATGGGGACCGGCGCTTGAGGTCGACATTCATGACAACAAGTTGCAGGGACACGGCAAGACGCTTTACAGCACGGGCAACGGTATCCAAATCTCATCCTCGGATTGGAGCGTGAACGGCGGAGGCGACCGCCGAGGCACGACCGGGATCGTGAAGGACAACGAGATCTATGACATCGGCCTGGTCATTCCGGAACCTGGAGAGACTGGCTCTTACTTGAATCTCGGGCTGGGCGGACCGACGGGAATTCTGCTGTACCAAGCGGGTGACGGCTTTGTCATCGAAGGCAACACCATTACGGGCCCATCGGTTCCGTCTTGGCATAACAGCAGGACGTCCAATGACGGCGGCTATTCGAACGACGGCATCGGATTCAGCAGCAGCAAAGACATGACGATCAGAAACAATACGATTACGGGCTTCGGTACAGGGATCGCCGAAGGCGGGGCTGTGGCCGGCTCGACGATCGAAGACAACACGTTCAGCGCGAACGAGTTGGATATCTGGACGTTGTCGGGGAACGACACGATCACGCTTGGCGCCGGCGCCGAGACGATTGCTTACAACCAGACGGGCAACGGCATCGATACGATTGACGGCTTTGGCGCAGGCGACCGTCTGAACGTCATCGGTTTCGTAGACGGATCGGTGAACGGAGAGATCGGGACGCCCGTTAATGCGGAATACGTGACGGAGACAGGCGGTACGCTAGTAATTAACGGCTACACAGACGCGCTTCCGGTCGTCGATTTCACCGGCGGCAGCGTGACGGCCGGGGACGGCACGAACGTGGCGGCTCGCTCCGTGGAAGTCTCCGTAGCGGACGGCGTGACGACGCTGTATATCGACACGGAGGGAGACGACGACGCGGCGGAGCTTGTGATCAAGCTCGCTGGTGTGTATGCGCCTGGCAATTTCAAGTTGAATGGCGGATATATTTCTTATATAACGCTGGTTCCGGCAACGGGGCTGACGGTAACGTCGACGGACCCGGCCGGCTCGAGCAATGACGGCAAGACGAAGATTGAAGCGACGCCGATACCGGCAACCGGCCACAAGCTGGTGTACTTCAACTTCGGCACGGGCACGGTGACGATCCCGAACGTTGGCGATACGCTGCCAACTTACGAGAATCTGCCAAATGATGGTCTGGTGACCGCCGCAAACGGCGACAATATCGGTGTCGCCGAAGTGGACGCAAACGGCAAGGTCGTGCACTTTGGCCAGACGACGGCGAACGTGACGGCGGAGCCGACGCCGATGCAGGCCACAGGCCTGACGGTCACGTCGACGGACCCGACCGGCGCAAGCAACGACAACAAGACGAAGCTTGAAGCGACGCCGGCACCTGCAACCGGCCACAAGCTGGTGTACTTCAATTTCGGCACGGGCACGGTGATGATCCCGAACGTTGGCGATACGCTGCCAACTTACGAGAATCTGCCAAGCGACGGCCTCGTATCCGCAGCGAACGGCGACAACATCGGCGTGGCGGAAGTGGACGCAAACGGCAAGGTCGTGCACTTTGGCCAGACGACGGCGAACGTGACGGCGGAGCCGACGCCGACGCAGGCCACGGGCCTGACGGTCACGTCGACGGACCCGGCCGGCACGAACAATGACGGCAAGACGAAGCTTGAAGCGACGCCGGCACCTGCAACAGGCCACAAGCTGGTGTACTACAACTTCAGCACGGGCACGGTGACGATTCCAAACGTTGGCGATACGCTGCCGACTTACGAGAACCTGCCAAGCGACGGCCTCGTATCCGCAGCGAACGGCGACAACATCGGCGTGGCGGAAGTGGACGAAGACGGCAAGGTCGTGCACTTCGGCCAGACGCCGGCGAGTGTATCGAATACACCGGGCACAACGCCGGAAGCGATACCGACTGCCGCGATCAGCTACAGTGATGAGGTACTGACGGGCCTGACGCCGGGAGCGGAATATCTCATCGGCGGCGTGACTAAGACGGCGGGTATCGACGGTAAAATTGCGATCGAAGCCGGCTGGCTCGGCACATCGCTGTCGATCGTGAAGGTCGGCGATGGTACGTCAACGACGAACTCGGCACCGCAGACGCTGGTTGTGCCATCGCGTCCAACCACGCCGACCGGCGTAGGCAAGACGGACGAAACTTCGGCCGGGAATGACGGCACGATAACCGGCGTCACCAGCGAGCTGGAGTACAAGAAGGGCACCTCGGGTACTTGGACGTCGATTGCCGGCACGACGGTAACGGGTCTGGCACCGGACACCTACTATGTGCGGACGGCAGCAACGGCAACGGCGTTTGCTTCGGAGGCAACATCGGTGACGGTGGGGGCGTTCACGTCTACGCCGGAGACGACGCCGAATGCGGCGATCAGCTACAGCGACGAGGTACTGACGGGCCTGACGCCGGGAGCGGAGTATCTCATCGGCGGCGTGACTAAGACGGCGGGTAACGACGGTAAAATTGCGATCGAAGCCGGCTGGCTCGGCACATCGCTGTCGATCGTGAAGGTCGGCAACGGCACATCGACGACCGACTCGGCGGCACAGTCGCTGAGCATTCCGTCCCGTCCGGTCGCGCCGGTCGTGACGGCCAACGATGCCGCCAACACCATTGCCGGACTCGCCCTCGGCATGGAGTACGCGGTCGACGGCGGCTCCTATGTGAAATATAACGGCACGAACGCACCTGACCTGTCCGGCACGCATACCGTTCAAGTTCGCACGTCAGCTACCGAAACCGCGCTGGCTGGTACGGCGGCGTCGCTGCACTTCACGCCGAATGCGCCGGCGGCGCCAAATGTATCGGCGAACGATATATTAAATACGATTGTCGGCGCAGATGCGACGATGGAGTACGCGATCGACGACGGCAACTGGGTGACCTACGATCCGGCGAATCCGCCGGTCTTGAGCGGCGATCATACGGTGATGGTTCGCGTAAAAGCGAATGGCAGCACGCCGGCGGGCACTGAAAAGACGATCCTTTTCACAACCAACGGCACCTATAGCGTACTCGGCACGGTGGTGGACGACGCGCCGGACGCCAACTACAGCGTTGATGCGACCGTCAAGGTGATGAAGGGCAACGCCCAGATCGGCACCGCCGCGTCGACTGATGCGAACGGGCATTTCAAAGTCACCGGCGTGCCCAACGGAACCTACAACCTTGTCGTGACCAAGGGCGATCAGGTCATTACCGTTGCCGTTACGGTCAAGGATCAGGACTATGACTTCACGCCGCAATTCATCGTACTGCCAAGAGGCAACAAGAACAGCGCGCTGGAAATCAAGGGAGACACGCCAAGCGTTGTCGTTGACGGGCTCAACGAGCTGTTTTCGGATACGCAGCACGTGTATACGGCTGATGACCAGCTGCTTGTCGCCGACGGCGGATCGGTCAAGATCACGCTAGGCGTGGAGAAGCAGGACGCAGCCGCAGCGACGGGCGCTTCCGATCTGCGGAATCTGGCAAGCGGACAAAGCATCGACCTGTATCTGGACATGACGCTGACTAAAACGAGGATCGATACGTCCAACCAGACGACCACGACCGCACTGTCTACGGTAGGCAGTCTGCTTAAGATTATCGTGCCGTACGATCTCTCGGGTAAAACCAACGTCACGCTCTATCGCTTCCATGACGGCGTGGCGCAAAAGATGACAAAGCTGCCCCTTTCCGCAACGACGCCGTCTTCGGAAGGCTATATGATCGACGCAACAGCCAACCAGATGATCATCTGGGCGCAGAACTTCTCGACTTATGCCGTCGCCTACGGCGAGATCGTCTCCACGCCAGGCACCGTATCCGTCGGAAGCCTGACGATCGCGGCGAGCGCGGATGCAGGAGGCAGCATCAGTCCTGCAGGGAATGTCGCGGTGAACAAGGGCGGCAGCCAAACCTTTACGATTGCGCCGGATGCGGGCTATGCGATCTCGGACGTGACGGTAGACGGCAAGAGCGTGGGCAAGGTCGGCAGCTACACGTTCAACAATGTTACAGAGGCGCATACGATCAAGGCGGTATTTGCAAAAGTAAAAGCCGCCGGACTGCCTTACTACGTCGATGGCGGCAAAAAGGTCTTCATCGGCTTCTCTACCGAAGCTTCCGGAGAAATGAAGTATTTCGCGCCTGCCGGCAAGACGATCGAGTTCCAGGCTAATCCCAAGGCGTTTGGCGACATCGCAAACCATTGGGGCAAGTCTTACATCGACTTCGTCGCCGAGCGCGAGCTCTTCGTCGGCGTTAGCGACCGCACCTTTGCGCCAAACACGGGCATGACCCGCGCCATGCTGGCTACCGTCATCGGCCGCCTGTACGAGAGAAGCTACGGCCCATTGGCCGCGACCGGACAGCATGCGTTCACGGACGTGAATTACGACAGCTGGTACGGCGCGTACCTGGATTGGGCTGCGAGCAACGGCATCGTTCAAGGCGTCGGCGGCACGCGGTTCGATCCGGACCGTCAGGTGACGCGTCAGGAGCTGGCCGCGATGCTCTATCGCTTCGCGCAGTTCATTAAGGCGGACACAGAAGCTGCGTCTGGTTCGGAGCTAAGCTATTCCGACGCATCGGCAATCGATGCCTGGGCACGCCAAGCGGTATTGTACGGCCAAAATAACGGCTTGATCACCGGCCGTCAGAACGGCGCCTTCGCGCCGGACGAAACGGCGACGAGAGCTGAAGTTGCGGCTATTCTGAAGCGATTTATCGAGTCCGTCGTCTAAATCCAACGACATGCACCGGCCCAGCTCCCAAAGAGCGGCGGCCGGTGTTTTTTTGCCGGCTAACGACTTGAAATGCAGGGAAAACGGCCGCCTGCTCCGCGGCTTCATTTATGCTAGAATGATAGAGAGTCCGAGCCGGGAGGGAAGCTTCGCGATGAACGCCGAAGTCAAGACAGAAGAGCAGAAAAAAAAGGAAATACGCAACCGTCGCCATTTCAGCATCCGGCTGAACGTTTTTTTCATGCTCACCTTTCTTCTATTTTCCATGCTGATCGTACGGCTGGCGTATTTGCAGTTCGTCGAAGGCCCGAGCCTCAAGGAGCGCCAGACGAGCTTGATCACGAAGGGCGTGTCCATTCCGCCGATCCGCGGCAATATTTACGATTCCAAAGGGCAGCCGATCGCCTATTCGATCTCCACGCAATCCCTTTACTTTACGCTCAAGACGGGCATGAAGCAGGAGACTGCGGAAGCGATGGCCGCGAAGCTCGTCAAGCTGTTCGACGAAAAAGGCGACCAGGCGTCCGAGCCGTTGTCCGCGGAAGACGTCGTCAAAGCCATGGATATTAAAGGCAGAACGCATCTGCCGTTCCAGCAGCGGCGGATCAAGTCGGGGCTGACGAAGGAAGAGATCGCCTACCTCAGCGAGCACCGCGACGAGTATCCGGACATAGAGATCGTGGAGGAGAGCATCCGCCAGTACAGTCCGGATCGTGTAGCCGCGCAGCTGGTTGGTTATATGGCCAAGATGAAGGGTGCCAAGGAGAATCTCGATTTTTACAAAAAAATAAATGAGGACCAGTCGGATCCGGCGCTCAAATATCTGGATACGGAGGATGTCGGCTATGACGGCGTCGAGCTCATGTTCCAGAAGGAGCTGCGGGGACTCAACGGCTACAAGTCATACCAGATCGACAGCATGAGCCGGATCGTCGGCGACATGAAGCTGACCAAGCCTGTCAAGGGGCAGAACCTGTTTCTGACGATTAACCGCAACGTGCAGCTCACCGCGCAGCAAGCCATCCTCGATCAGATCGCGACGACCCGCGCATCCACGGTCAAGACGCTGAAGGACGCGCAGCCGACGACAGGCTACGCGGTCGCGATTGAGGTGGAGACGGGCAAGGTCGTGGCCATGGCGAGCATGCCGGACTATGACACGAATGTCTGGCAAGGCGGCATCAGCCAGGAGGAGCTCGACGAGATTACGCCCGCGATGGGCAATGGCGCGATTCGCGAGGTGTTCCCGCCCTACGACGATCCGAAGGAACGCTCGCAGCATCCGACGTCGCTCGTACCGCTGGGCTCGACGCAGAAGCCGCTGACGATTTTAACCGGGCTTATGGAGAAGGTCATTACGCCTTCGTCAACCTGGACGGACCCGGGTTACTTCAAGTTCGGACGCGACGATCAGGCAGAAGTCCAGAATGCGGGACGCGCTTACAACGGCGAGCTGACGCCTACGAAGGCGATCGCCAAGTCTTCGAATGCGTTTATGGCCAAAATGGTAGGCAACGCACTGTATATCAAATACAAGAAAGAAAGCGTCGATATCTGGGATAAGCATATGAAGGAGTTCGGACTCGGCGTAAAAACCGGCAGCGGGCTGCCGAAGGAATCGCCGGGCATCGTGGATTACTTCAACAGCGCGACGCGGGACAGCTACCAATCAGCGATGATCTACTCCTCCTTCGGCCAGCAAGGTAAGTATACGGCGCTGCAGCTCGCTCAGTACGCCGCGACGCTCGCGAGCCACGGCAAGCGGATGAAGCCGCTGTTCGTCGACCATACGACCGATGCGGACGGCACAGTCGTGTCGACGATGAAGCCCGAGGTGCTGAACGAGATCGATCTGCCGGATTCGTACTGGAGAACGATCGAGAACGGCATGGCGCAGGTTAAGGTGGAAGGTTTCGACAACGTGCGCTACGACTTTTACCGCAAGACCGGTACGTCGCAGCAGCAAGGCGTCGGCAAGCGCAAGTTCGTCGAGAACGCCGTCTTCATCTCGTTCGCCCCGCAGGATCACCCGAAGCTCGCGGTCGCGGTCATCGTGCCGGACGGCGGATACGGCGGCTGGGGCGCGGCGCCGATCGCACGCAAGATTTTCGATGCTTACGACGCCGAGGTCGGCCTTACGGACGCAGGTCCGAGGCCGCCGCTCGGAACGAACGCGTCGATCGACATGACGCAAGAGCCTTAATAGGTTAGCATGCGGGCCGCTGCCCGCTCCGCCCCCGTACCGCCGCTTGGACGCGGCGAGCCGGGGGCCTTGTCGTTTTTTACCCCCCGATTATGTTAGAATGACTAAGATTGCAAGCAGGCTGCGGCCGGCATCAGAAGGAGTGGTAGGCTAGGTGGTCAAGTACAAGCTGCTGGCGCTCGATCTGGACGGGACGCTGCTGAACGACCGGCAGGAAGTCAGCGAAGAGAACAAAAAGTGGGTTCAAAAAGCGAGCGAAGCCGGCGTGACGGTCATCGCTTCTACGGGACGCGGCTTCCCGTCGGCGCTGCCGATCGTCGAGCAGCTCGGGCTGCAGACGCCGATGATCACGGTCAACGGCGGCGAGATCTGGACGAAGCCGGGCAGCATCCATCGTCGCATACCGATGGAGACGGACAAGATCATGAAGCTGCACATGCTGGCGGAGCGGTACCCGGTCGCCTGGTTTTGGGCCTACGCGACGGACGGCATTTACAACAAAGAACAATGGGTGGACGATACGTATTCGCGGACGTGGCTGAAGTTCGGCTACTATGACGAAGACGCATCGGTCATCGCCAAGCTCTGGGAAGAGCTGCTGACGTGGGAGGGCCTGGAGCTTAGCAATTCATCGCCCTTCAACATCGAGGTAAATCCGGCCGGCGTGAACAAGGCGGCGGCGATCGAAGAGGTGTGCCGCATGATCGGCTGCGACATCTCCGAAGCCGTAGCCGTCGGCGACAGCCTGAACGATCTGGCGGCCATCCGCGCAGCGGGCCTCGGCGTCGCGATGGGCAACGCGCAGGATGCCGTTAAGGCCGAAGCGGACGTCGTGACAGGCACGAATAACGAGCACGGCGTGGCGCAAGTGATTCAAAACTATATTTTAAAGGCGTGATGTCCGAATGGATATTTTGGGCTGGGTGCTCGTCATCGCATTATTCGCCATCGGCCTGGCAGGCGCTGTCTATCCGATCCTGCCGGGGGCGCTGGCAATCTATTTCGCCTTTTTCGTCTACGGCTGGTTTTTCTCGTTCGAGCCGTTCGGCTGGTGGTTCTGGAGCTTCCAGACGATTATCGTCATCATCCTGTTCATCGCAGACTACGTGGTGAACGCCTGGGGCGTCAAGCGCTTCGGCGGATCGAAGGCGAGCGTCTGGGGCAGCACCATCGGGGTCATCATCGGACCGTTCGTCATCCCGGCCTTCGGCCTGATCATCGGCCCGTTCGCAGGCGCCTTCCTGGGCGAGCTTGTGAGCGGTTCGAATTTGAAAAAGGCGATGCTCGTCGGCTGGGGCTCGCTGGTCGGGCTGTTCACCAGCACGGTGGCGAAGGTTGTCTTCCAGGTGGCGATGATCGTCATCTTCTTCATCTGGCTAATCTAGCGATAGGACTGATACCCGTAGATGGTTAAAAAGGATTCGCTTATCAAAGGCACGCTGATCCTGACGGCGGCGGCGCTTATC
Organism: Cohnella sp. GCM10012308; assembly: GCF_042649185.1. Lineage (NCBI taxonomy): Bacteria > Bacillati > Bacillota > Bacilli > Caryophanales > Paenibacillaceae > Cohnella > Cohnella sp. GCM10012308. The sequence goes on from NZ_JBHRYU010000022.1 coordinate 45,914, forward strand.
GCGCGCGTCATCGGGATCTTTCAGCGCGTACCGCTCGAGCATGTGATGGATAAGGTCGGCAACAGCGCGTTCGGCATCTCGAATACCGTTTACTTGCTGTTGTTGGTCGTCGCCACCGCCGGCATTCCGAGCGCGATCAGCAAGATGGTATCCGAGCGCGTAGAACTCGGACGAGGCAACGAAGTGAAGCGCATCTACCGTGCGGCGATGAAGTTCGGCATGATCGCAGGCCTTGTGCTCACGATCGGCCTTCTGTTGTTGGCGCCCGTCTATACGTGGCTTGCCGGCACGCAGCATGCGACGCTGGCGATCCGCGCGATCGCTCCGTCGCTGCTGCTCTTCCCGGTCATCGCGATGATGCGCGGCTACTTCCAGGGACGCCAGCTTATGATGGCGGGTGGCGTGTCCCAGGTCGTCGAGCAGATCGCCCGCGTCGTCACGGCCATCGGCTTCGTATTTGCCTTGCACGGCTGGGGCTACGGGAATGAAAAAATGGCCGCCGGCGGTGCGCTGGGGAGCGTTGTCGGCAGTGTCGGCGCGTTCGCGGTCATGGTTTATTACGGCGTCAAGCTAAGAAAAAGCGACGAGCGAACGGGCGAGTTGGAGCGTGCGGAGCGGTCGCCGGGTAGGAGCGCTGCGGGCGGTCCGCCGGTATTGCGCAACAACCGAGAAATTTACCGCGCCATTTTCCGCATTTCTATTCCGATTCTGGTGACGGCGATGACGGTGCAGGCGATCTATATGATCGATCAGACCCTGTTGACCCGTCTAAGCGAATGGCGCTTCGGCGAAGAGAAAACGCTGACCTGGCTCGCTTATTTGACGACTAACGCCCAATCGATCGCCGGCATCCCGCCGGTGCTCGCGATCGCCCTCAGCCAATCGATATTGCCTGTACTGTCGGCTGCTTATGCGTCCGGTGACCGATCGCGTGTCGAGAAGCAGGCGACGCTCGCGCTTCGTATCGGCATTTTCTCGGGTATGCCCATCGTGCTGCTTATGACTGTAGGCGCTCATGCGGTTAACGGATTATTGTTTTCCACGCCTGAAGCTAGCTTGATCGTCGGCATGCTGGCTGGCGGTACGATTTTTCAGATCACCATGATGACATCAAATTCAATACTATACGGACTTGGCCAACAGCGGTTGGCGATGAAGCATACGCTGGTCGGCATCTTCATCAAGCTGGTGCTGTCTCTTATCCTGACGCCGCTGTTCGGGGTGTATGGCCTTGTCACGGCGACGGCGCTCTGCTTCATGTTCTCGACGATGACCAACATGATGTCCATTCGCAAGCGCGCCGGCGTGCGCGCGCTCGGCGACCGCTGGACAGGCTTCGCGGCGACGGTACTGCTGCTCTCCGCAGCAGGCGGTGCCCTCGTCTATGCCGTGCTTCACCTTGCAGCACCGCTCGATGGCAAGTGGCCGTATTTGCTCGCGACTGGCGCGCTCGGCCTGCTCATCTGCGCCGTATATCCGGTGCTGCTCACGGCGTTCGGCGTGCTCCGCGCGGACGACCTGGAGTCGTATCCGGCGCGCATCCGGCGCGTGCTGCGTCCGTTCCTGCGCTTCGCGCGCGGCGGGCGAAGGGCGAATGACGCAGTGTAAACCAAAATGTACAGGCCCCGTTTATCAAAACGGGGCCTGTTGTCATTGCTATAAGATCGCGCAGCGCGATGCGATTTGTGCAACAAAAAAGGCTGCTCCGACACGACGCGGAGCAGGCCTTAATTTTGAACCTTTATTTTCAGCAGCTCGATGGACTCCTCGGCCTTCGCGATCAGATTGCGCTGCGCATCCAAAAACGATGGCTCATCGTCTTCAGTTCCGACACTTCGATCTTAAGACCGGATACGTCTGATTGGAGGTCGGATACGTCTGATTTGAGGTCGGATACGTCTGATTTGAGGCCAGCTACATCCGATTTTAACAACGTTACATCTTCCGCAGTCTTGCCGACCTGTTCGAACGTTGCGTTCAACGTGCGTTCTACTCGATCCAGTCGTTCATTTACTTCTTTGAATCCTGCAACTTGACCCTCAGCTAATCGTTGCTGACCCTCAGCTAATCGTTGCTGACCCTCAGCTAATCGTTGCTGACCCTCAGCTAATGATTGCTGACCCTCGACAAGCTTTTCCACAGCTTCCAGCACGCTCATCAACGTAGATGTCACTTCAATGCGCTCCATGAAACGACCGCCTTTCCGTTCGCTACTTCGATTATGCGTCCTCCCGCCGCATGCGTCAAGCCTTCCAAGACCTCCATTTAGCACCTTTAATTGCACTTGATTTTCCAATTGTTCCAACTGATAATTTAGAGTTGCAGGATACGAATTCGATCGCCAACCGGGCCAATCGCAATGCAGAGTCATAGCCGAAGGATCGATAATATTAAAATTAAAGAAGGAGGAGAGCGGCTTTGTCAAAATACGCTGAGCTTGGAGGAACCGCTTCATCGAACCCGATCCGTCGAAAGGTCGCAAGCGTATTCATCCCGGTCCAAAATATCGAGCGATCGCGCGCATGGTATTGCCGGCTGCTAGGCTTCGAGGAAAGCGAACGCGATATTTTATTCGGCCATATCTGCGTGCTGCCGCTGGAGGGCGCCGACGTCATCCTCGATACGATGCCGAAGTGGGGGGGCGGCGAGCCGGGCGGCGCGGCGGCAATCGGCACGCCCGTGCTGATGCTGCCAACGCCAGATCTCGAGGCTTCGCTCGCGTACGTCGATGCGCTCGGCGCGGAGAGAGTCACGGATATCGAGGACGGCCATTGGTTCGTGTTCAAGGACCCGGACGGCAACAAATTGATGATCTGCAGGGAATGAGCAGGCAGATGGCCGCTCAGGGACGAGCGTTGCACTCGCAGCAGCATTCGATGCGTCAGATGATACGCGTCCACCGATCAAGCCTCAGACCGCGATGCCCGCTGCTTAAGACTTTCCAGCGCCATCGTCGCGGCCTGGAGCTTGCGTTGGCCGAATTCATGCTCATGCGTCATCGCGAACATGATCGGCGCCCGCAGCGACCTGAAGTGCTTGAGGATGTCCAGGTTGACCAGCCAATCCCCTTCGCACACGCTTCCGAGCGGCCGGTCGGGCCACGCGTCCGCCAGCTTGGGACTGTACCATGCCCGCTCGGATTCCCCTTCCGCAGCTCCTGCTGATCCGTACTGATCTTTTTGTGCGGTGAACCGCTCCGGCCAATAGTCGGCCCGCGAGCCCGTATGGCTGACCGTCTCCGCATAAGCCAGCGCGCCGCCCAGCACCTTCGGGTAGGCGAACAGCATGGCATACAAGCTTTTGCCGAATGCGATGCGCTCGTCCACGTTCGAGAACGACTCCAGCACGCGGCCCGCCAGCACGGTGTCGGCGTTTTCCTCCGCGCGGTCCGCCAAGCCTTTATGCAGCGCACCCGATTTCCCAAGCTTTAATTCCGCGGTCCGCATGCCGCCTAAAGGTACGATCACCTGCTGCAGCTGCAAAGGACGCATCCCTTTAAAAGCCGCGGAACCGAGCACCGTATCCTTGTATACCGGATCCTGAACGACGCGACGCTCGATCACCTGCTGCTCGTTCACGATGAGGGCGACCGTCAGCGCGGTCGCGTCCCGTTCGATCCAGAAGCGCTCCCAGAACGGACGCATAAACGCCGATACGCCAAAAGCAGGCAGCAGCGCGAACCGGCTGCGTCCCGCCCGGCGGCTCTCTCCGTAAAGCCGCAGCTGCGGATAGGCGTCCCGGAAGATGAGCGCGTTGCAGGACTCGAGCATGCCGAACAAAGTCGCTCTATCCCGGTGGGTGAGCAGCTTCGGCAGCCAGGCGCCTTGCAGGTCGGTCATGTTCCAGCCGCCGTTGCGCGACACCAGATGCGCGAGCAGCGCCCAATGCAGCTCCGGAAATGTCTTGTACATTTCCATATAGGCAGCCGTGCGCGTCACGTTGTTGCGATTGTGCGTTTCGGATTCTTCCCGTATGCAGGCAACGAGCGCAGCGTTGGACGCGTCCAAGTGGGAGGAGGCGCCGCGCCATCCCCGATTGAGGCCTTCGCTAAGCTCAGCCTCGGCCCAGGCGGCGATTCCTTTGGGCAGCCGCAGCGACGTGCGCGGGCGCGCGAGCCTAAGGGATTCCAGCAGCGCCGCTCCTTTTATGGCTGCGCCTTTGACCAGCCCACCGGTCACGGCGGTCCAAGCAGGCTCGTCGGGCAGCGCGCTATTTTTCCGGAAAGCGCCCGTCGTGTCTTCGATCGTCATCTCCCCCTCTCGCATGAATCGTTCTATATTGGAAGGATTTCCAAATGTCGCGTCGAACTATCCATAACCGGGTATCAATTAAATGGATATCATTGGATGGTTATTATCGGGAGGGATAGGTTTCGTGGTTAAAATGAAGAAACGTGGATTGGGGATGGCATTGGTCGCCCTCCTGATCGTCGTGCTCGTCGGCTGTCAAGCCGTGGGCGGCGTGAATCTGAACGAGATGCTGACCAAGCAGCTCGACGTCCGATCGTCGGCAGGCAGCGGCTCCGTCGAGGTTCAACTGAATTGGGACGAGGAAGCGATCGCGGCCGAGGATGAGGAGACGCAGCGGATGATTAAGCTTTTCAGCCGAATCAAGCTGCAGCTCGATCAAGTGCGGTCGGATGAAAAAGGCAATATGAATGCGAGCGGCAGTCTATCTCTGAACGAGCGGACGGTTCCGTTCGCGCTGCAGGTCGACCCGACGACCGTCGTATTGACGGTCGAAGGCGCGAAGCGCCCGCTCGTGCTGGATGCGGAAGAGCTTCAGGCGGGCTCGCTTACCGGAGAAGATCTGTTCCCGGGAATTAGCGGGATGACGTCCCAGGTCGCCGAGCAGGCGGTACGTGATGCGCTCAAGCAGGTCGTATCCTTCGTGGTCGGGCATCTGCCGAATCCGCCGAAGATCGAAGCCGCAGCGGTGCAAGTGCCGATCAACGGCACGCAGACCGACCTGATGAAGGTGCATGCCGAGTTAAACGGCAAGGAGCTGGGCGAGCTGATCCCGGCATTCCTCGATTCGGTGCTTACCGACGGCCAAGGCGTGAAGGGCCTGATCGAGAAGCTCGCCGCCTGGGCGTCGGACCTGCCGCAGGATCTGAAGGACGCGCTCGGCCTCGAGCCCGAAGATACCGAATGGTCGCCGGAGGATCTGACGGAAGCCGCGCAGAGCGTCATGGACGGCGTGAAGGAATTGCGCGACGACTATGAAGAAGCGAGCTCCGACGAAGATTGGAAGCAGACGTTTAACGAAGCGTTGACGTTCAAGGGCGATTTTTACGCGGACAAGTCTCTGCACATCCGCAAATCCGACGTCGAGATCGCGCTTGACGCGAGCTTGTTCGACGAGGAAGATATCCCGCTTAAAGGCGTGGTCATCCGCACTTCCCAGGAGACCTGGAACATTAACGAAGATCAGGGGCTTGGAGAGGTAGAGGTGCCTGCGAACGCGATGGACGTCGAAGAGCTTGCAGCCATGAAGCCGCGCAAATTGCTTAACCAGCTGAGCGTGGATTCTGCCGTATACGGCTTGCTCAAGAACGACCTGCAGATCGACGACCAGTATTTCATCCTGAGCTCGGAGTGGGGCGTACCGTTCGCGAGCGACGACGACGGCAACGTCTACTTGCCGATCAAGGAGACGATGCGCGAGCTCGGCAATCCGATCACGTTCGACGCGACGCGCAAGCAAATCCGTTTCTACGATGAGCCGACGATCCAGGAGTTCGTGCTCACGCTCGGCTCGGATAAGGCGCTGGTTAACGGCGAGACCGTGCAGCTTCAGTCGCCGGTCGCAAGGCTCGGAGGCGTCTCTTATATGAGCGCCGACGACCTGCTTGGCCTGCTGCATGCGACTTATGAGCTGACCGACGGCTATGACGGCGAGCAGCTCCTCGAAGTGAAGCGGGACCTGTAACGCAGACGCTTGCTTGCATACATGCGTTCCTTGGCGAACGGCGATTGTACGGCAACGAGAACGGGCGTATAATGACCGTTAACGACACGGACGCCGATTCCGGCGCTCGTCCAAGGAGGTTATGCGGCATGGAAAAGATCACGAACGAGTCCGACTTCAGGGAGCGCGTAGGCGCGGACGGATTGACGGTGGCGGTGTTTAAGACGACCTGGTGTGCGGACTGCCACTTCATCGATCCGTTCATGCCGGCGGTTGAAGAGGCGTATGCCGATCGGCTCCGGCTGATCGAGATCGACCGCGACGATCTGCCCGATCTGTGCAGCGAGCTGCACATTCTCGGCATCCCGAGCTTCATCGCTTTCCGCGAGGGGCGCGAGCTGATCCGGTTCGTCAGCAAGCTGCGCAAGTCGCGCGAGGAGATCGAGCAGTTCTTAGACCGCGCGGTGGCGGTATCCGCCGAGATCTCGCCGAAGGTCTGATCGCTGCGAAGCCATTGGTGCCGCGTGATTTAGGGAGATAACCGGGATAACCGGTTAACTGCGATCTGCGAGTTGGGCGCCGTCATTTTCCGAAATAACTTCTACTGCCATAAAGGATGGGGCGTTGCAGGAAGTCTTCTGCTTCGTCCCGTCCTTTTTATTGCCGTTTATGACCAAATTCGACGCCTTTGTGACACTCTTCACAAAGTTCTGGGCCGTTCACAGTTTGAACATAGCATTGACTGCAATCGCTCGGGTATAATGAAAACGGGCTGAAGCCGACTACTTCATTATAGAAATTAGGGATGGAATATGACTGCTAGAGCTTACAGGCTGCTCGCCTTGTGGAGCTGCATCGGCATGCTGCTCGTGCTCATCGCCGGCGTCGTCGTCACCAATACCGAATCGGGCCGCGGCTGCGGAACGGACTGGCCGCTTTGCAACGGGAAGTTTATTCCCGCCTACACGGTCGAATCGATCGTCGAATACACGCACCGCGCGGTCAGCGGTCTCGAAGGCCTCCTGGTCCTCGCCGTTTTCCTGCTCACGATGCGACTGAAGCCGGCCAATGGAGAGGCTCGCCTGTACGCAGGCGCTGCGCTGCTTTTTACCATCTTCCAAGCCGTTCTTGGGATGCTTGCCGTCATTATGCCGACGTCGGACGCCGTGCTTGCCATTCACTTCGGCATCTCGATGATCGCGTTCACCAGTACGTGGCTCTTGTACGCTTGGGTTAGACGCTGGGACCGCGCGCTCCGCACCGGCGATGCCGGGGCATGGCCGATTATGAAGGGGACCGTCCCTGACGCAGCTTCGCTTGACGCCGGGCGGCACAGCAACGCTGCACCTAAGCCAAGTCCAATTACCGCGGGCGTCCGTGCTTCTGCGGCCGTTGTACCTGCCGGCCTGTTCGGCTGGATCTTATCGGTCATTATTTATTGTTATGCGGTCGTTTACTTAGGCGCCTACGTGCGTCATACTGATTCGGCGGGCGGATGCATCGGCTGGCCGCTCTGCAACGGCGAAGTCGTACCGGAGCTGAACGGCGCGACCGGGATCGTATTCGCCCACAGGCTCGGCGCAATCGTACTGTTCCTCTTCATCGGCGCGATCGTGCTGCTTGTCCGGCGGCGCACCGGCGGACACGAGGAGTTGACGCGGATCGGATACGTGTCGCTTGCGCTCGTCATCCTGCAGAGCCTGAGCGGCTGGCTGCTCACCGCCACGCTCGAGCACCACGACGTCTATGTCTTTACCAGTCTGCTGCACACGATTATCATAACTGTCTTGTTCAGCGGGTTGTGCCTCTGGGCGATCCGCGCCTGGCAGCTATCCCGTCGCTGACGTCATTGGAGGAATCATATGAGTTTTTCTTCGCTTCGTCCGTTTTTGGAAATGCTGAGGCAGGAGGGCGACCTGGCGGTCATCGAGACGCCGGTCGACCCTGTACTGGAGATCGCCGAGATACATCGCCGGGTCATCGATGCAGAGGGCCCGGCTTTGCTGTTCACAAATGTCAAAGGCGCCGCCTTCCCGGTCGTCACCAACTTGTTCGGGACAAGCCGCCGCGTCGATAAGGCGTTCGGACCGCGCCCCGAGCAACTCGTCAACCGGTTGATCGGCGCGATGGACACGCTGATGCCGCCGACGATCCCTGCGCTCTGGCGGGAAAAGGACATGCTGCTCGATCTGATGAAGGTCGGCATGAAGAAGGTGTCGCAGGATGCTGCGCCCGTGCTCGGCGTATCGAAGCGCGAGCGTCCGCTGGCCGGGCTGCCGGCGCTGACTTGCTGGCAGGAGGACGGCGGCCCGTTCATCACGCTGCCGCTCGTCTACACGGAGTCCCCTGCGCATGGCAAAAAGCACAATTTAGGCATGTACCGGATGCAGGTGTACGACGATTCGACGACCGGCATGCATTGGCAGATTCACAAGGGCGGGGGCTTCCATTACCATGAGGCGGAGCAGATGAACCGCGCGCTGCCGGTATCCGTTTTCCTCGGCGGTCCGCCCGCGCTTATCGCCTCGGCGATCGCGCCGGCGCCCGAAGGACTGCCGGAGCTGCTGCTTACTTCGCTTATCCTGGGCGGCAAGCTCCCGATGGCGGAGGATCCGCTCGGCGGTCATCGCATTCCGGCGGAGGCCGAGTTCGCGATCAAGGGGAGCGTACCGCCGCATCTGCGCCGCCCCGAGGGGCCATTTGGCGATCACTTCGGCTACTACTCGCTGACGCATGACTTCCCGGTGTTCAACGTCGACCACGTCTGGCACCGCAAGGATGCGATCTATCCGGCGACCATCGTCGGCAAGCCGCGCCAGGAGGACTACTACCTGGGCGAGTTTTTGCAGCGTCTCTTGTCGCCTGCGTTTCCGATGGTCATGCCGGGCATACGGAGCCTGTGGACGTACGCAGAGACGGGATTCCACGCGCTCGCCTCGGCGGTCGTCCGCGAGAGCTACTCGCGCGAGGCGCTCGGAACGGCGTTCAGCATTCTCGGACAGGGGCAGCTGTCGCTGACCAAGTTCCTCATGCTGACGGATCGCCCGGTCGAGCTGGAGCATTTCTCCGCGCTGCTGACGACGGTACTGGAGCGGTTCGATCCGCTTAAGGACTTGTTCGTGTTCGACCATACGTCGCACGACACGCTGGACTACACCGGCCGCAGGCTCAATCACGGCTCGAAGGCCGTCATGATGGGCGTCGGCGATCCGATCCGCGAGCTGCCGCGCGAATACGCGGGCGGCGACCTGCCGGGCATCGCGGACATCCGCGTTTTCGGCCCGGGCTGTCTCGTCGTTCGCGGCGACGCGTTCGAGCGAGAGCCCGAGCTGGCGGAGCGTCTTGCCGAGGTCCTGTCAGCGAGAGAGAGTTGGCAATGGCCGCTCGTCGTGCTGGCGGACGATGCGGACATCGCCGCATCAGAGCGCCAGTTCCTCTGGACCGTGTTCACGCGCTTTAACCCCGCGCATGACATGTACGCCAAGACGATCGCGAGCCGCCACCATATCGGCTACGGGTTGCCGATCGTTATCGACGCCCGCATGAAGCCGGGCTATCCGGACGAGCTGTTCCCGCGCGAAGACATCGTCAAGCTCGTGGACGACAGATGGCGGGAATACGGGATTCGCAAGTCATAATACGGCAATCGACGGGACGCAGCTTGCGTCCCGTTTTGACAAACGAGGGAGGTATCGACAGATGGATAGGGCGACTCTTGGCGCGGCGATCGGCCTGCATCCGGACGCAGCGGCGCTCGTGGAGAAATATGAGCGGCTCGAGGGCGACGATTTTCCCGCACGCAAAGCCTATTTTCTCCAAGACCGCGAAGCGATGCTTACCTCGGTCAGGCAGAGGACAGATTACAGACCGTTTTTATTGTATTTTTTCATGAGAATGGCCGTTGATGCTTATGACGAGTACAGGCTAAGGGAAATTCCGGACGAGGTATACATCGACACCTTCTCGGATATCCGTATTTGGAGCGAGGTTTTTAAGACGACATACGGGGAGTACGGCATCGAGGAATCCGGCTGGCTGCAGGAGCATGTGCGACTTGCCTTGTTCCGCCTCGGCCGGCTGCAGTTCCAGCCGATCGCGTTGGATCGCGATTTGAGCGTAGGGGACCGGAAGTTTGCGAAAGGAGACCTCGTGCTGAACGTCCACATCCCCGCGGGCGAGCCGTTGGATCCGGAGGCGGCTTTGGCGTCCTTCGCGCGTGCGCGCGCCTTTTTCCGAGGCGTACCGCCGGTATTCGTCTGTCATTCCTGGCTGCTGTATCCTGGCCTCGGCCAGGTGCTGGACCCGAGCTCGAACATCATGCAGTTCCAGCGCTTGTTCGAGATCTACGAGCTGGACGAGGCCTCCAGGCAAGCGGAGGAACGGATCTTCGGCGCGAAGCAGGACGATCCTGCTGCGTATGATACGAACACCGGTCTGCAGCGGCGCGCCAAAGCGTTCTTGGAGGCGGGAGGCAAGCTGGGCGCGGGATTAGGTATTATCGTAAGCCAATGACGGTGGCAAGGGGCGCGGGAAGCATGAGGCTGCATGCGAGAAAAGCGCCGCTACAGCGCCGCCACTGCTCGCAGGCACCGCTGTAAGCGAGAAATCCGCCGCTTTAGCTCACAAGTGCCCGTGCAAGCGAGAAAAGCACTGCTACAGTGGGGAAACCGCTCGTCGACGCTGCTGTAAGCGAGAAATCCGCCGCTGTAGCACACAAGTGCCCGTGCAAGCGAGAAAAGCGCTGCTACAGTGGGGAAACCGCTCGTCGACGCTGCTGTAAGCGAGAACTCTACCGCTGTAGCGTCAATACCTCTCGCGCCAGCTTTACCGCGCTTAAGCGCCATACCTTTCCTCCGCACTTTTCGCAAACCATACAAACACAAAAAAGTCAGGGAGCCGCTTCCCTGACTTTTTTCATCTCGCCTTTCGCCTACAAGATCGGCGACAGCAGCCTCGAGATCGATTCCTTGAACTTGATCCGCAGCGGCCGGCTGCGGTATTTCTCGATCGTGAGCAGCTCCGACACCGCGATGTCCTGCTTGAATGCCTCGACGAGCTGCGAGGACAGGCTGGCGTCGTAAATGAACGCATTGACCTCGAAGTTCAGCTTGAAGCTGCGTACGTCCGTGTTGGCGGTTCCGACGGAAGCGATCTCCTGGTCCACGACGAGCGTTTTCGCATGGATAAAGCCGTTCTTGTACAAGTAAACGTTCGCGCCGGTCTCGAGCAGCTCTCCGATATTGTAAAGCGTCGCCCAGTAAATGAACATATGGTCGGGCTTGTCCGGGATCATGACATGGACGTGAACGCCGGACAGGACGGCGATCCGCAGCGCATCGAGCATGCTCGCATCGGGGATGAAGTAGGGGCTCTGCAAATAGATCGAGTCCTTCGCGGAGGCGATCATCTTGATGTAGCCCTGCTTGATGTGCTCCAGCCTGGAGTTGGGACCGCTCGCCACGATTTGCATGCCGACCTTTCCGGCGGGGGCGTCTTCCGGGAACAGCTCTTGCCCGTAAGTGATATCGTGCTTGCGCGTGGCCTGGTTCCAGTCGAGGATGAACCGCGTCTGGAGGCTGTGCACCGCCGAACCGCGGATGCGAAGATGCGTGTCTCGCCAGTAGCCGAACTTCGGATCGAGACCCAGGTACTCGTCGCCGACATTGAAGCCGCCCACATAGCCGATCCGGCCGTCCACGATGACCAGCTTCCGGTGATTGCGGTAGTTCATCCGCAGGTTGAAGACACGGAAGCGGGAGGGAAAGAAGGCCGCCGCTTCGCCACCCGCTTCGATGAGCGGCCGCAGCATGCGTTTGGTCAATCTCCGCGAGCCCAGCTCGTCGTACAGCAGGCGGACTTGGATGCCTTGCTTGGCCTTGGCGGTCAGCGCATTCAACACCTCGCGTCCTAGATTGTCGCAGCGGAAGATGTAGGTTTGAAAATGAATCGTCTGGGTAGCGGCAGCGATATCCGCGAGCAGCTGGTCGAATTTGGCCCGCCCGTCCGTAAAGGTCTCCACCTCGTTGTCCTGGCTCCACAAGGCCCGGCTCCCTTTGAGATGCAGATGGATCAGGTCAGCGTGCCGTGCGGCAATCTTGCCTAAGGAACGCATCGAATCGGGCGAGCCGAGCGAGTCGAGCTGAGCCTGCGACAGATTGCGGATGCCGATCTTGTCCAGGTCGCCCCATTTGAACAGCTTCACTCGGCGATAGTCCTGCGCCAGGAACAAGTACATGATGAAGCCCAGAATCGGAATGAAATACAAGACGAGCAGCCATGCCCAGGTCGACCCGATATCGCGCCGGCCCTGGAAGACGACGAAGACGGCGAAGATCATGTTCAGCACGAGAAACAGCCAGATAATCGTTGAAGTGGAGATCACAGGCATTCCTCCTCGCCGTTCATATCGGGACGGCGCGCCGGGTTCCAGTCCGTCCATTGTCCGGACGAGCGGTCCGGAACGCCTGCCTCGGTCTCTCTCTCCCATGCTGGCAGGATCATGTGCGCCATCTCCAATCGTTTCTTTTCGGCAAACGTCCCGTTTAAATGACCTTCGTCGTCCAAGCTTCGCCGTTCCAGATGTCCGTCGCGACCTCGCGGTAAAATTCGGGTTCGTGACTAATGAGCAAAATGCTGCCCTTGTAGGCCTTGAGCGCACGCTTCAGCTCTTCCTTGGCGTCGACGTCCAGATGGTTCGTCGGTTCGTCGAGCACGAGCAGGTTGGACTCGCGGTTAATGAGCTTGCACAGCCGCACCTTGGCCTTCTCGCCGCCGCTCAGCACGGAGATGCGGCTCTCGATATGCTTGGTCGTCAGGCCGCACTTCGCCAGCGCCGCCCGTACCTCGAATTGCGTCATCGAGGGGAACTCTCGCCATACGGACTCGATGCAGGTGTCGTCCGCGCCGCCTTTGACCTCCTGCTCGAAGTAGCCGGTGAACTGATTGTCTCCGCGTTCGACGGAGCCGTCCAGCGAAGGGATCTCGCCGAGCAGGCTGCGCAGCAGCGTCGTCTTGCCGATGCCGTTGGCGCCGACGAGGGCGACCTTCTGGCCGCGTTCCATAAGCAGGTCCACCGGGCGGCTGAGCGGCTCGTCGTAGCCGATAACGAGGCCTTTGGCTTCAAAGATCAGGCGGCTCGAGGTCCGCGCCTCCTTGAAGTTGAATTCCGGCTTCGGCTTTTCCTTGGCCAGCTCGATGACGTCCATGGCGTCGAGCTTCTTCTGCCGGGACATCGCCATGTTCCGCGTAGACACGCGCGCCTTGTTCCGCGCAACGAAGTCCTTGAGGTCGGAGATCTCCTGCTGCTGCCGCTTGTAGGCCGACTCGAGCTGCGACTTTTTCGCCTCGTGCAGGGCCAGGAAGTTGTCGTAGTCGCCGACGTAACGGGAGAGCTGCTGATTTTCCATATGGTAGATAAGATTGATGACGCTGTTCAGGAACGGAATATCGTGCGAAATGAGAATAAAGGCGTTCTCGTATTCCTGCAAATAGCGCTTCAGCCACTCGATGTGCTGCTCGTCCAGATAGTTGGTGGGCTCGTCCAGCAAGAGGATGTCGGGCTTTTCCAGAAGCAGCTTGGCGAGGAGCACTTTGGTCCGTTGGCCGCCGCTCAGATCGTTGACGTCCCGGTCGAGACCGATGTCGGTCAGTCCGAGGCCGCGGGCGATCTCCTCCACTTTGGCGTCGATCAGGTAGAAGTCGTTGGTGTTCAAGATGTCCTGAATCTCGCCGACCTCTTCCAGCAGGCGCTCGAGCTCGTCGGGCTCAACGTCGCCCATCCGATCGTACATGCCGTTCATTTCGGACTCGAGATCGTTCAGGTATTGAAAAGCCGTCTTCAGCGCGTCGCGGATCGTCATGCCCCTCTGAAGAACGGAGTGCTGGTCGAGATAGCCGACGCGCACCTTGCGCGCCCATTCGACCTTGCCTGCGTCTGGCTCGAGCTTGCCCATTACGATGTTCATGAAGGTCGACTTGCCTTCGCCGTTGGCGCCGACGAGACCGACATGCTCGCCCTTCAGCAGGCGGAAGGATACGTCGTTGAAGATGGCACGGTCGCCGAAGCCGTGACTTAGGTTCTGCACATTCAATATGCTCATGGGAATTCCCCTTTTGTAACGTGGTAGTATGGCGCTTCTGAGCACCAAGTACCATTATAGACGTCACCGGGGACATAGGGAAGATTAATTGATGGAAAAAGAGACTGCTTCCGAAGGCCCTGCCGAACGTTTGGCTTCACTTGCGGAGCTGGGGGCGCACGTTGGCCTCCAACAGGTTGGACACGCGCCTTAGAACTAGGGGGAGCGCGGTACTAAGGCCGATTGCGATCCATTCGCCGCTGCCCTTATGCTTGGCGACGGCATAGATCAACGTGCCCATCAGAATGTCATAAATCACGAACGCTCGGATTCGCGAAACGGGGATGACAAGCATCACATAGGGCTTTGCGTTATGCCGGGCGGGAACGGAATCGAGCAAACGGGTCGCTCCTCTCTTATGCAGCTGCAACGATCCAGCTTATTCGTGGGGGATTGTCCCTTATGTATCGATCGTTTAAGGCGGCAGACAGTTGAGCAAGGATTCCCCGATGCGGTACAATGAAGTAATAGGCGATTGGCGCGATTTCTTTTGCGATTCGACATATGCCGCGCCGGTTGGAGGCCTTTATGCTGCGAGCTTTATTCGGCGAACCCCCGTATGACTGGGGAGGGCCGCTACGGAATACGATCGATGCGATGGAACGGTTTGCGCTGCTGATGCAGGAGCAAGGAGACGGGGATTCGATCGAAGCGGCGCGGATCCGCAAGTACCAGATCTGGACCGAAGGCTTGCTTCGCTCGCTGGACGAGTTGGAGTCGAGCCGCTATGCGGCGCTTCGGTTCGCCAAGATGCTGAACGTGACCTCCTTCGAGGAGATGACGCCGGAGGACCGGCTCAATTATTACAATCATATCTACTTCGATAAAAATGCGTTCATCCGCCTATTCTCGGTATTGGACAAGCTCGGCACGCTGATGAACGAATATTTGAAACTCGATACGGAAAATCGGATGGAGAACCACTTTTCCTTCTTTACGGTGCTTCGCAACATGCGCCACAACGGGCTCCATCCCGATCTGGCCGAGAAGCTCGAGGCCGTGTACGAGCCGCGGCGCGAGACGATGGGAAGGCTGCGCAGAAGGCGCAACATGGAGATCCATCAGATGAACGCGGAACTCCAGGACGACCTGCTGCAGGTGTTGAATGTAAAGCGCGAGCAGCCGCACCTTGAGAATATCGACGAGAACATGAACGACCTGAACGAGGGTTGGGAGCTCGTATATCTTACGCTTGCGCTCGTTTTTAACCATATGTGCAAAAAGGCCAAGAAACAGGCGCATCACGCCTAAGGAGCGATCTGAACGTGGAGACGTTGAAGCTGGCAGGCAGGACGGCGCTGGTTACGGGCAGCGCCAAGGGGCTCGGCAGGCGGACCGCGCTCGAGCTGGCCGGGTTCGGCTGCGACGTGGCCGTGAATTACGTGAACAGCCGGGAAGAGGCGCTGCGCGTCTGCGAGGAGATCGAGGCCATGGGCAGGCGCGCCGTTGCGGTGCAGGCCGACATCGCCAAGGCTGAGGACGCGGAGCGGCTGGTGCGGACGGTGGAGGAGCGGCTCGGCGGTGTCGACATTCTTGTCAACAGCGCGGGACCGTTCATCCGCAAGCGCAAGCTGTTCGCCGACTATTCGGCCGAGGAGATCGACTTTCTGATGAACGGCAACCTCGTCGGCACGATGCATATGGACCTTCGGGTGCTGCCAGGCATGCGCGAGCGAGGCTGGGGGCGCATTATTCACTTCGGTTTCGGTCATGCGGCGGAGGCGAGGTCCTGGCCGCACAGGGCCGTCTACGCGGCGGCCAAGGTCGGGCTCGTGTCTTTCACCAAGACGCTTGCCGTCGAGGAAGCGGCGAACGGGATCACGGTCAATATGATCTGCCCCGGCGACATTCGCGGCAGCTTCAAAGAGAAGGGCATCGCGGACGCCGCGGGCGTACTGGACGAGGAGTCCCCGCGCGGTCGGCCCGGGACGGGCGAAGACGTGGCGCGCGTCATCGGTTTCCTGTGCCTGCCGGAGTCGGACTTTGTCACGGGCAACACGATCGACGTGTCCGGCGGCCTGGATCCGATCAAGAGCAACGTGCGCCGCGCCAAGGACGAATGAAAAAAGAAGCCCCGCACCGCCGGCGCTTGGCCGGACGTGCAGGGCTTCGAACGTTCCCGTAAGGGATATTAGAATACTTGTACGACTTCCTCGATGCCTTCGACTTCCTCGAGCAGAGCGCGCTCGATACCGGCCTTCAGCGTGATCGTGGAGCTCGGGCAGCTGCCGCAAGCGCCCATCAAGCGAAGCTTGACGATGCCGTCCTCTACGTCGACCAGTTCGACGTCGCCGCCGTCGCGCTGCAGGAACGGGCGCAACTTGTCGAGCACTTCGAGCACCTCGTCGTACTTCGTTGCTTCTTGAACGTTGTCACTCACAATCATCCACTCCCTTCTTCAGCTTATTATAATACAAATTGCGCGCAATTAAAATGGATGTCTCCGAGAAAGGAGAATGGCGATGAATATCGTTGAATTTTGCGTCAGTAATGCGCATCACGGCACCGACCGGCTGATCGACAAGCTGAACCGATTGCCTGATATGGAGACGATCGAATACGGCTGCCTGGGCAATTGCGGCGAATGCTACCTATCCCCTTACGTTATGGTGAACGGCGAGACGGTCGTCGCCGAGACGACGGAGGCGCTGTACGACGCGATCATGGAGGAGCTGGGCAGCCAGGACGAGCACCAAAAGGCGCTCGACAAGCTGCTTGACGACCTCTGACGGGCCGTTCGATCCTGACTTATTAGCCGAAGTGCCGGCGGCTCTTCCAGAGCACGCCGCTCTTTAGCATGCGCGGTACGCGCCCCATGATCGGCGTATGGCCCATGATGCCAAAGCCGGACTTTTTGCCGAGCGAGCCGAGCGTCCCGCGAAGTCTGATCTTGGGCAGATGGATGCCCTTGCCGTGCACGCGCGCGGACAGCACGTGCGCGACCTGCTTGCCCTGCGCCTGCGCGAGCTGGGCGCTCGGCGAGAAGGGCTGGCTCGAGCAGTCGCCGATAACAAATACATTCGGCGCGTCGGGCATCTCGTGATACTCGTTAACCACGAGCCGTCCCGCCTTGTCTTTGGCGTATTCGAGCCGCTGGATCAGCTCGACGGGCTGGATGCCCGCCGTCCATACGGTCACGTCCGACGCAATGTCGCCGGTCGCCGTATGGATGACGCCTTCGCCGACGCTCGTCGTCGTGATATGAGACAGCATCTCGACGTTGTGCTCGCGGAACCAGTCGGCGACGAACGACTGGAGCTTGCCGGGGAAGCCGGACATGACGCTCGGCCCGCGGTCCACGATGCGTATATTGAGGTCGGGGCGGCTCTCGCGAAGCTCGGCGGCGACCTCGACGCCGCTAAGCCCGCCGCCGATGATCGAGATTTGACCGTAAGGCGAGGTATTGTTCAGCATCTGATACGTCTTGCGCGTGGCCGTCAGCGACTGGATGCTGCATGCGAACTCCGCTGCGCCTTCAATGCCGTGATAGCTGTCCGTGCAGCCGAGCGCGAGCACCAGATAATCGTAATTCAGCGGGTCGCGCTCCACGAAGTTGACGCGGCGATCGGCCGGGGAGATATCCGTCACTTCGCCATGTATGATCTCGAGCTGAGGGTGCTTCGGGTATTCGACGCGAATATCCAGGTCGGACGACGTACCCGCGGCGAGCGCATAATATTCGGTTTTAAGTCCCTGGAACGGCATGCGGTCGACCAGCAGGATCCGGACGTCCGAGGGAAGCTTCTCCTCGATCAGTTCGTTCACGAGCGTCAAGCCGCCGTAGCCGCCGCCTAAAATGACAATATTGCTCACATTAAACGACTCCTTCTATTCGTAGACCTTGACTTCGTTATAAAGCGTATCGCGTTCTACCGGGATTCTACCCGCTCCCTTAATGAGCCAAACCAGGTCTTCCCGCGTAATGCCGGCCGGCGTCAGCGCGCCTGCCGCATGACTGATACGTTCCTTCACGATCGTCCCGTGAGCGTCGGAGGCGCCCATCGTGAGCGCCACTTGCGTGAGCTGCGTCCCGATATTAATGAAGTAGGCTTTGACGTGCTGGAAGTTGTCCAGCATCAGCCGGCCGATCGCGATCGCTTTGAGGTCGTCGAACGCCGAGTTGCGGCGGCGGATGCCCGCCTTCGGGCTCGTCGGCTGCATGGACAGCGGGATGAATACCTGGAATCCTCCCGTCTCGTCCTGCAGCTCGCGCAGCTGCAGGATGTGCTGCACGCGCTCCTCGACCGATTCGACAGGGCCGTACAGCATCGTCGTCGGCGTCCGCATGCCGAGCTGGTGCGCGGTACGGTGGACTTCGATGTACTCGGATATGCCCGCCTTTTCGACACGCATCTTATCCCGGTATTGATCCGACAAGATCTCCGCCCCGCCGCCGGTGAGCGACTCGAGACCGACGTCCATCAGGCGCTTGAGCACTTCGCGGTAGGAGAGGCCCGAGATGCGGGAGTAAAAATCGATCTCCGCGGCCGTATAGGCCTTAATCGTCACCTGCGGGTAGCGCTCCTTGAGCGCGCGGATCGATTCTACGTAGTATTCGAAAGGGACATGCGGGTTATGACCGCCGACGATGTGGAATTCTCTGGCCGTCGGCGTGATGTGCTGATCGACGTAGGCGAACATTTCCTCCGGCGACAGCGTATAAGACCCTTCTTCGCCCTGGTCCTTGCGGAAGCTGCAGAAGGCGCAGTGGGATTCGCATACGTTGGTGAAATAAAGGCTCATGGTCTCGGTAAAGTAAACCTTTTTGCCGTTTTTCTTCAGGTTGACTTCGTTGGCCAGCTGGCCGATCGTGAGCAGATCTTCGGATCGATACAGGTGGATGCCGTCTTCGAGAGACAGCCTCGCGCCGGAACGAACTTTGTCGGCAATCTCCGCCATGCGCCGGTCGGGATGCGTCGTTACGAGTGTCATGGAGAACATGACCTCCTCCGGATAGAATAGGATACGCCTGCCATGGGGCATGGGCGGGTTCGAGCATTAGTTTGTGAAAAAAGGTACATAATAAAAAGATAAAAATCCTGTTCAACACACTATTAGCATTATAAGCTTCCGCAGAGTACAGGGCAATACATAACAGGCAGGTATATTTCATCCGAAAAGTGGGAATGACCTTGAATAATAAACAAATTATGGTACTGTATTAGAAGATCAATCGAATAAAAGGGAGCCAAAAAGAATGACAAAACCCGATGTTCTGCCGCTTCAGGAATTGGAGCAGCTTGAGCAATCCGACATGATCGCAACGCTGCAACAATATCGCGCAACCTACACGATCAAAGATCTGACGCAAGCTTGGGGGCTGAACAACCCGATTCAATATTATATGTGGCTTCGCAAGCACCAGATATACGAGCAGCTCGTGCGCCGGACGGATAAGTTCGAGCCGACCAAGGAGTGGAAGCGCACGCGGGATATTGACGCCCATCAGGGAGACGACAGGCGCGTCAAAGGATTGCCGGCGGATCAGTTCCGCTACGGCATCGACACCGAGTCGAGCGGGCCGGAGCTGGCGATGGTGTTCCGCAGGCTCGCGGATTTTCTAGGCAACGAGGCGGGCAGCTTCCGCTGCCGGATCGAGCTCAAGGCGATCCAGATGCCTGCGGCCGCCTTGGCCGAGTGGAAGGACGAAGAACCGGGCGCGTGAGCGCCCGGTTTTTGCTTGGATCGAGATGGGCTGGGCCCAGGCGACGAGCGTTCAGGATGCGGTGCCCCGCCCTAGTCGCGCTGAGGCACGCATCGTGCACCATAATGGTGCACGAAAGCAAGGAAGCCCCGCCCTAGTCGCGCTAAGGCACAAATTCGTGCACATAATATCCAGTAACGCAACTCCACTCCAAAGGCTCACAGTTAAGCCGAAGGTCGCGCTACGCTCAGTCCACGATCTCGATGTCCATGTTATACAGCAGCGACGTCGCTTCCGGCAGCATAAACTTGGCCTTTTGGATGCGGTTCTGCGTCGGGTTGATCGCGTAGCCCGTGGCGCGGGTGAAGTCGGCGCCGGTCAGCGTCGTATCGCCGAATAGGCTCTCCGTGAGATCGGAGCCGGCGAAGCTCGTATCGGGGAGCTCGGCTTCCCTGAAGTCGGCGTTTTTGGCCATGCAATCGACGATCGCGCAGCCGGGCAGCTTCAGTCCGATAAAGGTAGAGTGGCTGATCGTGCATTGGTTAAAACTAAGCATGCGCCGTCCCGCCGTTCGCGGCCAATCGGCTTCGGTCCAGTTGACGCCGACGAGCTTGCATTTGACAAACGAGGCGTCCACGAACTCGCTGTCCAACACCTTGATGAAGTTCAGATTGCAGTTCTCAAAGGTGCAGCCGGAGAACTTGCACGCTCTTAACGCAGCCTCGGTTAAGTCGCAGTTCCTGAAGGTGCAGTCGTAGAAGCGTACGGACGATAGTTCTTCATTTGCCAATTGCAGGTCATTAAACTTCTCGTCATAATACTCGTCTTCGGTGAACGCTGTCATGCGGCTCCGCTCCGTTCATAAGGACTTCCAGCTAAGTATAGCACAGGCGGCGATGGCCCGAGGACGTTCGATCCTCTTGAGAGAACCGGCGGAGAGGAGTATACTGTAGTCAGTTCGATTACTGTTTTTATACGTCAGGAGGGACCGTACATGATTCAGATCACTGAGGCGGCCGGTCAGAAAATACAAGAAATGCTCGCATCGGAGGAAAACGAAGGATTGTTCCTCCGCGTCGGCGTGCAAGAGGGCGGTTGCACGGGCTTCTCATACGGAATGGGCTTCGACGACGAACAGCACGAGGACGACCGCGTGCTCGATATTCGCGACCTGAAGGTCGTCGTCGACCAGGACAGCGCGAAGTACCTGAACGGCCTCGAGATCGACTGGAAAGAGTCCGGCCTCGGCGGCGGCTTCACCATTTTTAACCCGAACGCGACCGCTACCTGCGGCTGCGGTTCCAGCTTCCGCACGGCGACCGACGCAGGCAAGCCTGCTGCGGCTGGCGAGTGCTGATTAGGGGATTTCGCGACAAGGTACAAACAAGGGATATTACATGAGTTTACGGCCTTCCGAGCTTGCATGTTGGAGACAACATTCGGGTGAGGGAGGCTTTTGTTTAAGGAAATAAAGAAGGGTACGAAGGAAGGATACCTTAGGAAATCGCGAGTCGCATTTGTACTAAGAAAAGCTTGACTCAGCTTAGAAGCGAATAGGCAGACCTGCTCAAGGGAGCGTAGTGTCCTGCCGCATCAAAATTCATCGTCTAATTGATTGTTGTTAAGCAAGCGCAACCAAATTTCAATAGCATCTCTAACTTCAAATCTACTTTTTGAACGTAAGGATTTTATTTCATTCCACGACTCATCTTCATGCACTTCTACAAGAACCAGTTTGTACTCGCCTGTGAAGCTGCTGTCTGGGTACCATCCTAAATCAACGATAAATGTGTTGGTTTCCGGGATAACATGCCTTCCATCCACAATATCGAGTTTTTTAATCATCAGTATATCTTCTGTGAAGTAATACCAGTTACTTAAAAAATCATTTTCTCCATCGGCAAGAATAGGATCCACATCATGAAATTTGTTGAAAGCGATCGCGTAACCTGCAGGAATTTTTAACCGCATCAGGCTCAAAAGTTTATCTCTCCATTTCAGTTATTTTCTGAATAAAAAGTTTAAAATTAATCCTGCGATGTCGGGTAATATGGTTGAACACTCAGTACTGTTCGAGTTCCAACTTCAAGTCGTTAAGTAAAACATCCACCTTAAGAACTGCGGAATCTTTTCTGTTCCAGAATATTGAAGGTAGATGTTGATCTTCCTCCATTACAGGTAACCAGTCGTTCATAAACTCATCCAATGGAATCTGGCAAGCTTTGTAGTTTGACCAATCTTCAAAGGCGCAGTGCTCTGCAAACTCTTTTTCTGGCCAGAATGGAATCATGAGCTCTCCTCTATCGTTTGATGTTGTAGCCCATCCCTCATCATACAATCCCCAAACTTCCTCAAAGTCAGCAGCCTTCTTAATAAAGTACTCGTACCTAATGTTTGCAGGTAGTTTAATGACTGCATCGAATTCTTTTTGGTTCATCGCTTTCACCTCTAACCTATATGAACGTTTATGATGGATAATCAAGCAATGGCGCAAACAACAACTAAAATGAAATGAATGGCAGCCCTCTACGTCTCCTATCGTTGTTTGACCAGTTCCCTTCACCGAACAATCGGAAGGCAAGCTCCCGAAATATTTGAGCCATCTCATTTAAACCCTTATAACGATAGGCCCAATATAACTCCCTAAATCTTGTATTGCGGTGTCCAAAGTGAAGAAACAACTTTGTGTTCAGCACTAGTTGATTATCATCGGTGTATTGATTTACTGTGATCAAATAATCTCCATGAAAATATGTAATTCTCAATCGACAGATCTCATGCTCAAAGTTAATTTCCTTGTCGATCAGAGCGGGTAGCAAAGGCTCATCTCCTTGATCTAAATAATTCAAGTTGTGATGTAAAAGCTTGAATGTCGTAGTTAGCTTTCATATCGTTTTTTATTCTTAAGTCATTCACTTCGGATAGTTTGCGGATAAGCTCCTCGGCAACGAAGCGAATGTTTTCACTTGTAAATACATGCTTTTTGTCAGTGGATTGCTCCGTAATCCATGTTACGATGCGTCTCTTATGATGGACATCGATATAAAAACCGCCGCAACCAAAAACGCCGCAGGAGCACGTAAACATAGGGAATTTCCCGTCGGTCGCAAGTGAATTAAAAAATTCCGAGATCACAAACACTTCGTCGGCATCTTCATTGATCTTGACTTCATTGACAAGGAGATAAACGCTTTCGAGTATTTCGGGGGCGAGTATGCGTTTGTGTTTGGAGATGTTTTTGTATCTTTTGCTTACATCCACAATCACTTTGACAGCTAGTTCATCGTAGTGCCGTTTTTTAAATAACATATTGACTACCACCTCAATGAATGGTCGGAACTGAAGTGTGAGAGGGCTAGGGTTTATCGTTCAAAGTCTAGTTTATAACCTGTTACGCTAGATGTTTGATGATCATGCACGTACACTCTCCGACATATCTTACATGACCAAACAGTTCGTTCAGGCAATGGCATCTCTTGGATGTAATTAAGATCAAGGGTATACTTATCGAGCTCTTTATCTGTGTAAACAATGTATTGTTCAATATCCGCGCTTCTGCATTTGCAAGTGCCAACTTGAAGGACCAAATTATATTCCTCCAGGACGTATTCCCTGATATGCTTTATCCCCTTGAAAAGATGGAGTCGCTTGCATCGAGGGCATCTCCACACATCTTCTTCAGGCCAATAAAATACTTGCACATTTTCTTTGAAAGCCTTGTCCCAATCTTCAACTTTAGTCACGTGCATTTGAATGTCGTTGGGAATCAAACTATTCGATAGTATTTTGCCGCAATTGCATCCATACTTAGCCATACCATCCCGCCTTTCTCGTTTATGTCGCTCTCTTCTAAAAAACGTCAATTTTCCTTGTGAATTGCCGAAATCATTGAAAATCGCCGCCCTCGTTTTTTGTTAATTCCTCATAAAACCAGCATGCACCAATCCTCCTTCGTCGACTGCTGCAGAACACCGACGCAACACAAGTCTAATCCATACCGATCGACAACAGCTCCCGTATATCCGCCTCGCTGAGCGTGGACAGCGACTCCGTCCCCGGGCGGATGACCTCGTCGATGAGGTGGCGCTTGCGCTGCTGCAGCTCGGTCATTTTGTCCTCGACGGTGCCCTGGGCCACGAGACGGATGACCTGCACGGCGCGCTGCTGGCCGATCCGGTGCACGCGATCCGCCGCTTGCTGCTCCACCGCGGGATTCCACCAAAGGTCGTACAGGATTACCGTATCTGCTCCGGTCAGGTTAAGCCCGGTGCCGCCCGCCTTTAGCGAAGCAAGGAACAGCTCGCGTTCCCCGGCGTTGAACCTATCGCAGAGCTCCACCCGCTCCGCAGCCGGCGTGTCGCCGTCCAGGTAGAAATGGGTCATGCCGCGCGCGCCGAGCTCTCGCCGGATCATCGCCAGCATGGACGTGAACTGGGAAAAGACGAGCGCGCGCCTGCCCGCGCTGCGGCAATCGTCCAGCAGCTCGAGCAGCTGGTCGAGCTTGGCGGAGCCCCCGGCGTAGTCTTGGACGAACAACGCCGGGTGGCAGCACAGCTGGCGCAGCCGCGTGATGCCCGCCAGGATGCGGATCCGGTTGCGATCCAGCGTATCCTGATCCAGATGCTTCAGCGTCTCGGTCCTGAGCTTGGCCAGGTAGGCCGCGTACAGCTTCTTCTGCGCCGGCAGCAGCTCGGAGGCGATGACCGACTCGATCTTGTCGGGCAGCTCGCGCAGCACGTCCGACTTGAGACGCCGCAGCACGAACGGACGGATGCGGTCCGACACTTCCTCGCGGGACAGCTCGGAGAACGCGCGCCGCCCCGGGAACAAGCCCGGAAATACCGCGCCGGCAATGGAGCGAAGCTCGTCCAGCGCGTTTTCGATAGGCGTGCCTGTCAGCGCGAAGCGCTGTTCCGCAACGATCCGCTTGACGGCTTGGGCCGTCTGGGTAGTCTCGTTTTTCACCGCCTGAGCCTCGTCGAGAATGAGCGTGTGAAACGTCATGTCCGCGTACAGCTGAATATCCTTGCGCAAAAGCGGATAGGAGACGATGATCGCGTCATGACGGGACGGATTCGCCAGCGCTTCCGCGCGCTCGCTTTTCGCGCCGTCGGCGATGCGGCACCTGATATCCGGCGCGAACTTGCGCAGCTCGCTCTGCCAGTTGTACATGAGCGAGGCGGGGCAGACGATAAGCGCCGGCTGGCCGCGCTCGCGCATGACCGGCAGCATCGAGGCGACGAACGCGATGCTCTGCACCGTTTTGCCAAGGCCCATATCGTCCGCCAGAATGCCGCCGAAGCGATAGTGGGCCAGCGTTCGCATCCATTGATAGCCGTACAGTTGGTAATCCCGGAGCGTGCCGACGAGCGCGGCCGGGGCGGCGGCGAACGCGGCTTGATCCGGATGGCGCAGGTCGTCGAGCAGTCCCCGCAACGCGCGCCCGTGCTTCACGACCGCGCCGCCTTCAGGCTCGAGCAAGTGGAGGCCGCGGACCAGGGGCAGGCGCAGCTTGCCGTCCTTGAGCTCCGAAGGCAGCATGCCCGTCGCGTCGAGCAGCCTGTTGACCTCGGCGAAGTCCTGGACGTCCAGCGGCACGAGGGCGCCGCCGGTCATGCGGTAATAAGCGCGTTTCTCCACGAGCGCTTGCAGAAGCGACTTGATCTCGGCTTCCGGAATGCCCGCGATGTCGAATTTGAATTCGAGCCAGTCGGTGCGCTCGTCCGTATCGGCCGATACCTTGACGACGACAGGATCGGGCAGCAGGCGGATGCGGACCGCGGCCGTCGCATAGACGCCGAGCAGCGGTTCGAGCAGCGGGAGCACCCGGTACAGAAATTCGAACTCGCCTTCCTCGTCGCCGCCCATCACGTAACCGGCTTCGGTGCGGACGAATGCGCTGCCGTCCATGAGCTCGAGGATGCGCCGTTCGCGCTCGCCGTCCCGAACGAGGATCGGCCCGTCGTCCGATCGTTTGGGGCCGGCGGCTTCCAGCGGATTGATCGCAACGGAGCCGTAGTGGAACTCCAAGCCGGCCAGCAGCCGGTCGCGCACGCGATCCAGGTACAGCTTGGCTTTGAGCGGCTCCCGGACGATCTTGTCCGACACGGCTTCGGCAATCTTCACGCTGCCGAGTCGCATGAGTCCGGGCACGACGCGTTCCATGAAGCCGTCCGCCTGCTCGCGCGGAATGCGAACCTGTCTCGCGTCGTTCGCGATCGCCGCAACTTCCCGCGCTGTTCCCCACGCTGCCCCCCGCTCGGCAGCCTGTTCAGTCGCGTCCGCTGCCGGGAGCATCCGCTGGAGCTGCGCCAGCTGCGCGCAGGAAGCGCGAGGCAGCTTGACGAGCCCGTCCTCCGTCAGGACGAGCCCGTATGCCTCCAGCACGGCGACTGACTCCAGGCCGCGGACGTGCAACAGGCAGCCGCCGTCCGCGTCGTCCGGATCGTAGTCGATCTCATAGCGAACGGGCAGCGGCCCCTCCGCCGAAGGCAAGCCCGGCAGCAAGCGGTCCCCGGCTTGCAGCGAGACGTCCGGGGCGCGAAGGAGCAGCGCGTACAGCGCGTCCCAGTCCTCCGGCGGAATCCGGAGCGCCCGCTGGCTGCGCGCGCCGCTTAATCCCGAAGGAGACCGGACGAACGCGACGTCGCCGCGGTTGATGCGCACGAGCTCCCGGACGATCTCATCGTCGGTCTCCGAAAAGCAGTGCAGCTCCGGGTCGTAAGCGAATGTCCTGGCGATCGGGTGCGATTCGCCTCGTTCGACGCTGTCGAGCCAGCCGCCGATCTGCTTGACCGCATGGATCCGCCCCGACTCGGCGCCGATGCGCGCCTCGATGCCGAGCGCAAGCTCGCGGCTGTCGTCGAGCGGGAGGCAGACGAAGCCGACCGACAGCTGCTCGCGCGTCTCGAACCGTTTGCGCGCGCCGCTGCGCGAGAGCGGCTTGGACGCGAACAGCCCGATCATTTTGGCGGCCAGTCCCTCATCCGGGCCGGTCCCCTCCGCGTCCCCGCGACCGGCTCTCGCGCCCATAGCGGACTCGGGGACGCTTCCGGCCAGTCGATGCTCGATGATCCGCAGCAGGGCGGCCGCGATATGGTTGCAATATTTATCATAAGAAGCCAGTGACGGACAGGTGCAGGAGGCGGCTACGTCGCCCGCTCGCGAGATCCGGATTTTCGCCTCGTAGACGGATCTTCCGCTCCCCTGGACGATCGCTTCGTAGACGCCGGCTTCGTCGTCGTATGCGGCGAAGGAAACTTTGCCCGCGCGGGCATAGGCCAGACCGCTCTCGTAGGCGATGCGGCCGCAGAGCAAACGGACGGTCTGGCGCGTGAAGGATGCGCTCATTGGTCTAGACTCCTCTTCTCGTCGCTGCCTGACGGCAGGCGACATTTCTCCCTATGATACCAGATGCGAAGCGGTTCGGGCGCGAAGAGGAGACGCCGCTCATGCTGTGAATAAAGTTGTTCAACTTTCCCACAGCGCCATGATTGAGAATTAGACGTTTGTCCACAGCATATAGGTGTTTTATTCACAGTCGAATGTGGGTAAAAGGGCAGGTTGGGCGCCCTCCGCCGCCTGCCGACAAAAGGGCGGGTTGCCATGTCCATTCATCCAAGAGGCTGCGCGGATGTCCGAGTATGCTGGTTATATATCGGATAAAAGGAGGACTGGCGCATGCATCAGCAGAACGGGCGCATGCTGGCGAGCAAATGGCTTAAAACGACGGCGCTTATGACGAACGGCTATGTGGCGCGTCACATCCCGCCTACGAGAAGATACAGCACGGGGAATCTGAGGACGATGCTGAGCCATTACGGCATGGTCGTTCTGAAGCCCGTCCGCGGTGCAGGGGGACACGGTCTCATCAAGGTTACGCGGGTCGGCGCGAGGTACCAGGTTCATGCGAAAAGCAGTGTCCGCTCTTTCGGTACGTTCGCGGGGCTCTGCGCGCATATCGGCCGGCTCAAGGGAAGACGCGCGTACCTGATCCAGCGCGGCATCCGCCTGGCCACGGTCGCCGGAAGGCCGATCGACTACCGGGTCAAGCACGTGAAGACGGAAGCGGGCTGGCAAATCAGGGCGATGGTCGGACGCGTGGCGCGCAGGGGACTTTTCGTCACCAATCTCTGCAGGGGGGGCACGCGGGTCACGGCCGGTCAAGGCATCGCCAGATCGCTGTCGGGACGTCTCGTCGGTCCCAAGAAGAGCCAGATGCGCCACTTGACCCGTACATCCACGGCGCTGCTGGAGAGTCGCTTCCCGGGGATCGGGCAGCTTGGTTACGATTACGGCATCGACCGCGGCGGACGCATCTGGATGCTGGAGGTCAATACGCGCCCGCAATAACGACTTGCGAACTTCGCATTTCAATTATTGGTGGCTATCATCGCAAATTTCGCTATGAATTATTTTTATGGAAAAATCAGTATTTTGCCTGTGGATAAATTCATCCACACTATTCTCTCCGGTTGAACGCGGAAAACGGGTTTTTTCAACAAAATAATCACATCTTGTACACAGCTCGATGTGGATAGCGAGGCGCTTGTCCCTCAGTTGAGGAGCGTGCTATGATGCCATCACGAAGAGCTCGCCGAGCGGGATCCTCGTCAGAATAGCCTGCTTAAGAAAGGGTGTAGGCCATGTTGCCGTTGTTGTCGGATGAGCTGCTATTGGAAGCTTACCAACATGCCGTCCGCTTGAAGCTGGAAAGGGAATTCGTACATCTGCTGCACGCCGAGATCCGGCGCAGACAACTGCCCATTAAGGAAGAGCGGCTTGCGAAATAGTCGCGCGCGTCCCGATCATATGAATGAAGGCATCCTCGCTTTTTTCGGCCGTCCCGGCCGAGGGCAGGGATGCCTTCTTTATTATAAATGCGCAAGCCGATGTATTTAGAACCCCTGAGACGGGCTTTAGTTTGCCCGGATAAGGCCGAATAACGCCAGCCGGCGACGATGGCGGCATCCGCGGGAGAGGCCCGTTCTAGACGCCGTTGCAGCTCCTCCGTTTCTTCATGGACTTACGACAATTCCGGGTCTGTCGCCTTAGCGAATATGCCGCGTCCGCAAGCGGGATGCGTTCAGGATAAAGCCAGGCGGAACAGGGTAAATTTGTGGAGAAGTCCAAACGATTTTGTAACAATGAACCTTGAAATAGAAGGGTAAAGCCGATATGATTCTTTTGAGGCAAAGAGACAAATATGCCTATCTTCATTGTGGATTTTTTCACATGTTGAACACCAAACTGGATTGGATGGGATCCCATGAGCAGTATACCCAAAATCGTCATCCTAGGCGCGGGGTACGGCGGCGTTCTGACGTCGCTGCGTCTCCAAAAAGAGCTTAATTATAATGAAGCTGACGTGACACTCGTCAATAAGCATGATTATCACTATATTACAACGCATCTCCATATGCCTGCAGCGGGTACGGATCACCCGGACAACGCGCGCGTGAGCATCTCCAAGCTCATCGACGAGTTCAAGATCGACTTCGTCAAGTCGACCGTCGTGCAGATTCGTCCGCAGGACCGCAAGGTCATCCTGGAGGACGGTACATTATCCTACGATTATCTGATTATCGCGCTGGGCGGCGAGTCCGAGACGTTCGGCATCCCGGGCATGGCGGAGAATGCCTTCACGATCCGCAGCATCAACTCGGTCCGGCTCATCCGCGAGCATATCGAATATCAGTTCGCCCGCTACAAGCGCGAGCCGCACCGCACGGACTATCTGACGTTCGTCGTAGGCGGCGCGGGCTTCACCGGGATCGAGTTCATCGGCGAGCTGGCCGACCGCGTGCCCGATCTGTGCAAGCAGTTCGACGTGGACCGCTCGCTCGTCAAGATCATCAACGTCGAAGCGGCGCCCACCGCGCTGCCCGGCTTCGATCCCGAGCTGGTCGAGTACGCGATGGAGGTGCTGCGCAAGAAGGGCGTCACCTTCCGCATCGGCACCGCGATCAAGGAATGCACGGCGGACGGCGTCATCGTCGGCGAAGGCGAAGAGATCAAGTCGCAGACCGTCATCTGGTCCGGCGGCGTCCGGGGCAACCGGCTGATCGAGGAAGCCGGCTTCGAGACGATGCGCGGACGCGTCAAGGTCGACGAGTATCTGCGCGCGCCGGGTCACGAGAACATCTACGTGCTCGGCGACAACTCGCTGATGTTCAACCCTGAGGGACGTCCATACCCGCCTACGGCACAGATCGCGATGCAGCAGGGCGTCAACTGCGCCCACAACCTCGTCGCTTCGATCCGCAATCAGTCGCTGCGGCCGTTCGTATTCAGCAACAAAGGCACGGTGGCTTCGCTCGGCAAGGGCGAGGCGATCGGGATGGCGTTCGGCAAAAAATACAAGGGCCGCACGGCAGCCTGGATCAAGAAGCTGATCGACCTCCGCTATCTGTTCATCATCGGCGGCATTCCGCTCGTGCTCCGCAAGGGCAAGTTCCTCTAATGCGGCATTGCAGCGTGCAGGTGCGCGGGCTGCTGACGCGGGACGAGCTCGACCGGTACAACGCGCTGATGGAAGTGGGCGGGTACCTCGAGTCGCAGCAGCGGTACGACCTGTCCGCGGTCGTGCAGGCCGAGGTAGACCTGCTCATCCAGCCGGGCATCGAGCGGCTCAAGGAAAAAGGACGCGAGCGCGACCGCATGTCGCAGGAATACCTGGAGGAACGCCGGCGCGCGGAGTGGGAAGCGCAAATGCGCGCGGCGATGGACGACGAGGACGACTAAGCGCGAGAGGCGCGATGATAGGCAGGCCGGTTCCGATTCGATCGGAGCCGGCCTGCCTTTGCTTTTTCCGCCAGCTTGACGAAGGCGTGCCGCAGGCTGATAATAGGCCGTACTTGCAGTCATTCTAACGGTGAGGATGAGACCGCGTGGCCTTCCTGAGAAGACTGTCGATCCGCTCGCAGCTGTTTATCCTGGCCGGATCGGCCATCCTCGTTATTTTGGTAATCATATTGCATACGTATACGACGATGTCCGGGATGATCACCCGCAATCACGAGGCGTACGTCAAGCAGACGATCGCGGAGATCAAGAAAAACGTCGCCTCCAACCGGGACGTCCTATTTCGGCTGATGCAGACGATCTCGTACAATGCCGACGTCCAGAGCTTCCTTGTGGAGAAAAACGAGCTGCGGCGGTACGAAATGTTCAAAGAAATCAGCCGGCTGCTCACCAGCCAGAGAGAGCTCAAGGACGGCATCCTCGACATCGTCGTGTCCGGCGACAACGGCGCCTCGATCGACATCAACGGCGGCAGCCGTTATGTCGCCGAGATGAACGGGCAACTGCCCGACAAGTCGAACGCTTATTACGTGGATATGCGTCAGTTCGGCACGCTGTACGGCTCGGGACAAGGACTCGTGTTCGCCACGACGATCTATTACGTGCAGCAAGGCGAACTGTTCAATACGCGAGTGGGCACGCTGTATTTTATCGTCGATCCGGCGTCGCTGGCGGGCGAGCAGGATTATACGCTCAAGCAGACCAACACCCAGATCTATCTGCTCGACCGCTCGTACAAGATTATCGCAAGCAATACCGAGCGGGAGACCGGCAGCGGGCTCTCGGAGCTGACCGGCAGCCTGAAGCAGGACGGGATCCAGTCGTTGAAATGGCAGGGCAAGCAATACGTCGTTCAGACCGAGAGCCTGCCGGGCGTCGACGCCGTGATCTTAAGCGCCGCGCCCAAGGATGCGCTGCTGCGGGAGCTGCTCGATATCCGCAAGCAGGAGCTGATTATCCTGTCGATCGGCCTGCTCGTGCTGGCCATTCCGCTCATGTTCATCGTCAACAACATTTTGCGGCCGCTCAAGAAAATGATTTTTTTCATGACGACGGCGGCGAGCGGCGACAGCCTGAAGTTCAGG
The DNA here is from genome assembly GCF_042649185.1 of Cohnella sp. GCM10012308. Lineage (NCBI taxonomy): Bacteria > Bacillati > Bacillota > Bacilli > Caryophanales > Paenibacillaceae > Cohnella > Cohnella sp. GCM10012308. Next base: position 77,494 of record NZ_JBHRYU010000022.1, read on the forward strand.
AAGCGCATCTCGCTCAAGGGCTACATGGAGATCAGCATCATGGCTGCCGCGTTTAACGACATGCTGGACGAGATCGAGCATCTGACGCAGCGTCTGCTGGAGACGAACGCCAGGCTGTACGGGACCGAGCTCGAGCGCAAAAAGTCGGAGCTCGCCTTTCTCCGCAGCCAGATCAATCCCCACTTTTTGTACAATACGCTTGAGGCGATCACCGGCATCGCGGCCGTGAACGGCCAGGGCAGCATCAAGACGATGACCCGCGCGCTGTCCAGCATCTTCCGGTACAGCGTCAAGGGCGCGGACGCCGTTCCGCTGTCCGAGGAGATCCGGATCGTGGAGGCTTACGTACGCATCCAGCAGATCCGGTTCGCGGACCGCTTCACGGTTCGCTATCGTATCGCGGAGGCGGCATCCGAACGCGTCGTGCCCAAGATGATCCTGCAGCCGCTCGTCGAAAACGCGATCTATCACGGCGTCGAGCCGACGCTGCGGCACTGCGTGCTGGAGATCGCGGGGGAGATCGACGAATCGGGCGATCTTGTCGTCGACGTAAGGGACGACGGCGTCGGAATGCCGCCGGAACGGCTCGAGGAGCTGCGGCGGGTGCTACAGGGTCCTGTATCCGGGCCGGAGGAGGCGGACGAGCTTCGCAGCATCGGGCTGGTTAACGTGAACAATCGTCTTGCGCTGACATTCGGGCAGCAGTCGGGCCTGTCGATCGACAGCTCGCCGGAACGGGGAACGCATATCAGGCTGCGGTTCGCACGCGAGAGGAGGGATTCGGATGCATAAGGTGCTGCTCGTCGACGACGAGAGCTGGGTTGTCGAGAGTCTGAAGGATCTGGTCGACTGGGAGCGATACGGCTTCCGCGTGGCCGGACAGGCTGCCAGCGGAGAAGAGGCGCTTGCGGCGATCGGCAGGCTGCGGCCGGACGTCGTGTTCACCGATATCCGTATGCCTGAAATGAACGGTCTGGAGCTCATTCGCAGAGGCAGGGAGCTGCCGGAGCCGATCCAGTTCGTCGTCGTCAGCGGCTACGCGGAGTTCGCTTACGCCCAGAAGGCGCTGGCCTACGGCGCGGCGGCTTATTGCCTCAAGCCGTTCGACGAGATCGAGATCGCGGGCGTGCTCGTCAAGCTGGCGGCCAAGCTCGACGCGCGGGGCGCGGATTCTGCCGAGACGCTGCTGCGTCTCCTCGACGAGCCCGATCCGGCGGTGGCGGACAGGCTGCTCGGCGAGCTGCGGGAGCGCGGGCTCGCGGCGCGCATCGCCGCCGGCGTCGTGCCGGTCGTCGCGATCGGCGGAGGAGAGCCGCCGGGACTCGGGGGCGCCGCCTTCCGGCTGAAGACGGGCGTGTCCAAGACGGCCTATTTAATCGGCGCCCGGGACGTACAGGCTGCCCGCGAGGGCTGGGAGGCCGCGATGCCGGAGGGCGTGACCGGCATCGGCATCGGACGCCCGGTCGCGGACTGGCGGGAGATCCGCGACGCCATCGCGGAGGCGGACATCGCGGCGCATCAGCGTTTCATTGCGGGACGCAACGGCGTGTATGAGCCCAGGCGATGGCAGGAGGATACGCTGAACGCCTATATGCTCGACGTCGGCAAGGCGGTCGAGCACAAAAACGGACAGACGCTGTCGGACGCGTTCGCGCGCATCGGCTCGCTGTTCCGGGAAGGCGAGCTGTCGATTCGGCACGCTTTTCAGGTGTACAACATGACGAACTCCTTCCTGTTCAAGCTGGGCCGGACCGAGACCGCGCTGTACAGCTACGAGCAGCTCGCTCAAGTGTTCGCCGATGTGCATGCGATGCTGGCGGGGCTTGCGGCCGTGTCGTCCCGCTATCTCAAGCAGAGCGACGCGCCGTTGCCGGAGACGCGCAATCAGACGTTTAACGCGATCCTGCAGCACGTGACCCGGCATTATCGGGAGGATCTGTCGCTGCAGGGACTGTCCGAGCAGTTTTTCATGAATCCGAGCTATATCAGCCAGCTGTTCAAAAAAGAAACGGGCGAAACGTTCACCGCCTACGTGGCCAGACTGCGGATCGGCAACGCCTGCGAGCTGCTTCGGGAGGGAGACGATACCGTGCAGGACATCGCGGCCAGGATCGGCTACCAAGACTACTTTTATTTCACCCGGCTGTTCAAGAAGCTTACGGGCAATACGCCTTCGCAATATCGGGAGTCGCGGTAAGTGGCAGTAATTAGCTGTAGATAGCAGTCGGGGGCGCTAAAACGGGCCGCGACAAGCGCTTGCAGACCCGGCCGCATTTGCCTATGTTTTATTTTTAGAGAATCTATGGACGTATTTTAGAAAACCTTCGCCGAAGGTTTTTTCTTTTCCTGCGAACGCTTTCAAATTGCAGGCAAATCCATAAATCCCGTGCATACCCCGCGCGGCCGCCGACAGGGATAATAAGTCCCAGAGCAATGGCAGCGCTTACGGGAGGTACGCAATGGAAAAAAGATTAGGGAAGGAAATCTACAAAAGCCGCTATTTGTACATCCTGCTCCTTCCGACCGTGCTGTTCTACGTGCTGTTTCAATATTTCCCGATGTACGGCGTCCTGCTGGCATTCAAGGAATACCACATCCGGGAAGGTATACTTCGCAGCCCGTGGATCGGCATGAGCAACTTCGAGGAGTTGGTCAAGCAAAGCGAGTTCTGGCGGGCGTTCCGCAATACCATCATCATCAGCGTCGGACGGATCGTGCTGGAGTTTCCGGCGGCCATCGCGCTCGCGCTGCTGATCAACGAGGTCGTCCGGCAGAAGCTGAAAAAGTTTTACCAGACCGTGTACACGTTCCCGCACTTCATTTCGTGGGTTATCGTAAGCGGCATCATGTTCAACTTTCTGAGCAACGACGGGGTACTGAACCAGATTATCGCGGCGCTGGGCTTCGGCAAGCAGACGTTTCTGACCGATCCGGGCTTGTTCCGGCCCATCATCTTCTTGTCGAACATCTGGAAAGAGATCGGCTGGAGCGCGATCATCTACCTGGCGGCCATCGCAGGCATCAATCCCGAGCTGTACGAGGCCGCGCGCGTCGACGGCGCCGGACGCTGGCAGCAGCTGCGGGCCATCACCTGGCCTTCGATCCGCGGCACGGCCGCGATCCTGCTGATCTTGGCCGTAGGCAACGCGATGAACGGCGGATTCGATCAGATCTTTAATCTTTACAACCCCGGCGTATACGCCACGGGAGATATCATCGACACCTACGTGTACCGGGCGGCCTTCTCGGACGGCTCGAGCTTCGGGGTGACGACGGCAGTCGGACTGTTCAAGGCCGTGCTCAACTTCGCCCTGCTGTACGGCGCCAACTACATGGTCAAAAAACTCGGCGGAGAGGGGCTGGTCTAGATGGAGACGACGATCACGAGAAAAACGAACGCCAAGCCGGCGCCGGCCGCTCTTCGCCGCAAGAAGCGAAGCTGGGCCGACATCGCTATCCACGCCGTTTTGATCCTCCTGACGATCGGCACGCTGTTCCCGTTTTACAACGTATTGATCATGTCGTTCAGCGATTCGGCAGCCGTCTCCAAGCAGGTCGTCTATCTGATTCCCACGACGTTCAAGACGACGGCGTACAGCTACATTTTCCAGGAGCCGCGCTTCCTGAAGGCCTTTCTCGTCACGCTGTTCGTGACGGTCGTCGGCACGTCGGTCAACCTGATCGTCACGCTGACGGGCGCCTACGTGCTGTCGAAGAAAGGGTACCCCGGTCGGGGGATCGTCATGTCGGGCATCATCTTCACGATGTTTTTCAATGGCGGCCTCATTCCGTTCTACCTGACGATGAAAAACCTGCATCTCATCAACAACCTGTTCGTCATGGTGCTGCCGGTCGCGGTCAATACGTTCTACCTGATGATCTGCATCGCTTTTTTCCGCACGCTGCCGGCCGGTCTCGAGGAGTCCGCGAAGATCGACGGCGCGAACGATATCCAGGTGTTCTACAAAATCGCGCTGCCCGTCTCCAAGCCGATGATCGCGACGATCGCGCTCTTCTACGCGGTCGACCGCTGGAACGAGTGGTGGTACGGCGTCCTGTTCATGACCGACGTGAACCTGCTGCCGCTGCAGGCGCTCCTGCGGGAGCTGCTCACGAACTATGCGCAGGTATTGTCCGGCATTACGACCAGCGTCCGCTTCCAGGACTCCGGCCTGTACCCGGAGATGCTCAAGATGGCGGTGCTCGTCGTCAGCGCGCTTCCGATCGTCTGCCTGTACCCGTTCATGCAGCGGTACTTCGCCAAAGGCGTGCTGATCGGCTCGATCAAGGGATAGTAAGAGCGACAAGCTTTTATTATAAAAATATCGAAGGGGACTACACACATGAAAAAAGCGAAGCTTCTGGGTTCTGCAGGACTATCCGCCGTCATGCTGGCCACCGTGCTTGCGGGCTGCGGCAACGATTCGAACAACGAACAGGCTTCGTCTTCCGCGCCGGCCGCCGCGTCTTCGGAAGCAGCGTCTTCCGCCTCGGCCTCCCCTGCGGGGGACGCCGATCCGTATGCGGAGCATCTGGACCTGTCCGTCTCCTGGTGGGGCATCGGCGTCGGCTTCGAGAAGCATGACGAGATTTTGCAGAAGCTCGAGAAGGATTTCAACGTCACCTTGAAGCCGATGGACATCGGGTGGGACAACTACAAAGAAAAAGCGCAGGTATGGGCCGCGGCCGGACAGCTGCCCGACATCATCACCAACAGCATCACGAACGACAATCCCGCCACGTATAACGAATGGGTCAAGCAAGGACTCGTCCATGCGCTGCCGGACGATCTGAGCGCTTATCCCAACGTCGAGAAGGTCGCCAAGGCGCCGGAGGTGCAGGGGATCTATCGCGAAGGCAAGCTGTACGCGATTCCGCGCATGACGTATCCGAACACCGACCTGTGGGCCGTGGACCGCGCGATCTACGTCCGCAAGGACTGGATGGAGAAGCTGGGCATTCAGGATCCGAAAACGTTCGACGAGTTCGAAGCGATGCTGACCGCGTTCGCCACCAAGGACCCGGACGGCAACAACAAGCAGGACACGACCGGCATTGTCATGAATACGCTAGGCTATTTCAAATCGGTGTTCGTCCCGACCTTCCCGCAATTCGGCAACCAAAGCTGGGTGCAGGAAGACGGCAAGTGGATCCCCTTCTATGCGTCCAAGCAGATGGACAACGTCGTCGTGCAAGCCCGCAAGATGTACGCGGACGGCGCGCTCGACAAGGACTTCGCGGTCGAGAAGGCCGGCGAAGCCAACCAGAAGTTCTATCAGAACAAAGCGGGCGCGCTGGCGTTTAACGTCGATTCGGCGAGCGGCGCGACGGGCATCCGGGCCGAGTGGGAGAAAAACAACCCGGGGCAGAACTTCTTCGACCACGTGAAGGTGCTTCACCTGTGGCCGGCCGCCGACGGTACGATCTATCGCCACACGACCAACTCCTGGTGGTCCGAAACGATGATCAACGCCGACGTCGACGACAAGAAGCTGGACCGTATCCTGCGCATCTACGATTGGCTGCTCTCTCCGGAGGGCAAGGAAATGTTCGACTACGGCATCGAAGGCAAGGACTTCACCAAGAGCGGCGACCAGTACACGATTACGCGTCCGAAGGACGGCGACTCGTACATCGATCTGAAGAAGGAATACCCGTCGATGGACATCGTTTCGCAGCTGGCGATGTGGCGCAACGTGAGCGCGATCGAGGATTCGCCGATTAATAGAGCCGCGAAGGGCGACGACATGGTACAGTTCATTCAGGACGAGCTGAACTGGCAGATGCAAAACGCCAAGCCGATCCCGACGGCGTTCGAAATTTTCACGATGTCAACGCCGGCCAAGGATAAGCTGTCGGCCATCAACTTCGACGACGACTTCACCCGCATGATCCTGAGCAAGGACGATCCTGTCGCGATGTGGCACGACATCGTCAAGGGCTACGACGGCAAGGGGCTGCAGACGGCGATCACGGAAGTGACGGCAGAGATGGCGAAGCAGGGGAAGTAAGCGGAATCTTGAGGAAATGCCTGCCGGGGAGCCGGCTGGGCATTTCCTTGCTTGCTTGGTGAAAGAGAGATTGGTGAACGGAGGAGCAGCATGAGCGAAACGAATCGACAGGCGGGTGCGGAGCCGGCAGTATGGCGGCTCGAAGACTTTGGCGCGCGGGCGGACTCAGGCGAGGATACGACGGTTGCGATGCAGCGGGCGATTGCGGCGGCTGCAGGCGCGGCGGGACCGGCGCTGCTGACTTGCGGGCCGGGCCGTTACGATTTTTATGCCGAGGAAGCGGCCCGCGTACCCTACTTCATCACGAATACGGCCAGCGAGACGGAGAACCCGGATATTACGAAGACGATCGGCGTTTATATGAAAGGTGTGCGCGATCTGACGCTGGACGGCCAAGGCGCGCTATTCGTTTTTCATGGCAAACAGACCATGCTCGCGCTCGACGGCTGCGAACGGGTAACGATCCGCAACTTGCGCATGGACTATGCGGTCCCGACGGTGACGGAGGCCAAGGTGACCGGCATCGGCAGCGAATGGCTGGAGCTTGAGGTTCATCCGGATTCCCGCTGCGCGGCAGAGGGCGGCAAGTTGGTTTGGATCGGTGAAGGCTGGCGCTTCCATGAAGGGCCGGTTCAGGCATACGATCCTGCGCGCGATACGACCTGGCGCATCGACAATCCGGTCGAGTCGGCAGTGACGGCGGAGCTGATCGGATCGCGACGAGTGCGGCTGAGCTTCGGCGAGGCTAGGGCTGCTGTGAAAGCGCTGGCGGGGATTGAGGCCGGCTATGTGCTGCAATTTCGCGACGGCATCCGCGACCAGGTCGGCGCGTTCCTGCTGGACAGCCGTGACGTCGTCATGGATGGTGTCGGCATGCACTTCATGCACGGACTCGGCATCGTGGGGCAGTATAGCGAGAACTTGTCTTTTGTGCGCATGGAGCTGGCGCCGCGTCCGGAGACGGGCAGGACCGTCGCGGCCTTCGCGGACTGCATTCATCTGATGGGTTGCCGCGGCCGGATCGAGATCGCGGATTCCCGGTTCGCCGGCGCCCACGACGACGCGATCAACGTCCACGGCACGTATTTGCAAATCGTGGGCCGGCCTGCGCCGAACGCGGTGGAAGTGCGGTTCATGCATCCGCAGAGCTACGGCTTCGAGGCTTTTCGGGACGGCGACGAGATCGAGTTCGCGAGAGGCGGCTCGCTCGCGGCATTCGGGACCGGCAGGGTGCGTTCAGTGGAGCGGATCGACGATCGTACGCTGCGGCTGACGTTAGAGGAGCCAGTGACGGTAATTGAGGATTTTGCGCCGGGGGATGTCGTCGAGAACGTGACTTGGACGCCGGAGGTTCGCATCGCCGGCAACCGCTTCGCGCGCATTCCGACGCGCGGCATTCTGATCACGACGCGCCGCAAGGCGACGATCGAAGGCAATGCGTTCGAGCGAATGCGGATGAGCGCCATCCTGGTCGAAGGGGACGCGTCGTCCTGGTTCGAATCGGGACCGGTGCACGATCTGACGATCCGGGACAATCTGTTCGTCGAATGCGGGGACGGCGACTTTCCGGTGATCGCCATCACGCCGGCGGCCGACGAGCCGGACGCGGCGCGGCCTGTACACCGCAACATTCGTATAGAAGGCAATCGCTTCGAGACGCGGGAGGCTTTGGTGCTGATGGCGAAGGGAGCGGCAGGCGTTTCTTTTGCGGACAACGAGATTCGGGCGGTAGGGTTGCCGGGAGGCGGCTTCGGCGCGTTCGAGGGGACGATTCGGCTCACCGCTTGCGCGGATACGGATGTTAGGGACAATCGGTTTATAGTTTCGTAGGATGAGATGGCGTTTGCGCGGGGGACTGCCATGCTCAAGCGATAGTTGTCAGATGGCATTTATTTTTGGCCGAATCCGGCAATTGGAGAGCGATAGTTGTCAAGTGGCATCTAATTCATCCCAAATCGGCTTTTTTTATCATCCGTATTGAAAATAACCGCTCTTTGAAACTTATCGAGAAATAACGCCTCAACATGTGAGAAATAAATGCTGAAATGCAGGAATTTTTGGGGCGGTGGGTGTGAAGGTAAAGCGGGTATCCGCGTCGGGGCGGCGCAAGTGAAGGTGGAGCAGATGACCACGCCGGAGCGGCCGGTGTGGAGGTAGAACAAGTGGTCACGACTGGGCGGCGGAAGTTAATATGGAGCGGATGACCACGACTAGGCGGCGAATGTGAGAGTAGCAGACGGTCAAAGGCGATGTGGCGGTTGCGCGGGTCGAGTGACGCGGAATGCGCGCGAGAGTCGGCGCGGACGATTGCAATGATGGCTCCGACATCGGATAATAGCCCTAGGCGCGCGCCTTGCGCGCTTTTCTGATTCGATTGAAGTGGGGCTGCGTCTATGAAACCGACTACGATATACGATGTCGCCAGAGAAGCGGGCGTATCGATCGCCTCCGTCTCCAACGCCATCAACGGCAAAGGCAAGATCGGGAAGAAGAAACGAGAAGAAATTCTTAAAATAATGGAGCGTCTGAACTACCAGCCCAGCGTTATCGCGTCGGCGCTGACGGGCAAAAAGACGTATACGCTCGGATTGCTCATCCCGGACGTCGCCAACCCGTTTTTCGCAGAGATCGCGCGGGCGGTCGAGGATATTGCCCATTCGGCTGGGTACAGCGTCATCACATGCAGCACGGACAATCAGGACGAACGCGTGCTGGCATATATCCGGCTGCTGGAACAGAAAAGCGTCGACGGCATCCTTATCGGCACCGGGGGCGGCGCGGATATTTTGGCGCAGCTTGCGGAGAAGCCGCTGCCGACGGTGACGATCGCCCGCGAGGTGCAGGGCTTGCCGGTCAGCGGCGTCGCCACCGACGACTTTCGGGGCGCATCGCTTGCCGCGGCGCATCTGCTCGGGCTCGGTCATCGCAGAATGGCCGTGCTCGCCGAGGACTTGAAGGTAAGCAGCAGCCAGGAGCGGGTGCGGGGCTTCCGTTTCTCGCTGTTCGAAGCCGGTGTCCGGCTTGAGGACGGCGACATCCAGCCCTGCGCCTCCAGCATCGAGGACGGCAAACGCGCCACGCTCGAACTGCTGCGGCGCGACGATCGGCCGACCGCGTTGTTTTGCAGCAACGAGCTGCTGGCTGTCGGCGCGCTCCAGGCGGCCAGGGAAGCCGGTATTGCCGTCCCTGCCGAGCTGTCCGTCGTCGGCTACGACAACACGCTGCTCTCGACTGCGACCAACCCGCTGCTGACGACGATCGCCCAACCGATCGGGCAGATGGTGAAGCTGGCATTTGAACTGCTGATCGGGAACGGACCCGAGAGCGCCAGCCCCGTCCCCCAGCGGATCGTCATGCAGCCGGAGCTCGTCGTGCGCGAGTCGACGGCAGCCACGGATATCGGGGTTTGAAGGTAACTGGCTTTTGCCAGCTGGCCGGCGATGTGCGGATCAAAGCGGGCTTCCGGGCAGGGGTAGCTTTTCGGGCTCGCTATATGGCGGCATATTTTGCCGCTATGGCGGGACGAAAGTGAACCGGCGGAGATAATAGCGGCACTTTTTGCCGCTATCGCGGCGCGAAGGTGAACCTAGGGACGGGGGCTTCTTGCAGAACGTTTTTCCGCTAGGGGCAGGTAAATTTGCCTTCGCGCATAGCTAATATAATTTTTTGCTAATAAAAAAATTTCATTGTGGGTTAAGCGCTTTACCTAATTCGTGTTTTCGATTACAGTAAAGATGATTAAACGGTTGCAGGAGGAATGCGGCGGTGGCACCCATTGAACGCGTGCACGTTATTTTCAAAACGCATCTGGATATCGGCTTCACCCATCTGGCGGAGCAGGTCGTCCGGCAGTACATGGACGACTATATACCGAAGGCGATCGAGCTCGCCGAGCAATTGGAGGCGGCAGGCGGTACCGAGCGTTTCGTATGGACGACCGGTTCCTGGCTTATCAGCCGCTATCTGGACGAGGCGCAGCCCGAGGATAAGGCGCGCATGGAGCGCGCGATCGCTGCCGGCCATATCGCCTGGCACGGCCTGCCCTTCACGACGCATACCGAGCTGATGGACGCGGGGCTGTTCGAGGCCGGTCTTGCGATCGGTCGCGAACTGGACGCCCGGTTCGGCAAACGGACCGTCGCGGCGAAGATGACGGACGTTCCCGGCCATACGCTCGGCATGGTGCCGCTTGTGGCACGGGCGGGGCTGCGCTACCTGCATCTCGGGGTCAATCCGGCATCCAAGCGGCCGGACGTGCCGCGTCTTTTTCGCTGGCAGGCCGACGACGGATCGGAGATCATCGTCAACTACGCCGGCAATTACGGCGAGGCGGTGGAGGTCGAGGGGCTCGGCGACGCGCTATTGTTCGCCCATACCGGCGACAACTGCGGCCCCCCTGATGCGGAGGAAATCCGGCAGCAGTTCAAGGACATCGGGCATCGTTACCCGGGCGCACAGGTGCTGGCCTCGACGATGGATGCCTTTGCGCTGCAACTGGAGACCGTGCGAGACAAGCTGCCGATCGTCCGCGAGGAGATCGGAGACACCTGGATTCATGGCGCGGGCACCGATCCGTTAAAGCTCGCCAGCCTGCGTACGCTGCAGCGGCTGAGGAACGAGTGGTTGACGACCGGCCGGCTGCGGGAGGATGACGTTGCCTGCCGCGCGCTGAACGAGGCGCTGCTGCTCACCGCGGAGCATACGTGGGGGCTCGACGTTAAAAAGTGGCTGCCGGACTTCCGCAACTATGCCAAGGCCGACTTCATGGAGGCGCGCCGCCGAGACATCGTCGATCCGCTCGACCAGCCCGCGAAGTTCGCTTACATCGGCGCGTTCGCCATGGACGAATTCGACAAGCATTCGGCGGGGCTGTTCGAAGGGGAGGAAAGCGTGCGATCGTACGCCATGATCGAGCGTTCATGGGCGGAGCAGCGAGCGTATGCGGAAAAAGCGGTCGGCGTGCTCCCGCCGGCGCTGCGGGATGAAGCGCAGGCGGCGCTCGCCGAGCTGGAGCCGCGACGTACGGATACGGCCGTCGGTTTCGCCGAACGACGACAGAACGAGCGCTACAGAAGCGGCGGCTTTGAGCTCGCTTTTGCGGGCGACGGCTCGCTCTCGTACCTGGCGGACGGCAACGGCAAGCAGTGGGTCGCCGAAGCCGAAGGCGGCGGAGTCGGCGCCTACGTGTACGAGACGTTCGGCACGGACAGCTACGGCCATTATTTCCGCACGTACATGCAAAACCTGCCGGTCACCCATCCGTGGGCCGACGCCGACTTCGGCAAGCCCGGCTTCGAGTTCGTCCGCCCGCTGCCTAGCCATCGGACCTACCGGCCGACGCTGGTCGACATCAAGCATTCGGCGGATACGTCGGGAGAGCGTTACGTGCTGCGCCTGCGCATGCCCGAGGAATCGTGGACGCTGTATGGCGCGCCGCGCGAGCTGGAGCTGACTTATATCTTCGACGCGGGTGCCAAAGACGAGATCGGCATGACGCTGCAGTGGTTCGGCAAGGACGCGAACCGGTTGCCCGAGGCGAGCTGGCTAAGCTGCGGCCTCCAGGTCGGCAATCCGAACCGCTGGACGATGGACAAAATGGGAAGCGCCGTGTCGCCGCTGCAGGTCGTGCAAGGCGGCAACCGCAATTTGCATGCCGTCGGCAGCGGCGTGAGCTACCGGGGCGCGGACGGAGATGCGGATATCGCGACGTTGGATGCCGCGCTTGCGGCGCCCGGACAGCGGAGGCTGCTTCAGTTCGACGGCACGTTCGCCCCGCTTGACGGCGGCTGGCATTTTAACCTGCACAACAATATTTGGGGCACGAACTTCCCGATGTGGTACGGCGAGGACGGGAAGTTCCGCTTCCGGCTGAAGCTGAGGTCGAATCCGGTCTAAGCGAATCGGGTTGGACGAGGCTAGCATTCGAGGTTGAACGGGGATTTGAGGTCGAATTAGAATTTGGGTCATATAGAAGATGGACGGTTGCGGAATGGCGGCGCAGCGGGATCGGATTCGATTGCGTAAGCCGTTTTTTCAGCCGATTGGATTAAGCGCTTAATCCCATTAAACGATTGGAGGACTGGGTTTATGGAAACGATCCGACTGACGATGGCGCAGGCGCTGCTCCGCTTTCTGGACGCGCAATACATTAGCGAGGACGGCGTCGAGACGAAGTTCGTGGCGGGCGTCATGGGGATCTTCGGGCATGGCAACGTAACGGGCATCGGGGAAGCGCTCGAGCGGAGCCCGGGAAGCCTGACCTACGTGCAAGGCAAAAACGAGCAGGGTATGGCCCATGCCGCGACTGCGTACGCCAAGCAGAAAAACCGCAAGCAAATCTACGCCTGCACGTCCTCGATCGGACCGGGCGCGCTCAACATGGTGACGGCGGCGGGCACCGCCACCGTCAATCGCATCCCGCTCCTGCTGCTGCCGGGCGACAACTTCGCGTCCCGCCAGCCCGATCCGGTGCTGCAGCAGATCGAGGCGCCCGGCGACTACACCATGTCCGCCACGGACTGCTTCAAGCCGGTCAGCCGCTACTGGGACCGGATCGTCCGGCCGGAGCAGCTCCTGAGCGCGGCGCTGAACACGATGCGCGTACTGACCGATCCCGCGGAGACGGGCGCCGTGACGCTCGCGCTGCCGCAGGACGTGCAGGCCGAGGCGTACGACTATCCGGCCTCCTTTTTCGCCAAGCGCGTTTATTACCGCGACCGCACCATGCCCGCCGCCGAGGCGATCGAGCGCTGCATCCGCCTCGCTGCCAAGGCCAAGCGTCCGCTCATCGTAGCCGGCGGCGGCGTCCGCTATTCCGGCGCATCCGAGGCGCTGGCCGCGCTAGCGGAAGCCTTCGGCATTCCGGTCGCCGAGACGCAGGCGGGACGCGGATCGCTGCCCTGGAGCCATCCGCTCAACGTCGGCGGCATCGGCGTGACGGGCGGGCTCGCGGCGAACCGGCTCGCGAAGGAGGCGGACCTGATTATCGGCATCGGCACCCGCTATTCCGACTTCACGACCGCCTCCAAGTCCGCGTTCGCCCGCGAGGGCGCAGCTTTTCTCAATATCAACGTGAGCGGCATGGACGCCGCCAAGCTGGAGGGCGCGGCCTGGATCGGTGACGCGAAGGCGGCGCTGGAGGTGCTGCTAGAGCGTCTGTTCACGCTCGGTTACCGCACCGCATACGGCGCGAACGAGATCGCCGATATCCGCGCGCTATGGAACGCCGAGATCGACCGGCTGTACGCGCTGGAACGCGAGGACGGCCTGGCGCAGACCCGCGCGCTCGGCGTCGTGAGCGAAGCGCTCGGCGACGAGGCCGTAATCGTGTGCGCCGCCGGCAGCCTGCCCGGCGATCTGCAGCGGCTGTGGCGGACCGGCACGCCGGATGGCTACCATCTCGAATACGGCTTCTCGTGCATGGGCTACGAGGTCAGCGGCGCCTTCGGCGCGGCGCTCGCCGCGCCGGACCGCGAGGTGTATGCGCTCGTCGGCGACGGCAGCTATCTGATGCTGCACTCGGAGCTTATCACGAGCCTGCAGGAGGGGCGCAAGTTCACGATCCTGCTGTTCGACAACCACGGCTTCCAATGCATCCACAATCTGCAGCGCGGGCATGGGAGCGACGGCTTCGGCAACGAATTCCGCTACCGCGAGCCGTCCTCCTCCCGATATACGGGCGCGTATATGCCGATCGACTTTGCGGCACATGCCCGCAGCCTGGGAGCGGCCGCCTACAAGGCCGATTCGGCCGAGACGCTTCGCGAGGCGCTGCTGCGCTCCCGGGAAGAGCAGGTTACGACGCTCATCGAGATCTCCGTGCTGCCCGGCACGAATACGGACGGCTATGAGTCGTGGTGGAACGTGGGCGTGCCGGAGGTATCGGCAGGCGAACGGGTTGTCGAGGCGCATGCGGCCATGAAGCAGAAGCTCGGCGAGGCCAGACCTTATTAGGAGGGAATTTCAGTGAGCGCTTTTCCTTGGAAAATGGGCATTCATCCGATCAACTGGGTCGGCGAGGATGTACGGGAGCATGGCGAGGAGACGACCTGCGAGCAGATCCTGAACGATATCGCGGCATTGGGACTGACCGGCACCGAGATGGGACGCAAGTTCCCGGAGGACCGCGATGGGCTGCGCAAGCTGCTGGACGCGCGGGGCATCCGGCTCGTCTCCCGATGGAAGTCGGTGCTGCTCAGCGATCCGGCATACCGCGAGCGGGAACTGGCGGATTACCGGAAGCACGCCGAGTTCCTTCGTGCCATGGGCAGCTCGGTCATCAGCACCTGCGAGGTCGGGGGTTCGCTGCATTTCGACCCGCGGCGCACGCCGCACGAGCGCGAGGTGCTGCGTCTCACCGAGGACGGCTGGCGCCACCTGGCCGAGGGGCTGAACGAGGCGGGGCGGATCGCGCGCGAGCTCGGCCTCAAGCTGACCTATCATCATCACGGGGGCACCGCGGTCGAGACGCCCGAGGAGATCGACCGGCTGATGGCCATGACCGACCCCCAATACGTATACCTGCTCTACGATACCGGGCATGCCTTATACGGCGGAGCGGATCCGCTCGCGCTGCTGCGCAAGCATTACGGCCGCATCGCTTATATCCATCTGAAAGACGTGCGCCTTAGCGAGCTTGAAGCGGCGCGCGCGGACGGCGTCGACTTCGTCGCCTGCATTCGCAGAGGCGTGTTCACCGTGCCGGGCGACGGCGGCATCGACTTCGGCCCGATCGTGCGGGAGCTGCGGACGCGCGGCTACGACGGCTGGGCGATGCTCGAGGGCGAGCAGGATCCCGCTGCGCACCCGCCGCGCGAATACGCGGCACGGTCAATAGCTTATCTGGGTGCGCTCCTAAGCGCGCAGGAGAAGGAGGAACGGGCATGAGCATGGAAAAAGTCGGCGGCAACAACGTGAAAGTAGATCAGGCGAACGCGGGATTGACCTTGCCGGAAGGCCGCGAGTTCGATCTGACGGCGCTCGGCCGCCTGTGCATCGACCTCAATGCGAACGAGATCAATCGCCCGATGGAAGAGACGCTCACTTTTACCAAGTACGTCGGCGGTTCGCCGGCGAACATCGCGATCGGCGCGAGCCGGCTCGGACTCCGGACGGCGTTCATCGGCAAGCTCGCGGACGATCAGATGGGCCGCTTCATCGCCGATTATCTGCGCCGCGACGGCATCGATACGCAGGGCGTGTCGACAGACCGGACGGGCGCGGTGACGGGGCTCGCTTTTACCGAGATCAAGAGCCCGTCGGACTGCAGCATCCTGATGTACCGGGATAACGTCGCCGACCTGCTGCTCTCCCCGTCCGAGGTGAGCGAGGAGCTGATCGCGCGCAGCCGGCTGCTGCTCCTGTCGGGCACGGCGCTCGCAGCAAGTCCGTCCCGCGAGGCGGCGCTGCTGGCGCTGACCTATGCGCGCAGGCACGGCACCGCCGTCGCCTTCGACATCGATTACCGCCCTTATACGTGGAAATCCCCGGAGGAAACGGCCGTCTACTACAATCTGGCCGCAGAGAAAAGCGACATCATCGTCGGCACGCGCGAGGAATTCGACAGCATGGAGCGCTTCGAGCACAATCCGGACCGCAGCGACGCGTTCACGGCGTCCAAGTGGTTCGGCCATGCCGCCAGCCTCGTCATCGTCAAGCACGGCAAAGCCGGCTCCGTCGCGTATACCCGGGACGGCGGGGAGCACCGGGCCGTATCGTATCCGGCAAAAGTCATCAAGACGTTCGGCGCGGGAGATTCGTATGCGGCAGGCTTCCTGTACGGGCTGCTGTCCGGCTGGGCGGTCGACCGCAGCATGTCGTTCGGCAGCGCCGCCGCGAGCATCGTCGTGTCCAGCCACAGCTGCTCCGACGCGATGCCGACGGTGGGGCAGGTCGAGGATTATATCGCGCGCTGCGAGCGCGGAGAGATCGTTGCCAACTGACTCGGCGTTTAACTATGAACATGGAAGAGAGGAATCACGCATGGCACATACATTAAAAAACTGGATCGCGGGCGAATGGATCGAGGCATTGGGGGAAGGAACGGAAGCGGTCGTCAATCCGGCGAACGGAGAGGTGCTGGCGCACGTTCCGCTGTCCTCGCGCGAGGACGTGGACCGCGCCGTCGCCGCGGCGGAGGCCGCCTTCAAGGAATGGAGCCGGACGCCCGTGCCGAAGCGCGCGCGCATCCTTTTCAGATACCAGCAGCTATTGGTCGAGCATTGGGAGGAGCTTGCCCGGCTCGTGACGCTCGAGAACGGCAAGAGCTATGCGGAAGCGAACGGCGAAGTGCTGCGCGGCATCGAATGCGTCGAATTCGCCGCAGGCGCGCCTTCGCTCATGATGGGCAAGCAGCTGCCGGACATCGCGACAAATCTCGAATCCGGCATGTACCGGTACCCGATCGGCGTCGTCGGTGGCATCACGCCGTTCAACTTCCCGATGATGGTGCCCTGCTGGATGTTCCCGCTGGCGATCGCTTGCGGCAACGCCTTCGTGCTCAAGCCGTCGGAGCGCACGCCGCTTCTCGCGAACCGGCTCGCCGAGCTGTTCCACGAGGCCGGCCTGCCGTCTGGCGTCCTGAACCTCGTGCACGGCGCGCGCGACGTGGTGAACGGCATTTTGGCGCATCCCGGCATTCGCGCGATCTCCTTCGTCGGCTCGCAGCCGGTCGCCGAGTACGTATACAAGACCGGCGCCGCGCATGGCAAGCGGGTACAGGCGCTGGCGGGCGCCAAGAACCATTCGATCGTTCTGCCCGACGCCGATCTGGACCTTGCGGTCAAGGAGATCGTGAGCGCGGCCTTCGGCTCGGCCGGCGAGCGCTGCATGGCGTGCGCGGTCGTCGTCGCGGTCGGCGGCATCGGCGACGAGCTTGTACGGCGCCTGCGCGAGGCGGCCGATCGTCTGACGATCGGCGACGGCTCGCAGCCTGGCGTGTTCCTCGGGCCGGTCATCCGCAATTCGCACAAGGCGCGCACGGTCGGCTACATCGAGGCCGGCGAGCGCGAGGGCGCGGAGCTGGTGCGCGACGGACGCCTCGACGAGGCGGCACAGGGCGAGGGTTACTTCGTCGGCCCGACCATATTCGATAGGGTAGGTACGGACATGGCGATCTGGCGGGACGAGATTTTCGCGCCGGTGCTGTCCGTCGTGCGGGCCGAGACGCTCGAGGCGGCGATCGACATTGCCAACGCGTCGGAGCTTGCGAACGGCGCGTGTCTGTTCACGTCGAGCGGTTCGAGCGTGCGGCAGTTCCGCGAGACGATCGATGCGGGCATGCTCGGCGTCAATCTGGGCGTTCCGGCGCCGATGGCGTTTTTCCCCTTTTCCGGCTACAAGAAATCATTCTACGGCGATCTGCACGCCAACGGCGGCGACGGCGTCGAGTTCTATACGCGCAAGAAGATGGTTACGGCGCGCTGGTAATCCATATCTACTGACGAAAGGCGATGCGGCATGAGACAAATCAACATTGGCATCATCGGCATGGGCCGGATCGGCCGGATTCACGCGGACAATCTGCTGCGCGATCCGCAGGCGAGACTCGTCGCGATCAGCGATCCGTTCGCCGGCGACGAGCTGCGCGAATGGGCCGTGGCGCGGGGCATCGCGATCGCGGACAGCGACGCCGTACTGGACGATCCGGCGATCGACGCCGTTTTCATCTGCTCCTCCACCGACACGCACGTTCCGTTCATTAAGCGGGCGGCTGCGCGCGGCAAGCATATTTTTTGCGAAAAGCCCGTCAGCATGGATCTGTCCGCGACCGAAGAGGCGCTTAAGGCCGTTCGTCTCGCAGGCGTCCAGCTGCAAGTCGGCTTCAACCGCCGGTTCGACCACAACTTCAGGCGCGTCCGCGAGCATGTGCTGGAGGGATCGGTCGGCGAGCCGCACATGATCCGGATCACCTCGCGGGATCCTGCGCCGCCTCCTGCCGAATACATCAAAGTGTCCGGCGGCATCTACATGGATATGATGATCCACGACTTCGACATGGCGCGATACCTGTCGGGCCGCGAGGTCGAGGAGGTGTTCGCGCAGGGCGCCGTGCTGGTCGATCCGGTATTCGCGGCGCATGGCGACGTGGACACGGCGATCGTCACGCTGCGCTTCGCGGGGGGCGCGCTCGGCGTCATCGACTGCAGCCGGCGGGCGGCGTACGGCTACGACCAGCGCGCGGAAGTTTTCGGCTCGGGCGGCAGCGTCGCGACGGCCAACGACTATCCGAATACGGCAGTGGTAGCGACCGGAGCAGGCGTGCGGCGCGACAAGCCGCTCCATTTTTTCCTCGAACGCTACAATGGCGCCTATATCGACGAGACCCGGCAGTTTATCGAGTGCCTGCTGAACGGAACGCCGGTACCGGTGAGCGGAGAAGACGCCTGCAAGGCGGAGCGGATCGCGCTAGCCTCTAAGCTGTCGGCAAAGTATAAACGAATCGTGAAGCTGTCCGACCTGGACAGTCTGCGGGAAGGGATGTGAGCGGCATGTCCGAATTGATCGTGCGTCCCGCCGCGGTGCCGGACTCGGACGGACGCCTGCTGTCGGTGACGCCGGCCTCGGCAGGCTGGGACTACGTTGGCTTCGAGGCTTACAGATTGGAGCCGGGGGCGACGCTAAGCCGCGAGACGGAAGAGCGGGAGTATTGCCTGGTGCTGCTGTCGGGAAAAGCGAATATCGTTACGGCGGACGCGGCCTGGACGGACGTGGGAGGACGGATGGACGTGTTCGAAGGCACGCCGCCCTATTCGGCGTATGTGCCGGCAGGCAACCGCTTCGCCGTGGAGGCGTTGACGACGCTCGAGATGGCGGTCTGCGCCGCCCCAGGGCGGGAAGGCCGCGCCTCGCGACTGATCGCGCCGGCCGACGTCGGCGCGGAGGTGCGGGGAAGCGGCGCGACGCAGCGTTACATCCACAATATTTTGCCCGAATCCGAACCGGCCGACAGCCTGCTCGTCGTCGAAGTATTCACGCCGGCAGGCCACTGGTCCAGCTATCCGCCGCACAAGCACGACCGCGACGCGCTGCCGGACGAATCGCTGCTCGAGGAAACGTATTATTTCCGCGTCCAACCGGAGCAGGGCTTTGCCGTGCAGCGCGTCTACACGGACGACCGCTCGCTCGACGAGACGCTGGCCGTCGGGAACGGACAGACGGTGCTGGTGCCGAGAGGTTATCACCCGGTCTCCGCGCCGCCCGGCTACGAGGTGTACTATCTTAACGTGATGGCGGGGCCGGCGCGCGTATGGCGGTTCCGCAACGATCCGGATCATGCCTGGATCGCGAAGAAAAGCTGACGAGGTGCAGGGATGAAACTCTTATACGACAAGCCGGCAGCCGTATGGACGGAGGCGCTGCCGCTCGGCAACGGGCGGCTCGGCGCCATGCAGTTCGGGGGCGCGGAGCGCGAGCGGATCGGGCTCAATGAAGATACGCTGTGGTCCGGCTATCCCAGGGAAACGAACAATCCGGCGGCGCTGCAGGCGCTCCCGCGCGTACGCGAGCTTGTGCGCGAGGGCAAGTACGCGGAGGCCGATCTCGCTTGCAAGGAGATGATGGGGGCGTATACCCAGTCGTACCTGCCGCTGGGCGATCTCCATTTGCGAATGGGCCACGGGGATATCTGCAGCGCGTACCGGCGGTCGCTCGATCTTGGCGATGCGGTATCGCGGGTGGAATACAGCGTGGGCGGCATTCGCTACATGCGGGAGCTGTTCGCGTCGCACCCGGATCAGGCGCTCGTGCTGCGGTTGACCGCGAGCGTCCCCGGCGCGATCGATCTGCACGCGACGCTGGACAGTCCGCTGCGCCATGCGGTCGGTGCCGAGGACGGCCGCCTGGTCATGCGCGGCATCGCGCCGGAGCATGTCGATCCGTCCTACTACGAGACGGACCGGCCGATCGTCTACGCCGCCGACGGCGCTGAAGCGAAGGCAATGCGGTTCGCCTGCTGTCTGCAGGCGATCGCCTGCGGAGGCTCGGTCGGCGCGGAGGCGGACGGCCTTCGCGTTCGCGGCGCGACCGCGGTGACGCTGATCGTCGCCGCGGCCACCGGCTTCGCGGGCCCGACGCGCGTGCCGGGCATCGACGGCCGCGATGCGGGCGCGATCGCGCTTGCGATCGCCGGGCACGCGGCGGCGCAGCCTTACGACAGGCTGAAGGCTGCGCATGTCGCGGATTACCGTGCGCTGTACGATCGGGTGAAGCTCGATCTGGGCGATCGGGGCAGGAACGTTGGTGCCGACGTAGATACGGGCGAAGGTGCCGGAGCTGAAACGAACGCGCCTGCGGACATGCCAAAGAAAATGCCAACGGATATGCCGACGGACATGCCAACGGACATGCCAACGGTCATGCCAACGGACATGCCAACGGACATGCCAACGGACATGCCAACGGACATGCCAACGGACGAATGGCTCGCTTCCTGCGGCGCCGACGATCCCGGCTTCGCCACGCTGCTGTTCCAGTACGGCCGGTACCTGCTGATCGCGAGCTCGCGTCCCGGCACGCAGCCCGCCAACCTGCAGGGCATCTGGAACGCGTCGACCCGCCCGCCCTGGAGCAGCAACTGGACGCTGAATATCAACGCCCAGATGAATTATTGGCCGGCGGAAACGGCGAATCTCGCCGAATGCCACGAGCCGCTGCTCGACTTCATCGGCACGCTGTCCCGCAGCGGCCGGAAGACCGCGCGGCTGCATTATGGCGCGCGCGGCTGGGTCGCCCATCACAACGCGGATATATGGGGCCACGCGGCGCCGGTCGGCGACTTCGGCCACGGCGACGCGAGCTGGACGATGTGGCCGATGGGCGGCGTATGGCTCGCCCAGCACCTGTGGGAGCGCTATGCATTCGGACGGGACGAGAAGTATCTGCGGGATACCGCCTACCCGGCCATGCGGGATGCGGCGCAGTTCGTCCTCGACTTCCTGACCGAAGACGCGCAGGGCTACCTCGTCACCAATCCGTCCACCTCGCCGGAAAATCGTTTTCTGACGCCGGACGGTCCCGCCAGCGTCTCGATGGCTTCTACGATGGACCTGTCCCTGATCTGGGACTTGTTCACCAATTGCATCGAGGCAGCGCAAGCGCTTGGCAGCGACGAAGACTTTGCCGCCGAGCTCGCGGAGGCGAGGGAACGTCTCTACCCGCTGCGGATCGGTGCGGACGGACGGCTTCGGGAGTGGTGCTGCGAATTCGAGGAGGAGGACCCGCATCACCGGCATACGTCCCATCTGTTCGGCGTCCATCCGGGAAGGCAGCTCACCGCGAGAGACACGCCGGAGCTGTTCGCAGCAGCACGCAAGTCGCTGGAGGCGCGCGGCGACGAGGGCACAGGCTGGAGTCTCGGGTGGAAAATCGCGTTCTGGGCCCGCTTCGGCGACGGAGACCGCGCGCTGCGGCTGCTCAAGCAGCTCACGCGGCTGGTGCGCGAGGATGAACGCGGCCCCGGGCACGGCGGACTTTATCCGAATCTGTTCGACGCGCATCCGCCCTTCCAGATCGACGGCAACTTCGCGGCCACGGCCGGCATCGCGGAGATGCTGATGCAGTCGCATCAGCCGTTCGTCGAGCTGCTGCCCGCATTGCCGGATGCCTGGCGCGAAGGCGTCGTCCGCGGCCTGCGTGCGCGGGGCGGCTTCGAGGTCGACGTACGATGGGCGGACGGAAGGCTGCTCGAAGCGACGATCGCGTCGCTGCGCGGTCTGCCTTGCGCCGTGACGGTATCCGGCGGCGCGCCGCTATCGGTGACCTCGGACGACGGAATGAGAATAGAGGCTCATTCGTCCGCGGACGGAATCGTCCGTTTTGACACGCAAAAAGGTCGCAAGTACACGATCAGACCTTCTGCGGAATCCCTTTGTACAGAAGGAGGGGCATCAGTATGAGCGGAGCTAGCGGACGGAGACGACTAATTCTTTTTCTGGACAGCGGCGATACGATTGTCGACGAATCGACGGAGGTGCGGGACGAGGACGGCATCGTCGTCAGCGCCGGGCTGATCCCCGGCGCCGACGTCATGGTAAGGACGCTGCACGAAAGGGGCTTCGCGCTGGCGCTCGTCGCTGACGGCGATGCCCAGTCGTTCAAGAACGTTTACCGGCAGCACGGGCTGTACGATTATTTCGACGCGATGATCTACTCGGAGAACATCAAGGCGGTCAAGCCGAGCGCGCGCATGTTCAAGGCCGCGCTCGGCGCGCTCGAGCTTGGCGAGGACGACTGCAGCCGCGTCGCGATGATCGGCAACAACTTGAGCCGGGACGTCAAAGGCGCCAACGCGCTTGGCATCGCGAGCGTCCATATCGGATGGACGCCGCGCTATCCGCGCGATCCGGCCGATGAGAGCGAGCGGCCGGACTACACGATCGGCGAGCCGCTGGAGCTGGTCGAGCTGGCGGAAAAGCTGGAAGCGCGCCTCGCCGCAGGGCTCGGCATCCGCCCGGATACGCTTTTGTCCGAGACGAAGCGCATCCCGTACGAGCGGCCGCTTGGGCAAGACGGCAGATCGACCGATGGAGACCCGACCGATGGCGCTTCAACCGACGACTCACAATTCTACGGCACCTCGATTGACGACAGCTTGACCGACGGCTTCCCGTCCTACGGCAATACGACCGATGGCTTCCCGTCTTACGGCAGCCAGACCGACGGCAGCCAGACCGACGGCAGCCAGACCGACGGCAGCCAGACCGACGGCACCTCGACCGACGGCAATCCTGCGGACCTGCCCTGGCAAACGCTTGCCGCACGCTACGCGCCGATCCTGCTGCTGGACGAGCGGGAGCCGTTCCGCCCGATCCGTGCGGGCATCGCCGTGTACCGCGAAGACGGACCCTCGCCCTCTTTTAACCGGCAGATCCTGCTGGACCCGCAACGGCATGCGTGCGTCATCGAGTATGCGATTTATTGGGATTACGACATTCAGCATCTGTACGATCTGGAGCATGTCTGGATTTACGTCGGCCTTGAGGGGGAGGTCGTCTCCTGCGAGGCCAGCTTCCACGGCAGACGGCTGCTCGGGCTGAACCGGGAACGCACGAATCTGATCGGCCGTCGCGTACGTCTGTACGTGCAGCCGGGCAAGCACGCGATGTCGCCGCTCGAGGACGCGCTGCATCTGCTCCCGGATCTGACGTCCTGCTGCATGGAGAACGCAGGGACGGGCGGACTGCTGGAGCCCGCGATATTCGCCGGCGAGTTCCGGACGGGGGCGCCTGCCGATGTCGATGTCCTCGCTGAGCGGCATTTGCGGGATTTCGGCTTCGTCCCGAGCTTCGACTATGCGCCTTGGTCCTGGCCGGCGGACGCGTTCGTCCGCTGGGAGGCGCTGCGCGAGGAGATTCCCGTCCGCATGCGGAGCCTGATCTCGCAAATCGCAGAGTGAACCGGGTGTCATTGTTCTTTATCCCTTTCCGACCGAATGGCGGGTTAAATACCTGCGTTTATACATGTATTTTCCGCCGTCGCGCGACACTTGACGAAATACCTGCAAATATGCAGGTAAATGCAAAGCGCAAACCCGAAATCGGGCTGATGAGTGGAAATAAATGCGTTTTTGCATCTATCCTGTCCCAAAGAGGCGACATCGGCAAAAAAAGATGTATATTTGCAGGTATTGCGGCGGAGGAACGACGCGGGCGACGATACGCAGGTCGATTGGAGCGGCTGTCGGATGAGCCCGAGATAGGCGTTCCGCGCAACTCCATTTTCGGAAAACGCCAAACTTAATAGGACCGTCAGGGCGATCTTCCCCTGGCGGTTTTTCTCATGCCCGCCAGATTCAAACCTTACTCCCCCCTGTCTCGGAAAATCGTCCGACTATGCCCGCACAAGGCTGCGTTATAATAAAGGGATTACGAGATTTAGCCATTGAAGGAGCGCGCAACATGATGAACCCGCTTCGCCGCTTCTTTCCGCTGCGCTCCCTGAGATCGCGCCTGGCGTTGTTCCTGACGATCGCGACCGTCGTCCCGGTCCTGTGGCTCGGGTATATTTCCTATCGCTGGATCTACATCGTGCAGACGGAGAAAATCCAGCGCGATTGGATGGACAAGGCCTACCGCGAGCGGGACGAGCTGGAGCGCAAGCTGGACGAGCTTGGCCGGGTCTCGCAGCTGCTCGACGTCGAAGGCGGCATCGGGCGCGAGGTCGTAAGGTTTATCGGCAGCGCCGACCCGTACGAGCGCTCTATGCTGTACCGCGATATTAACGACTCGATCGCCAACGTTAACTTTTCCAACCCGAATCTCGGCCTTATGTTTTTCTACGACCCGGATCTGGCGGAGCCGGTGCTGTTCCCGAACCGGAAGGGCGGCGCCGCCTTGGATCTGCGGTCGCTCACGCCGTTCTATCGGCAGAAGCTGTTCACCTATTACGGCCCCTATCCGTCCTTCAGCCCCGAATCGGAAGCGGAGGGGCCGGTTTTCTCCCTGCTTCGCAAGCTGACGTACGGCCAGGGGAAGTCGCTGTACGCCTATGTAGAGACGAAGACGACAGGACTAGAGTCTCTGTTCGACGCGGGGGCCGCGGGCCGGAGCGATTATCCCGTCTACCATGTGTTGACCGCTCCGGACGGGAACGTGGCGTACAGCAACCTGAAGGAAGCGGCGCAGGCGGGCGAACCGTACGCCGTGTCGTCCCGGCAGTACAAGACTTTCCGGGCGGACAGCGGGCACGGCTGGACGATCTATCAACTCATCCCCGTATCGGCGTACGACCGGGAGATGAACAAGTGGCTCCTGCAGTTCGTGCTGCTCGCATCGCTGTCGATCTTGTTCGGCATCGCGCTCGCATGGGTCATCTGGCGGATGGTATACCGTCCGATCCGCATCATGAACCGCGAGATCACTCGCTTCCGCTACAATCAGTCGCCGACGGGCGTGTCCGCGACCGGTCTGCTGGAATTCAACCAGATGCTGGCCAACTTCCAATCGATGAGCCGCCGCATCGCCGAGCTGATCGCCGACGTCGAGGACAAGGAGAAGCGCCGGGGGGAGCTGGAGGTGGAGAAGATTCTCGTCCAGATCAATCCCCATTTCCTGCACAATACGCTGAATACGATCCAGTGGCTCGCGCGCATGCAGGGACAGGCGAATATCGCGAAGCTGGTCTCGATTTTTACGCGGGTGCTGCACTACAATCTCGGGAAGAAGACGATCATCGTCACCGTGCGCGAGGAAGCCGAAGCGGTGCGGGACTATATCGAGCTCCAGAACATCCGCTACGACCATTCGTTTAACGTATCCCTCGACATCGGCCCGGATTGCCTTGACGTGCCGATCCCGCGTTTCCTGCTGCAGCCGCTTGTCGAGAACGCGCTGTATCACGGCTTCGACGAGGACGAGAGCGGCGAGATCGCCGTGACGATTCGCCGGGAGGCCCGGCACCTGCTGGTAGAAGTCGTCGATAACGGCAAGGGGATACCGAGGGAACGGCTCGAGGAGCTGCTCGAGACGGACGACGACAAGCTTAGGCGTTCGGGACTCGGGATCGGGCTTCGTTATGTGCGGAAAATGCTGGCGGTCTATTATGGATCGGCTGCGGAGCTCTATATAGAGAGCGAGCCGGGCGGGGGAACGCGGATCGTTATTCGGCTGCCGGACGCGGTGAGAGGAGCGGAAGGACTTGATTCAAGCGTTGATCGTAGATGACGAGAGCTTGGTGCGCAAGGGGATGCGGCTCTTTTTTCCATGGGAAAAGTACGGCGTCCAGATCGCGGGGGAAGCTGCAAACGGCGAGAAGGCGCTGGCGTTTATCCGGCGGCAGCCGGTGCAGCTGCTGCTGACCGATATTACGATGCCGGGCATGTCGGGAATGGAGCTGATCAAGCGGGCGAAGGAACTGGCGCCGGCAATCAGCGTCGTCATTCTGACCTGTCATCAGGACTTCGACTTCATTCAGGAGGCGCTGCGTCTGGGGGCCGTCGACTATATCGTCAAAACGCAGCTGGAGGAGCTCGACCTGGACGAGACGATGACGCGCATGCTGCGTGCCGTACGCCCGGACGTGTCGACCGCGGAGACGGCCGGCGGGAGAGAAGCGGCGGCGGGTCCAATCTCGTCCGCCGCCCCGTCCGCCGCCCCGTCCGCCGCATCGAACGGGGCGCAGATCCGGGGGATTGCCGAGCTGGCGGCAGGCGCGCTGTGGACGTTGGACGACGGGCGGTTCGCGGCGCTGCAGGAGAAGGTACGCGGCGCAAGCTCGCGCGAGGCGGCCGAATTGCACGGAGCGCTGGTCTCCGCATTCGCCCGCTGGCGGGAATGCTTGCCCATGTACGATTGGGAGCGTGAAGCGGCGCAGCGTATTCCGGCAGAGCCGCAGGATGCCGCGGCTTGGCTGCTAGGCCTGCGAGGGCGGCTGCAGCTGTGGCTCAGACGTTCGCATTACTCGGAGGACGTGCTGCTCGCGATCGTGAAGGCGGCCGATCTCATCGCGGAGCGGCGAAGCGGCGGCGTGAAGCAGAGCGAGATCAGTCAGGCGGTCAACTTGAGCAAGAGCTACTTCAGCACGAGCTTCCGCGACATCATGCGCTTGACGTTTACGCAATACGTGCAATACGTCAGCGTCTATGCCGCGAGGGACATGCTGCTGCTGACCAACCATCCGGTCTATCTGATCGCGGAGCGGTGCGGCTTCGCGGATCAGCGGTACTTCAGCAAAATGTTCAAGGAGCTGACCGGCCTGCTGCCGAGCGAATACAGGCAGCGCCATACGGGACGGGTCTGATGATGCGCATCGGGCCCGTCTTCGCCGTTGATTCGCGGCTGCTTGGGGGAGCGAAGAGGGCGATTCCGATCCTCGAACGGTGCGGCTCCGGTCTTGCGGCGCGAATCGCCGGACGATCGTCGTACCGGCCGCGAATGGCCGTCGCTCTCGGCATGGCCTGGCGCAAGCTTATAATGACGAGGAGCCGGAAGGACACCATTACGGAGGGGTTGTTCACGATATGGAGAGAAACAAGGCCATCGCATTATGCTTGACGTCCGCTTTGCTGATGCTGCAGCTGTCGGCATGCAGCGGAGGGAGCGAGGAGAGCCGGCCGTCCGGCGAAGGTAGCCCGACGGCGGGGTCCTCCGCACCGGCATCGGCATCGGCATCGAATGCCGCGTCCGGTCCGCTGGACGCGTACGATCCGCCGATCGAAGTGACCGCCGTCCGTCCGATCGCGGAAGGGATGAAGTTTAACGAAGGCGATGCGATCGACAATAATGTATGGTCGCGGGCTTACGAGAGCCAGCTTGGCGTTAAGGTCAAATACCTTTGGACGACGCCCGCTGCGCAGTACGACCAGAAGCTGAACATCGCGATCGCTTCGGACGAGCTGCCGGACATCGCCTCCGTCAGCGCCGCCCAGCTGAAGCGGCTGGTCGAGGACGGTCAGGTCGAGGACTTGTCCGCTCGCTACGACGGGTACGCCTCGGAGCAGACCAAGCGGATTCTCGCGGAGGACGGCGGCAATGCGCTCAAGTCGGCGACATTCGACGGCAAGCTGTACGCGTTGCCCAAGATGAGCTCCGGACAGGGACAGTCCCATGTGCTGTGGGTGCGCAAGGATTGGCTCGACAAGCTGGGCCTGCCTGAGCCGAAGACAATGGACGACCTGGTCAAGACGGCGGAAGCCTTCGTCAAGCAGGATCCCGACGGCAACGGCAAGCCGGATACGTACGGGCTCGGGCTGAACAAGGATCTCTTCGGCTTCTACGCCGCTTTGGAAGGTTTTTTTAACGGCTACCATGCCTATCCGAACATCTGGCTGAAGGACGCCTCCGGCAAGCTTATCTACGGCAGCGTGCAGCCGGAAGTGAAGACGGCGCTGGCGAAGCTGCAGGAGATGTACAAATCCGGCCTGATCGACAGAGAGTACGGCACCAAGGACGCTTCCAAGGTCAGCGAAGCGGCGAGCGCCGGCAAGCTTGGACTTTTTTACGGCTACTTCTGGAACGTGGGCTGGCAGCAGGATGCCAAAAACGCGAACCCCGGCATGGAGTGGAAAGCGCTGTCGCTTCCTTCGGCGGACGGCCAGCCGGCCAAAGCGCAGGTGCCGTTCGCGATCGGCACGTATTACGTCGTAAAAAAAGGAGCCGCCCATCCCGAAGCGGCCGTCAAGCTGCTGAACCTCGATCTGGAGAAGCTGTGGGGCGCCACCGCCGAGCCGGACGTTTACAACATCGACAAGAACGGCGTTGCCGTTTTCGACTATGCGCTGTTGTACGGCGAAGCGCCGCGCAAAAACCTGGACGCGCACGAGCATGTCGTCAAGGCGCTGGAATCCGGCGATCCATCGGGGCTTAACGCGGAGGAGAAGGGCTATTACGACAACATCGCGGCGTATAAAGGCGGAGATTCGAAGGGCTGGGGAACCGAGCGCATGTACGGCCCGGAAGGCTCGCTCGGGGTCCTCGACGGCTACGCCAAAGCCGGCTTGTTCCAGGACGACGCTTATTACGGCGCGCCCACGCAGGGCATGACCGACAACAACGCGACGCTGCAGAAGCTGCAGCTCGAGACGTTCACGCGGATCGTCATGGGCGGCTCGGCGGCGGACTTCGACAAGTTCGTCTCGCAGTGGGACAATCTGGGCGGCAAGACGATCACGGACGAAGTAAACGCCTGGCAGTCGTCGCAATAATGAGGCATGCGTTAACGTCGAAGGCGGAGGAGGCGGTCGGATCGTGAGACGCAGAAGCTTGCGGGAGCTGCCCCTGCACCTGATGCTATTGCCTGGATTCGCGCTCGTGTTTGTTTACAGCTACATTCCGATGGCGGGCATTCTGATGGCCTTCGAGCGGCTCGTGCCGTCCAAGGGGATGTTCCGGTCCCCTTGGGTCGGCTGGAAAAACTTCGAATACATGCTGCACCTGCCGGGCACGATGCAGGTTCTCTGGAACACGCTGTTCATCGCCGTCATGAAGATGGGGGCGGGCATCGTCGTCCCGGTCCTGTTCGCGCTGCTGCTGAACGAGGCGCGCAGCCGGCTTTTCAAGCGGAGCATTCAGACGATCATCTATTTTCCGCACTTCTTGTCCTGGATCATCCTGAGCGGCATTCTGGTCGACATTCTGTCGCCCTCCACGGGAATCGTGAACGGGGCGCTCGGCCTGCTGGGCATTTCCCCGGTCTACTTCCTCGGCGACCCGCACTGGTTCCCGTTCGCGACGGTCGTCTCCGATACGTGGAAGGAATTCGGCTACGGCACGATCGTCTATCTGGCCGCATTGACGGGGATCAGCCCGTCCTTGTACGAAGCGGCGGCGATGGACGGCGCGGGCCGCCTGCGGCAGACCTTCAGCGTGACGCTGCCCGGCTTGCTGCCGATGATCGTGCTGATGTCGGTGCTGAGCCTCGGGAACGTGCTGAACGCGGGGTTCGACCAGATCTATAACCTTTACAGTCCGCAGGTGTACCGGACCGGCGATATTATAGACACCCTTGTGTACCGCATCGGCGTGGAGAACGCCAATTACGGCGTCGCGACGGCGGTCGGCCTGTTCAAGTCGGTCGTATCGTTCATCATGATCGGAATCTCGTATATGCTGGCGTACCGGCTGACGAACTATCGGATTTTCTAGAGAATCGGGGTGCGGAAGGATGCAAGCTTCGTTAGGCAGGCGGGCCTTCCATGTATGCAACTACTTGTTTTTGACTGCGGCCGCGGCCGCATGTCTGCTGCCGATGCTGAACGTGCTGGCGGTCTCCTTCAGTTCAAGCTCGGCCGTCTCGGCGGGAGCGGTCAAGCTGTGGCCCGTCGGCTTCACGCTCAAGTCGTACGCGTTCGTCGTGGGCAAGCCCGAATTCGGCAAGGCGTTCCTTGTGTCGCTGGCCCGCGTGGCCGCCGGCGTCCCGCTCAACATGCTGCTGACGATTCTGGTCGCCTATCCGCTGTCCAAGGACCGGAAGCAATTCCGCTTCCGCAACTTCTATGCCTGGTACTTCGTGCTGACGATGCTGTTCAGCGGCGGACTGATTCCCTGGTATATGACGATCAAGATGACCGGGATCATCGATTCGTTCTGGGCGCTCATTCTGCCCGGGGCCGTGCCGATCTTTAACGTGATCCTGCTGCTCAACTTCTTCAAGTCGCTGCCGGAGGAGATCGAGGAGGCGGCCGAGATGGACGGCGCGGGCAGATGGCAGGCGCTCTGGCGCATCACCGTTCCGCTGTCGGCGCCCGCGGTCGCCACGCTGACGCTTTTTTGCATCGTCACGCACTGGAATTCTTGGTTCGAGGGGCTCATTCTGATGAACAGCCCGAGCCATTATCCGCTGCAGAGCTACCTGCAGACCGTCATCGTCGGCCGCGATCTGTCGCTGCTGACGTCGGCCGACATCGCCCGCTGGTCAGAGATAAACGACCGGACGTCGAAGGCGGCGCAGGTGTTCGTCGCGATGGTGCCCGTGCTGCTCGTCTATCCGTTCCTGCAGAAGTACTTCGCGGAAGGGATCGTCATGGGCAGCGTCAAGGGATGAGGGCGAAGGGATTACAGCTTAGAGATAACCGTGGAGGACAATGTGGCAAGAGAGACCCGAGGCGCATGATCGCATACGAGGGATAACCGCACAAAAGGGAGAAGAGAGGCATGTTAAAAATCGCATTCATCGGCGCAGGAAGCACCATCTTCGCCAAAAACGTGCTCGGCGACTGCATGATGACGCCGGCGCTGGCCGAAGCGCATATCGCGCTTCACGACATCGATCTCGCGCGGCTCAAAGAGTCCGAGACGATGCTGAACAATCTGAACCGCAACAACGGCAGCAAGGCGACGATCAAGGCGTATGCCGACCGGCGCGAAGCGCTGCGGGGCGCGACCTATGTCGTCAACGCGATCACGGCGGGCGCCTTCGAGCCGTTCATCCGGGGGGATCACGAGATTCCGCGCAAATACGGACTGAAGCAGACTTACGCGGATACGCTCGGCATCGGCGGCCTGTTCAGGGCGCTGCGCACGATCGGTCCGATGCTGGATTTTGCGCGCGACATGGAGGAATTGTGCCCGGACGCATGGTTCCTCAACTACACAAATCCGATGGCGATCCTGACCGGCGCGCTGCTGCGGGGAACCGGCATCAAGGCGGTCGGTCTGTGCCACAGCGTGCAGGTGTGCGCGAAGGAGCTGCTCGAGGGGCTCGGCATGAACGCCGAGGGCGTGCATTGGCGAATCGCGGGCATCAACCATCAGGCCTGGCTGCTGGATATTACCCGGGACGGCGAGGACCTGTATCCCGAGATCAAGCGGCGCGCCGCAGCCCGGCCGGGACCGCACGACGACATGGTCCGCTACGAGATCATGAATACGTTCGGCAGCTACGTGACCGAATCGAGCATGCACGGCGCCGAATACATGCCTTATTTTATCAAGAACGCTTACCCCGAGCTGCTCGAGCGCTACAATATACCGACAGAGAACTACAAGGGCTGGGGCAACAGCCGTCAGGAATATTGGGATCGCGTCATGAGGGAGCTCGTGAACGACGTCTCCATCGTCCATGTCCGCACGCACGAATACGCTTCTTATATTATGGAGGCGATGGAGACGAATACGCCGTTCAAGATCGCGGGCAACGTGCTGAACACGGGCGGCCTCATCTCCAACCTGCCGGAGGAAGCTTGCGTCGAAGTGCCGTGTCTCGTCGATGCCAACGGCGTCACGCCAACGCGGTTCGGGCCGCTGCCGCAGCAATTGGCGGCGCTCAACCGGACCAATATCAACATGCAGCTGCTCGCCGTCGAAGCCGCGCTGACCCGCAAGCGCGAATATATCTATCATGCCGCGCTGCTCGACCCGCACACGTCCGCGGAGCTGCCGATCGACAAGATCAAGGCGCTCGTCGACGAGATGCTCGAAGCAAACGGCGACATGCTGCCCGCATACCTGTAAATGGATCGATTAGCTCCTCGGCTCGCGGCCGCCGGGCAGGCAAATAAAAAGCAAGCACGCGTCCGGTCCATGCCGGATGGTGCTTGCTTTTATTTTCCCGGGACAGAGAGCGGGAAAGCCGTTTACGCGCGCAGCAGGTCCGCAAATCCGTCCGCCGTCAGCAGGTTGCCGACATAGAACGGACCGAACTCGCCGTAGCGCGCGCTGACCTCGTCGAATCTCATTTCGTACACGAGCTTCTTGAACTGCAGCGCTTCGTCCGCGAACAGCGTGACGCCCCACTCCCAGTCGTCGAACCCGATCGAGCCCGTGATGATCTGCTTGACCTTGCCCGCGTAGGTGCGTCCGATCATGCCGTGGCTGCGCATCAGCGTCTTGCGCTCGTCCATCGAGAGCGAGTACCAGTTGTCGCCGAGCAAGCGGCGCTTGTTCATCGGATAGAAGCAGATATGCTTGGATTGCGGCAGAATCGGCTTGAGGCGCGCGGCGACCTCGGGAATCTGCATCGGATCGGTGCCGGCAGGCGCGAGATAGCTGCTCAGTTCTACGATGCTGACGTACGAATATTCGGGCTTTGCGAACTTGGCGAAGGCGGAGCGGTTAAACGCGTTCTCGATCGCGTTCAGCTCCTCCAGCGTCTCGCGCAGGTGCATGAATACGAAGTCGGCCTTCTGTCCGACGATCGCGTAGACGGCAAGACTGCCTTCCTTGCGTTCCTCGGTCGCCCGCCAGTCCGCGATCAGGCCCAGCAGCTCCTGCCGCGCGGTCTCGCGTTCCTCGGGAGCAGCAGCCTTCCAGGCCGTCCAGTCAATCGTGCGGAAGTCGTGCAGCGCGTACCAGCCGTCCAGCGTTTGTGCGGCTTCACTCATTTGCTTCAACTCTCCTTCTCGTCGTGCCTTGTCCAACATGGCTTTTCCCATTTTAGCCTATATTCGCTCTCCCGGGCAAACGCCGGCGCATCCGCGCGTTGACTGCCGTCAAACCGATCTTGTAAACTAATAGAGCATACATCCGACCGGGAGGCTTAACATTTAAGATGAGAGAGATTCTGCAAGAGATTCTCGGCACCATGCTGTTCTTCGTCCTGTTCTTCGGCATCGGCTTTATCCTGAACATGCTGATCAAGACGACCTGGCTGCCGACTTGGATATATGTGATCGTCGTGCTGCCCCTGGGCGTATGGCATTTCTGGAATCCGGAGCTTAGCGTGCTCGCGTTCATCGGCGTGTTCACGCTGCCGTTCATCGCCGGCATCGGCGGCGCCCTGACGAGCGGCTGGGCGATCCGCGCGCTGCGGCGCGGCGGCTACAAGATGTTTTGATGAAAATCGACAGCCGGGAAATTAAACGCGTCTTCAAGTTCGCGGCGATCGGCGTGCTCAATACCGGGATCGACATCGCGATATTCGCGGCGCTCGTCTACGCGCTAAGCTGGTCCTCGCTGCCTGCGCAGTGCGTCTCCTATTTCCTCGCCTTCCTCAACAGCTATTGGTGGAACCGGCGCTGGACGTTCGGCATGCGGGAGCGCGGCAGCGCGAGGGAGCTGCTCAAGTTCGGCGTCGTCAACGCGCTGTCCTTCCTGTGCGCCACGGGCGTCCTGCTCGCCGCGGAGAAGGGGCTCGACCTGTCGCCGATCCTCGCCAAGCTCGTGTCGGTCGCAGCTTCGCTGGCCGTCAACTACGTCGGGAGCAAGCTGTGGGTGTTCAGGCAGGGGACGGAGCTGGGGCGCGGCAATTAGCAGGGGAAAAAGCCGACGGAACGCATCGCGCGTTCGCGTCGGCTTTTTTAGATGATCTTGGCGCTGCCAACTGCATGCTTACGTTTGACGGGCCAAATAACTGCATTTGTGCAGGTATCCTCTACCGGCTCGCGCCATATAGTGAAATACCTGCAGATGTGCAGGTAAATGCAAAGCACAAGCCGAAAATCCGGCGGATGGCGGAAAATAACTGCGCTTTTGCATCTATCCTGATATTAAGGGGCAACATCGGCATAAAAAGATGTATATTTGCAGGCATTGCGGCGAAAGAGCGACGCTGGCGACGATACAGGGCCTACTTGGAACGGCTGGCTGACGGGCCATCGACGGGCCATCGACGAAGCCATCGACGGGCCATCGACGGGCCATCGACGGGCCATCGACGGGCCATCGACGAAGCCATCGACGAGCCATCGACGAGCCATCGACGAGCCATCGACGGGCCATCGACGAAGCCATCGACGAGCCATCGACGAGCCATCGACGAGCCATCGACGGGCCATCGACGGGCCATCGATAGACGTTTCGCGCGACGCCGATTTCGGATATCCGGCCAAACTTAAAGTGAACGTCAGGGCGATCGATCCCTGATGGTTTTTTTAAGCGCGCCGCGCGATGACGATAAAGCAGGTGCTGTCCGGCAGCGGCACGGGATGTCCTTGTTCGTCGAACAAGGCGACCTTGTCCGCCAGCGCTTGGGTGTACCCTTCCTGCAGGTAGTGCCGCATGACGACGATTTCCGCTTTTTCGCCAAGCGTGTCCCGAATGAAGCGCTCGTACTCGCCCGGCGTGAAGTAGCCGAACTGCTCCTGCACCTCGTGAACGTAGGCTTCCTCGCCCCAAGTGTACGTGTAGAGGAACTCCATCGCGTCGTTGACCGGCAGCGAGACCTCGTTCTGGCTCAGCTGCGCGTAGACGATCTTGCGTCCGGCGAAATCCCGGCTGTACCGCGCAAGCCATGCCGGCCCGTCGGGCTGCAGGAACCGGATGACGCGCTTCTCGTCCGGCTCGGTCATGATGCCGTCGCGGATAATGATGCGCCCGCCCGCCGCGAGCACGTCGAACGCGCTCCTCAGCGCCGCGGCTACCGTATCCCGATTGAAGCGCGAGCCGTTAAAAGGAATGTAGGAATATAGCTCGTGCAGGATCGAAGAGAAAATGACGGTGTCCACGCTGCCGGGCTCCACGTAGTCCTTGAGCGCGAGGGCGTCCCCCTGGAGCACCTCCCAGTTACGGGCTTCCGCGTGCTTTTTGCGGGTCAGCGCCTCGATGACGTTCGCCGAGATATCGATGCCGACAGCCTTGACGCGCGGCAACTTCTCCTCCAGCAGGTCCAGCAGCACGCCGCCGCCCGGGCCGATGTCCAGCACCTTTTCGCCGACGACGAAGTCCAGAATAACCTTTTTATAATCCGCCGTGCTGTTCATGTCCGCCAGGTAAGTTTCTTCGTTGTGAAAACGGTCGTAGGCGTCGCGGCGCAGCTCGAACAGGTCGAACAGCAGCAGCACCGCCTTCTCGTAGAGCGAAGACTTCTCGGCCTCCACGCAAAAATCGATAAGACGTTCCGCGGCCGGCGAAAACTCGAAGTCGAAAAATAGCGTGTCCGGCAGCTGCGCCTTGCAGACAAGACGGTGGCGCAGATGCGGGTTCCCGAGAACGGCCGTCCCCGTGCGAATTCGCTCCCAGTCCAGTTCGCCTAGGTACTTTTCGATGATCCGCTTTTTGTAGACGTTTATTTTTTTGCTGCCCTTGTAATCGTAGTACATCGCGTTCATGACGTTCTCGAAGCTGATATGCTTTACTTCCGGCAGCGTATCGTCGCTGGCGACGATGGCGAAGATCTTTAGGAACTGCGCCAGCGAAAAGTCCTTCAGCGCGGCCTCGACGTACCAGAACGTCTTGGATTCCAGCGGCGTCAAGGCAGCGAGCAGGTTGAGCTCCGCATCGAGCGTCGCGAGCTCTCCCTCGAAGTCCTCGCCGCGGCGGATCGATTGCGTCCGCAGCCTGCGAAGGCGCTCGCGGATCGGGAGCAGCGTCTCTTCGGCGTTGCCCGCGGCAATCCGGCGTATGATCGCGGCGACGTCGGCCTCGACCTCCGTCCAGAGCGCAGGAGATACGGCGGCGATAATGCAATAGTTAAGCGCGGTCAGCAGACGCTCCCGCTCCTCCGCCGAAGCCAGCGATCGCTCTAGCGCGCGCTCCAGCGGATCGTGGTCCTCCGGCGGCACCTCGCCGCGGAGCTCCTGTCCGACGAGGCCGTGCGTCTCCACGAGCGCATGGACGAGCTGCGTGCGCTCGTTTGCCGCCCCTGCAGCAGCCTCCTGGCGGGCAAACAGCTGGGCGGAGCCGATATTGTGCACGCGGAAGTTGATGCCCTGCGCCTGCCAGCCGAGCCTGTCCCGGTGCGAGCCGCCTTTGGCCGTTTCGCACCAGGCGAGCGCTTCTTCCACAAGCTCCTTGATCCAGTAAGAGACCGGCAGCGCATCAAGCAGCCGCAGGCTCCGCTCCACGTAGTCGAGTACCGGGTTGGACTGCGTAAGTTCACGGATGGAGGCAATTCGTTCAAGATTGACGACGGTCTCCTCTGCGGAAGCGAGCAGCTTCAGCCAAGGCGGCGCCGCGGACAGCGCCTCCTCGGCATAAGGAGAACGGCGGTAAGCTTCAATGGCTTCGAGAGACTTCAGCATCGGTTCTCCTCCTGTCTTTACAGATGTTGCGCCAGCAGCGCGTTGAATTGCTCCAACAGACGCTGGTCGTCTTCGCTGAAGCGGTCCGGCAGCGGGCTGTCGATATCGAGCACGCCGATCAGTCCGCCTGCGGCGTCGTAGAGCGGCACGACGATCTCGGAGCGCGAAGCGGCGTCGCAGGCGATGTGCCCGGGAAACGCGTGCACGTCCGGCACGCGCAGCGTCTCGCGGCGCGCGGCGGACGTGCCGCACACGCCCTTGTCGAGCGGGATGCGAACGCAAGCGGGCAGACCCTGGAACGGACCGAGCACCAGCCCGCCGCTATCCCCCTCGATTAGGTAGAAGCCGACCCAATTGATCTCGCTCAGGTAACCGCGGAGCAGCGCCGAGGCGTTGGCCAGATTGGCGATGCGGTAAGGTTCGTCTTCGATCAGGTGCCGCAGCTGCGTCAGCAGCAGCTTTTCGTTTTCCTCTCTCGTGCCTGCGTAAGCCTGCGGGTTAAACGTCATTACGAATCATCCTCTCTGATCCGATTATATAGGATAGCGGAGAGGTTCACCAAGGTACCCTCCGGCGGTGGCCCGGGCCCGTCGAATCATGCGGAAGCTTGGGGAATCGATCGATTCCCTCATGTATTAAACGGAAACTATATGTTAAAATAAGAGAATAATTTAGGTAAAAAGTAGCTATTTTTATAGGAAGTAGGTAGTATATTTTGAGAACCTGGCTCCAAAAACGCCGGTCGGCGGAAGAAGGCTTCTCGTTAATCGAAGTTTTGGCGGCGATCACGATCCTGTCGATCGTCTCTTTGGCGATGACGGCGTTTTTCATACAGGCGATGAGCTACGCGAAGGGGAACCAGAACAAGACGGTGGCGGTGAATTTGGCGCGGAACGCGCTGTTTTTCGTGGAGAAGCAGAGCTTCGACGTGTTCAATACATATTTTGAAAAAGATGGCTTCGGCATCGTCGACCCGTCCTCCTGCGAATACGACGAGGCGAACAATATCGTAATCTCGTGCAAGGATGCATCGGAGACCGCGGATCTTTTTAATAACGTTCCCAATCTATGGATCTTATTGAATCCCTCCGTCAATGGAAGAGACTATCAACTGACGATTGAATATGACGATCAATTGCTTGCAGAGAATGATAAAGCAGAAGGTCTGGAAACTTATCTGATCCCGGTCAAAGTCGTGACGCGAGAGAAAAACGCAAATCCGGGAAGCCGAGGCTCGGCAGAGGTGGGGGGATATATTACGGATGAGAAAATTCGTTAAAGAAGTCCGCCGATCGGAAGCGGGGCTTACGCTAATTGAGCTGATCGCCTCCCTGACCGTGCTCTCTATGGTAAGCATCGCCATATACGGCGTTATCCACTTTGGATTCAACACCTACCATAAAGTAACGATCGAGAATTCGCTCCGGGACGAGGGAGACCTGATCATGTCGACGGTCATTGCCCAACTGTACGAGGTCGGACCCGAATCGATCAAGCAACTGCCGGACGGCATTGAATTAACAAGCGATACCGAGAAGCGGACGCTTAAGATCGATAACGGACAGCTGCACATTCTACGCGAAGACGGCACCGATCAGCCGATCGATACCGATTCGACCGTGGGTCCCATCGAGAGCGGCGCGGACGAGATTCATGTCAGCTGTCAGGCGGGGATTAACGAATGCGCGAGCGGACTTATCGAGGTATCCATCAAGCTCTCGCAATCTTATGCAGGCCAAGTTCACGATCTGGCGCTTAAAAGCCGGTTCGGCTTCTAGGAGGTTACCGATGCTACCGATTAAATGGCGCAGTCAAGAGGGTTCGGCCTTGCTGCTCGTTATCTTTATCATGATCGTGTTCACCATGCTCGGTCTTGCGCTTATGGGCGCGACGATCGGCGGTGCCAAGCGGGCAGAGACGCGAGAGAACGATGTCCAAAGCTTGCATTTGGCCGAAATGTCGCTCAATGAAGCCGCAGCCAGCGTGGCCTTGCTCTTTAAGGATAAGGAAGATATCAACCTGGACAGTCTCAAAAGCGATCTGGAATCGATTAAGCTGACAAGCACCGAGGGGCAGGTCGGAGGAACGAGCGATATTGTAAAATTTAAGGTGAACGAGAATCAGGGGATCAATGTCGGCGGCGATGTGACCAAGCAATTTTCAATCACCGTACAGGCCCAAGCCGAGGTGAATGGGGTCGTTCGAACGCTGGAGCAGGTCATTTCTCTGGATAGTTATCCCGAGTTTCTGCAGTACGGACTCGGCTCGGAACAGAACGTGTATTTGAACGGCGCGCCATACCTGTTCGGTAAATTGTATTCAGGCTTGAAGCTGTATGTTAAAAATCAGGCGGATTATCGATACAATATGTCGGCTGGCGACATGACAACCTTCTTGCACACAGATACGGCCTTCCCGACAATCGGCGGCAGCGGCGACAACAAAGGTAATCTTTTTTTGCAGGACGGCAGCAGTCTTGTAGCCACCGACAGGCTTGGGAATAATGAACCGACCGTCGTACCGCTGGACAATGCGGATGAATTGAAGAAGACGACCGGATTGACGATTAACGATATTCAATACCGCGATCGCAAGAAGTTCGTATCGGTAAGCGTAGAGGAATCCTTTCTCGATAAGGTAGCCGAGGCTGTCGGCGATACGAAGGTAAACCGCAATTTGCCGTCCCTGTATCCTGCGCTTCCCAAAGACAATGTGACGGCTGCGGCAAAAAGCTTCCTGGCGAACAATTTGCTGTCTCGCGCCGGATTATCCTATATCAGCCTTCCTCAGAAGCCGACGGCCCTGGCGCCTGACGCCGACGATGATGCGATAGCCGGGTATAACGATAAGATGAATGCCTATCGCGCCGCATTCATTGGCACAATGCCTGCCGAGACCGCCATTTATAACGGCGATCTGACGATCGACGGCGCCGAGCTTCAAAAAATCTCGTTTAATGAAAAAGACAAGCGCTACAGAGAGCCTAACGCGGATCCAAACGCCGAGTTCATGAAGAGCAACTGGCTCATCGTCAACGGCGACCTAACGATCGATAATCCAGACCCGGAGAACGATCTGGAAGTCAGAGCGAACATACTTGTCGCAGGCAATGTATTTATCGAAGGCAAGGTCAAGATGGACGCGACGATCATCGCGTTGGGCGAATCGACGATTCAAGATGCCGAGATCTCCGGACTGGAGGACAAAGAACTGCTCCTCATCTCGAAGGGGAAAATTTTGGTCAACCGATTCGACTCTTTTAATACGGTAAATCAGGCGTTTATTCCCGATGGTCCGTATCACGCCGGTAATCCAAAGGTGCTTCAAGCCTTTTTGTACACCGACAGCGATGCGGAACTTTACGGCGTCGGATCGGCATTCTGGATCAAGGGCGGCTTTTTCGCCAAAGGCGATCTTTTGATCAATGCCGTACTGGGCAACACGAATCCTGACAGCAGCAATACGCAGCTGGAATTCGATCGGATCAATAGCGGCGTTTACCCTGCCGAAGACCGGTTAAAGTCGAGATTTATCGTCCAATATAATTCAAAAATTTACGACGATCAGAATGTCGGCTTGCCGCGCGTCAAACAGATTAACGTAAATATCGGCAAAAAACGGCTCGTACCGCTGGGAAGCAAAGCAAACGAAGCAGACAACGAAAGTTGAAGCTAAAAGGGAATCAAAAAAGCAGCGTCGCGATCGCGACGCTTTTTTTTTGCTTATTTAGAAAGCATAGCTTGGGGGGCAGTTCGCGACAGGTAAGCGCGTTTTCGGCGTGCTTGAGTTTGTCGATGTTCTGCTGGGCGAAAAACCTGCATTTGTACATGTATTTTCTGTCGATCAACGACATTTGATAAAATACATGCAGATGTGCAGGTAAATTCAATTCACAAGCCGGAAATGGGGCTGGTGAAGGAAAATAACTGCGCTTTTGCATCTATCCCGTTTAAAAAGGTCGACATCGGCGGAAATGGATGCAGATTTGCAGGCATTGCGTGGGAATAACAACGCGGGCGCCGATATCTCAGCCTATCGGAACGCATGGCGGATGAGCCATCGACAGGCTTTCCGCACAAATCAAGTTTTGAATATCCGCCAACCCTATAAAAAGAGACCGTCAGGGCGATTTCGCTCTGACGGTCTTCATGTGGATCTGCATTCGCTTGCCCATACCTGGTTTAGTATCGATCTCCGCCATGCTCTCGGCCGTCCGTGCTCGGCGTCGAGGCGTTTTGGATCACGATCAAGGTCGAAGCCGTGATCGCTTCGCCGATCAACGGACTATCGGCAGGAGGCGCATAAGTGACGCTGACGGCTTCTGTGCCGGCTTTCACCGGCGTGACGATACCTGCGCTGCTAACCGTAAGAACGTCGTTGGTCAACGAATCGAACCATTTCAGATGACTCACGATCGAATCTCTCAGACTTTGCGGCGCTGACGGCAGGATCGACAGATTGCCTTTATTGCCGTCAAGCAAATTATAATTGACGATCGGCGTACTTAGCGTCAATTCAATCCGAGGCGGCAGGCTGAGCTCGACGATGTCAATGGTGAAGGTCTTGCTGACAATATCCTTCCCCGACTTCTTGTAGGTGACCTTAACGGTCGCCGTGCCTGCCGTAGATGCCGCCAGTCGGCCTGACTTTTTATTATCCTTGGCTTCGTTGTCGGCCAACGTAGAGTCATTGCCGGCAATGCTCCAATACAGGTTTTTCTTAACCTCCGCATCCAGGTCGGACGGGAGAAGAGCGCTCAGGTCCGTCGTGCCGTTGCGCTTGATCGTCAGCTTCTCGGGAGGCCCGAGCACGACCGGGAGTACTTTGACCGTCGTGTAGACCGGAATGTCCGGGCTGCCGTCAGAAGGCTTGTAGATCAGCGTGATTTTTTCTTCGCCGAGCTGGACGCCGGTCGCCAGGCCGTTATCGTCCACATCAACGATGTTTTTGCCCGTTTCGTCCTGCCAGGTCAGATGCCCGAGAATCTCGTCCTTCATCGAATCAGGCGCGATGGCCAGATCGTCCTTGAGATCGCGCGGATCTGCGCCTTGTCCGATCTCGATGACGTCCGGGAATGCGATGGATACGACGCGGATCTGGGTCTGCGCTTGGGCGGCCTCGTCTTTAGACGAAGAATTCGCGTATACGGCCGTGACCGTTTCCGTGCCCACCTCATGCGCCGTGAGTACACCCGACTGATTCAAGGTAACGACCTTATTCCCGTTCGTATCGGACCAGGTTACGAAAGGCAGAATCGCCGTCTTGTCGCCGATCGGTTTGATGCCCAGCTTGTCGGACAGATTGTACTGCGTGTCCAGCAGCATCGTAAAGGTAGGCGGCAGCTCAAGCTCTACCGGCACGACATTTACGTTGAATTCCGCTCTGATCTGCGGGCTGCCGTCGCTTGGCGTATAGATCGCCATCGCCTTTTGGGTGCCGCTGCGCTCGCCGGTCACGACGCCGGCTGCAGATAACGACAGCTTGTCTTGGCCAGTCTCGGCCGCCCAAGTCAGATGACCTTCGATCTCGCTCTTAAGCGCGACAGGACCGCGTGTCAGATCGCCAAGCAGATTGCGCGTGAGGCCGAGCGTAACCGTGACATCTCTGCCGGTCAGTTCGACGACGTTTACTTTGACTTGCTGCGACCAGAGCACTTGGTTGCTGCCGGGCAGCTTGTACTCGGCGAGCACCGTCGCGACGCCAGGCGATTTGGCTGTCGCTTGCCCTTTGTCGTTAAGATAGGCGTAATTATCGCCGCTCTTGATAGTCCAGCTCAATCCGTCGATGAAGCGTTGACGGTCACCGCTACCGTTCACCTTAAGATGATCGGTATCCGCCAGTTGGACCGTGGAGGATCCGGTACTCGACAGTGTGACGCTGCCTGTCATAGACGCCTCGATGACATGGACTCGGATGCTCAAGGTCGATACGACAGGTCCGTCTGCGACCGGCTTGTACTCGGCTTTGATGGTCTCCTCGCCTGCGGCCAGGCCAGTAACCTTGCCGTTGGCGTCGACGGAAGCATTGCTTTTGCCGTTCTCGTCGGTCCATACGAGATGGGTCAGTACCTCGTTCTTAAGGGAAGCCGGCGTTACGACAATCAGACTGGACAGATCTGCAGGCTCTCCGCCTTTGATCACGACCGCTTCCGTAGGTCCTTCCAGCAGCACGACGTTTACGACGATCTCCCAGACGGCGATGACGCGTCCGTCCGCATCCTTATAGGTCGCCGTAATCTTCTCCGCCCCGGGCGCGAGGCCTTTGACGATTCCCGTAACGGGATCCACGGACGCCATTTCTTTACCTTCCTCGTCGGTCCACGTGAGATGAGATTTAACGTCGTCCGTTAATCCGGCAGGAAGGACGGTGATCTGGTCCTTCAGGTTAATCGTACCGTCCTTGGCGATGATGACTTGCGTCGGACCGCCTAGCTTGACGACCTGCACTTGAATGTTCCACGAAGCGATGACCGGACCGTTCGCGGTCTCCTTGTAGGATGCTGTCACCGTCTCGATGCCGGCTTGCTTGCCCGTCACGATGCCTGTTCCGGCAATGGAGGCGAACTCCTTACCCGCTTCGTCGGTCCATATTAAATGCCCTCTGACCTCTGCGTCGTATGTCGCAGGAAGCACGGTCAACAACGCCTTCAAGTTAAGCGTACCGCCTTCTGCTACGATGACGGATGCGGGGCCGCCGAGATCGACGACATTGACCTTTATCGTCCAAGAGGTAACGACAGGCACGTTAGGCGCCGGACGGTAAGCGGCTGTCACCAGCTCGCTGCCTGCGGCGACGCCTGTCACGACGCCGGCCGAATTGACGGA
Source organism: Cohnella sp. GCM10012308 (assembly GCF_042649185.1). Lineage (NCBI taxonomy): Bacteria > Bacillati > Bacillota > Bacilli > Caryophanales > Paenibacillaceae > Cohnella > Cohnella sp. GCM10012308. The sequence goes on from NZ_JBHRYU010000022.1 coordinate 120,657, forward strand.
AGCGTAAGACTTGCCTGCTTCATCGCTCCATTCCAGATGGCTCAATACTTGGCTGCTCAGATTGCTGGGGAGCGCTTCAATCAAGTCCTGGACGGTCAGCGTGCGACCTTTGCCTACCGTGACTTGCTCAGGTCCGCCGAGCGAGATCACGTTGACCTTGATTTTCCACTCCGCGATGACGGGGCCGTCAGGCGTTTCTTTATAGCCGACCGTGATCGTTTCCCATCCTGGCGCAAGTCCGGTTGCGATGCCTGCGGCCGTAACCGATGCGATCGTCTTGCCGCTCTCGTCGCTCCAATACAGCTTGCCAAGCAATTCTGCGGACAGATCCGCCGGCGCGCCGGAGATCAGCTTTTTCAAGTCGATCGTCCCGCCAAGACCCACCTCTACCTCTTCGGGTCCGGATAGCGCTACGACCTTAACCTTAATCGTGCGGGAAGCGATGACCGGCCCGCCCGATACAGCACGGTATTCGACTGTTACGTCCTCGCTTCCGGTCTCGGTGCCGCTGACGATGCCCGCCGCATTCACGGATGCGAAGTTTTTGCCGGCTTCGTCGCGCCAGGTCAAGTTGGCAAGCATGGCATCGCTCATGCTGGAGGGTAGTGCAGTAATTAAGCTGTTCAGATCCAGCGATTTGCCTTTGCCGATCGTGACGGAAGCCGGCCCGTCAATATCCACCACGTTCACCTGAATCGTCTTCTGGATCACGATCGGTCCGCCGTCAGTCTGACGATAGGTGACCGTGACATTTTCGATACCCGTCGCAGTGCCGGTGACGATCCCGGTTGCAGCGCCGACGGACGCAAAGTCTTTTCCGGACTCGTCGCTCCAGGTCAGACGGTTCATGACCGTGGAACTGACGTCAGATGGCGCGGCGCTAACCAGCGCTTTGACGTCAAGCGTCTTGCCTTTGCCCAAAGTGACCTGCTCCGGCACGCTCAGATCGACGACCGTGACGCGCGTCGATGCGGTGACCGGCGTCGTCTTCGGATTTTTCTGGTACGAAGCCCCGACGGTGGCGGATCCGGTCTTTTTGCCGATGACGACGCCATTGTTGGCTCCGGCTTCTACGATGGCCGCGTCGCCGCTCGTCCAAGTCGTATAGCTCTGGATGCCTGTTTTGCTCGCCAGCGGCGTTACGCCAAGTGCGGTGGTCCACAAATCCCGCTTCCACTCCGTGCCGAGTCCGATGTGAATGTCCGCAGGCAGCGTCAGTTGGATCGGCTGGATGACCGTAATGCGGTACGTCTTGGTATAGGTCTTGCCCTTGCTGGTCGTGGCAACGACCGTGATATCGATCGGGCCGGCATTGACGCCGGTCAGGATCTTCTTCATATCGTCGGCGCCGTTGCCGAGCTCGCCGATCGTGGACTGGCCGGAGCCGATAGACCAGGTGAGCCCGGTGAGCGTCTCATTTGCCAGGACGAGCTTGGCTTCGAGGTTGATCGTGTCGTCGACGTTGACGGTATTCGGTCCGACGATGTTGATGCCCGGGACGACGACCGTCACATTCGATACGGCTGTTAGTCCGCTGCCGTCCGTCGCGGTCGCGGTGATCTTGGCCGTGCCTTCGGCAATGCCCTTGATGATGCCTGCGGCATCGACCGTTACCAGATCGGGGCGATCGGAGGTCCAGCTAAGCGTCTTGTTGGACGTATCGTCAGGACCGATGACCGGCGTCAGCTTCGATTCGTCGCCCTTCGCGATGATCGTGTCCGACAGGCTCAGGCTGGCCATCTTGGTGACCGCTTGAATCTGATACGGCTGGAACTGCAGGCTGCGCTCAATATCCTTGGTAACCGTAGCGCCATTTACGTAGAAGTCCGTGAAGTTCAAGTACGAATTGTCGAGCAGATAGCTGCCGTTCTGCTTTGGCGTTACCTTCACCGTGAAGCTGACCGGATCGGCGACAAAGTTCTTGCCGTCCTGGCTCAGGCGATACTGGATGTCAGCCAGTGAGCCGGTCAAGCGATATCCTGCGGCAAGCGTGCCGGATACGGCCGGATTCAGCAGCAGTGGAGACGTATCCGCCGCGAGCACTTCGAGATTGACCGGCAGCTTTTCGTCCAGCTTGAAGTTCTTGATGACCAGGTCATCGGCATTAATGCCGTTTTGGAAAGGAATGCTCTTCGGCGTAATCGTGTACGTCATCGTGAACGGTACGTTCTTTTCGATCTGGTTGTTCACGACGTTGGCGGACAGCGTACGGCTCAGGTCGACGTTGGCGGTCACCTTCACGACCTGGGTCGTAACCGTCTGGGTCGCGCTGGCGCCGCTCTTGTCCTTGGCCGTGACGTAGATGACCAGCTCGCCGCCGTTCGGCAGCGGATTGTCGTACGATTCGGTAACGATATCGCCCGTTTTGACATCGGAATACGCCTTGACCTGCTTTTCGGTCCAAGCGTCCGAGGCGCTGGCCCGGTACTTGAAGCTGACGGCCGTACTGAGCGACCGGTCGATGACGTCATAGTCCTGGGCCGTATAGCTTAGCAGCACCTTATTATAGGAAGGAATAATCTTGCCGGTGACCGCAAAATTCGTCGGCGTGCTGACGTTGACGATCGGCGCGTGGTTCGAGCCGATAAACGCCCGGTACATCGTATTGACGAACAGGCGCTGTTCCCAATCCGGGAAGTTGGCGTTCGTATGACCGGTGCCGGAGTAGGTGACGTTGCCGTACGAATAGGTGTAATAGTGGTTCCAGCTGTCGTCGTCGTCCCGCGGGCCGCCCGTGATGTTGTACCAGGGAATCAGCTTCGGATCTTCGAGCTTCAGGCCGAAATACTGGTCGTGTGTCGTATTGACCTGCGTAATGACGCTGCTGATGTTAAAAGGGAACCGGGTCAGCAGGCCTTCGTTGACCTTCTTGGTCGTCGTCGAGGTGTGCGGCGCGCTTAGACCCATGTTCGTCATCGGGCTCAGTTGGCCGGTCGACCCCTGAAAGTAGCTGATCCAGTTGGTACTTCCCTGGAAAACGGTATCGTGCGTGAACATGACGCTCTGTCCGGTCGCGATATAAGCGTTGACCGCGTCGGCGGCGGTCTTGTCGATGCTGGCGCTGCTATTGTAGGAGTCCGCAAAGCCGAAGATCAACATGTCGTAATAGCCGTTAAGCGTCTTGTAGCCGGAGCTGTTGAACGTGCTCATGGACATCGTCTTGATGGTGATCTCGTAATCGTCCGTCTTGAGGTAGCTCTGGTTCATATTATTGCTTTTGAGCAAGCTGCTGCTCGTATCGCCGTTAGTAGGTAGAATCTGCAGGACGTTGATCTTGGTCAGCTCGTCGCGGAACCGGAGCACGCCGCTCTGGATGTCCTTCAGCTTACTGCCTTGGTCGACAAGCTCGAGCTTCCAATAATGGACGCCGGAGTAGCCCTTGGGCAGGCGGAAGGTAAGCGTATTGCCGGTCGTGGCAGTCACGGGCTGGGAAACGATCAGGTTGTTGGAGTCGAACTTCAGCACGCTGTCGATGCCGATGTACAGGTTGGCGGTCATGCTTCGCTGGGCGATGTTGCCGACATTGGCCACGTTGAACGTATAAGACAACGTATCTCCCGCCACATAAATTTGATTCTGATTGGCGGTGTAGTCGATCGGCTTGCCTGTAACGACAAGACGCGGTCGTTCCGCGGCTCGGTTGATCAGGTCGGTCTTCGTCAGGAATTCGCTGGTGTTAATTAAGTTCGAATCGCCGACGAAAATGACATTGCTTTTGTTCGATGTCGGGACGAATGTGCCGGTACCGGTGAGGGAAGTCGCGTAGGGCGAGAGTCCCGCTTTCAGGATGCCGGCCGTATTTTGATAAAGGGCGCCGCTGCTCGAAGTGGAGCTGGTCTGTTGGCTATATACGATGACGGGCAGGCCGCGATCGATGTAGTAGTCCTTCAGTTCTTTAAATTTCAAGTTCGTGATGTCGTTCATGATGCTTTTCGTATCATGGTTTTGGCCGCTGGTGGAGACAAGCGTGGCGTTGTACGCGCCTTTGCCGATGTAGATCGCGTCGTACCGGCCGTCGAGCTCGTCCCGCTGCGCGACGAACTGCTTCATCCGGATGGAGTCGATCTTGATAACCGGGTCGTTGTAGGTGCTCAGGATCGGCAGGAGATCCGACGTGCCGTCGTCCGTAATCTCGAGCACGCGGATTTCTTGTTTGGACGAGATGGGCGAGACATCGGTGATCGTAAATTTTTGTTTGGCGTCGGTTGCGGTATCGCTGTTAGCTTTGATCGTAACCGTAGCGTTGGCGCTGCTGTTGCTGGCAGAGGTCGTCAGGAACTTGCCGTTCGAGAGCGACTTGAATGTAAATGAGGTACCCGATGCATCTTTCTTGAAAGTCTCCGTGATTTTTACTGCAGTTGCGCTGGCAGCCAGATCATTAGTGCCGCTGGCCGTGACGAGCATGCCGTTCGATTGCGCGCGGAAAGACACGGTGCCGTCGCCCCAATCGGTCATAATGAATTTGGCAGCGGTCCCGGTTCCTAACTGCAATTGCGTGCCGTTCAAAACGACGTTCTTTACGCCGTTGTTCGGCGTCGTTCCGGTAATCGTCACTACCGAATAAGTAGCCGCATGCGTATGGGCCGGGCCGAATGCCGTAACGGGCACCCCTCCGATGACTAAAACAGCCACCAGCAACAAGCTCAACCATTTCCGAATTTGCGACATGTTTTCTCCCCCTAGTAATTTCTATGTAGTCTTCCAAGTTGTTTTCGGTAAATAGGATGCTAGACCTAGAACCTTCCGAACCGATTTTACCATATTCTTCTGAAAAAAAACTGAACAATTTTTGTGTCGATTTTTGGTTTATTATGGCACAAAATGCTGCTTGTCTTTTCATTATGCGGCGATATATAATCCTTCTGAGAAAAAAATTGGAAAACTGTCGTTAAGTATCATTTTTTTCACTGGAAATTTACACGTAATTAACACATATAAATGCAGGACTATAGGACTATAGTTTGAGGTGATAGGTTTGGCGATCGTGAAGAAGAGATTGGGAGACTTGCTGGTTGAGAGCCAGATCATCTCCGAGGCGCAGCTTCAGGAAGCGCTCCAAGAGCAGCGCAAGACGAAGCAGAAGCTTGGGGACCTGCTCATCACGCAGGGGTACATCAACGAGCAGCAGTTGATCGAAGTGCTCGAGTTCCAGCTCGGCATCCCGCATGTCAGTCTCTTCAAGTATCAGATCGAGCCTTCCATCACGCAGATTCTTCCCGAAGCGCTGGCGCGGCGTTATCAAGCCATTCCGATTCATAAAGAAGGCGGCAAGCTGCTCGTCGCGATGGCGGATCCGCTCGATTACTTCGCGATCGAAGAAATGCGGATGAGCACGGGGTTCCGCATCGAGCCCGCGATCACGAGCCGGGACGAGCTCAACCGAGCGATCGCCCGCCACTACGGTCTGCAGGATTCGATGAGCCAGATCATGGGCGAGCTCCCGACGACGCAGGAAGAGATCCGCGAGACGGAGATTACCAACGAGGATTCTCCCGTCGTACGCCTGGTCAATCAGATGATCCAGCAGGCGATGCAGCTGCGGGTATCGGACATTCACGTCGATCCCGGCGAAGCGAGCGTATCGATCCGTTACCGGCTGGACGGCGTCCTGCGGACGGAGCGGACGATCCCCAAGCAGATGCAGGGCTTCATCACCGCGCGTCTCAAGATTATGGCCAGATTGAACATCGCCGAACGGCGTCTGCCGCAAGACGGCCGCATGAAGATGACGTTCGACAACCGGACGATCGATATCCGGGTTTCCGCCCTGCCGACGATTCACGGGGAGAAGATCGTGCTCCGGCTTCTCGATCTCAGCACAGGGGTGAAGTCGATCGACCTGCTCGGCTTCGGCAAACGCAACCAGGCTATTTTCCGGGAAATGATCGAACGCCCTTACGGCATTCTGCTCATCACGGGGCCCACCGGCAGCGGCAAGACGACGACGCTCTACTCGGCGCTGAACCATTTGAACCAAGAGTCCGCCAACATCATTACGGTCGAGGACCCGGTGGAATATCAGCTCGAGGGCATCAACCAGGTCCATGTGAACCCCACGATCGGCTTGACTTTCGCAGCCGGCCTGCGTTCCATTCTGCGTCAAGATCCCAACATCGTCATGGTGGGCGAGATCCGGGACACGGAGACGGCGGAGATCGCGATCCGCGCCTCGCTTACGGGCCACCTTGTGTTATCCACGCTGCACACCAACGATGCGATCAGCACGGTGACCCGACTGAGGGATATGGGCGTAGAGCCCTACCTCGTCGCCTCGTCGCTCATCGGGGTCGTCGCTCAGCGCCTCGTGCGCCGCATCTGCCCGGAATGCAAGGCCGAGCAGGCGCCGACCGAGCAGGAGGCCATGCTGCTCAGAGGGCGCGGCTTGCAAGCGGACAAGCTATACGCAGGCAAAGGCTGCGGCAATTGCAACAAGACGGGCTACCGGGGACGCGTCGCCATTCACGAGGTGCTGGGCATGAACGATACGCTCCGCCGAATGGTCTCGGAAAACGCCACCGTAGAAGAGCTTAGGAACGCTGCGGCGGAGCAGGGCATGATCATCCTGATGGACGACGGCTTTGCCAAGGTGCTCGGCGGCATCACGACGCTTCAGGAAGTAATCCGCGAGACCGTCGCCTATTAGCGAGAGGGGAACACACGATGACAGCAGTGATGAAGAGCCGCATGCTAGACTTGCTGCGTGCGGCGCACGAGGCCGGCGCGTCCGACCTGCATATCTCGGTCGATTCGCCCCCGATCCTACGGGTGAACGGCAAGCTCCAGCCCGTCGGCGAGGATAAGGTGACGGCTGAACATGCCTTGCAAATGGCGCAAGCGCTGATCGACGAGGAACAAACTGAGCGTTTCGAGCGAGCCGGTGAGCTGGACTTTTCTTATGAGCTCGAGGGACTGTCCCGTTATCGGGTGAATGCCTACCGCCAGCGGGGCAAGGTCAGCATCGCGGTGCGGACGATTCCGACGAAGATCCCGACACTGGAGCAGTTGCAGCTGCCGCAGATTTTGAGCACGCTCGCCGGCAAGCCCCAAGGGTTGATCTTGGTCACCGGCCCGACCGGCTCAGGCAAGTCCTCGACGCTGGCCGCGATGATCAAGTACATCAATACGCACGAGAAAAAGCATATCGTGACGCTGGAGGATCCGATCGAGTATTTGCATGGTCATGGCTCCTCGATCATCGACCAACGCGAGGTGGGCAGCGACACGAAGAGCTTCGCCAACGGTCTGCGAGCCGCGCTGCGGCAAGATCCCGACGTCATTCTGGTCGGCGAGATGAGGGACCTGGAGACGATCTCGGCCGCTGTGACGGCCGCGGAGACCGGGCATCTCGTGCTCGCGACGCTGCACACGACCGACGCGCCGCAGACGATCGACCGGATCATCGATGCGTTCCCCGGCCATCAGCAGGGACAGATTCGCGCCCAGCTTGCCGCGGTGCTCGTCGCCGTCATCTCGCAGCGGCTGCTGCCGCGTACGCAGAACCGGGGCAGAGCTTGCGCCACGGAGATTCTGGTCAACACGCCGGCGGTGGCGAACTTGATCCGAACGGAGAAGATCCATCAGATCAAGAGCGTCATGCAGACCGGCCGTCAGCTCGGCATGCATACGCTGGAGAACTCCATCAAGGAGCTGCTGCAGGCAGGCGCGGTCGAGCCGGCATACGCGCGGGCTTATCTGGCTGAGTCGGGTGTGCTCTGATGGCGGATTTTCTCTATCAGGTTCGCAGTCAGACCGGACGGCAGATTAAGGGCAAGCTATCGGCCTCGAGCAAGACGGCGGCGATGGACGAGCTGCGCAAGCGCAACCTCGTCGTCCTCTCCCTCAACGAGCAGAAGACGACCTTTCTCAACACGGATATCTACATCGGCAATCCGGTCAAGCACGAGCACTTCATCATCTACTGCCGGCAGTTCGCCACGCTTATGCGCGCCGGCGTCAGCATCGTCGAAGCGACGGCCATCCTGGCCGAGCAGACCGAGAGCAAGCCGCTCAAAAAGGCGCTGGTGGACGTGCATACGGGGCTGTTGCGCGGCGTGTCGTTCTCTCAGTCGGCAGGCGAGCACAAGAAGATTTTCCCCGCCATCTTCCTGAGCATGATCCGCGCGGGCGAAGAGACGGGCGATATCGAGGGCACGCTGGAGCGGCTGGCCAAGTTTCTGGAGAAGCAGCATGTGACCCGGGAAAAGATCAAGTCGGCGATGACGTATCCGCTTGTCGTCGGCGTGCTGGCGATCGGCGCGGTCGTGTATCTGCTAAAGGCGGTCGTGCCGCAGTTTGTGACGATGTTCGAATCGATGAATGCGCAGTTGCCTGCAATCACGCTCATGGTACTGGCGCTCAGCAAGTCGATCGAGCATCAGTGGTATCTGTGGCTGCTCGGCGTGATTGCGCTCGTAGCTGTGCATCAGGTTGCCAAGCGCACGGACAAGGGGCGGTACTGGATCGACTACGGCAAGCTGAAGGTGCCGATCTTCGGCAAGCTGGCGCAGAAAGGCGCGATCGCGCAGCTAACCCGCACGCTGTCCTCGTTGTACGCGAGCTCGGTGCCGGTACTCCAGTCGCTGCAGATCGTCGAAGAGCTCGTTAACAACGTTGTCATTGGCGGTTACATCCGCAAGTCCGCGGACTCTCTCCGCCAAGGCAGTCCGCTGTCCGAGCCGCTTAAGCAATCGTGGGTGTTTCCCCCGATGGTGACCCAGATGATCTCGATCGGCGAAGAGACCGGCGCGCTCGACCAGATGCTGGAGAAGGTCGCCGACTTCTACGAGATGGACGTCGAGAACACCGTCGACCGGCTCAAGTCGCTGCTCGAACCGCTTCTGATCGTCTTCCTCGCGGCGCTAGTCGGAACAATCGTCGCGGCGATCATGCTGCCGATGTTCACGCTGTACGGGCAGATGGGTTGATCGGGAAAAAGAAGGATACGAACAAGTTGTCCATGCGTCAACAGGCGCTAGAACATATAGATTTTAAAAAATGAGTGAAAAGCGGAGGGAATGGAAATGAGAACAGCTGTAATGAAGCGTCTCGGCAAGGCGAAGGAAGATCAAAAGGGTTTTACGCTGATCGAGCTTTTGGCGGTAATCGTAATTCTGGCGGTTATTGCGGCGATTGCGATTCCGTTGATCGGGAATATTATTAATCGTACTAAATCTGATGCGGACGTATCTACAGCTAGACAAATTTATGACGCAGCTAAGCTGTATGTAACAACCGAATTGAATGGTTCATATCCGAAGAAAACGGCAACAGCAAACTCGGGGCAAATCACTGTTGATACCTTGCAAACAAACGGGTTTCTTGATAAGGGCATAGCTTTGCCTAGTACAAAAACTGCATTAAACACTACTGGGAGTTACCTACAGTTTGACGGAACTGGTGCACTTGAATCAATAAGACTGTTAGACACGAGTTCAACACCTGTTGAAAAGAATTATGATGATTCCGAGGTTCTCGCAGTAAAAGCTAGCGCCACACCGTAATACTATTTCCAAGGAACCGGCCCCACCGGTTCCTTTTCTCTAACTAACATCGAAAGCGACTATCGCCATCATGACGATTCTTCTATATATATACCTTTTCGCGCTTGGCGCGGTGCTCGGCTCGTTCTACAATGTCGTGGCGCTGCGCGTGCCGGCGGGCGAGTCCATCGTCTCGCCGCCGTCGCGTTGTCCGCGATGCGGGATGCGACTCAAAGGCCGCGATCTCATTCCGATCGCGAGCTGGCTGCTGTCGCGCGGCCGATGCCGTCATTGCAAGGCGCCGGTATCGCCATTGTATCCGCTTGGGGAGGCCGCAACGGGGCTGTTGTTCGTCTGGGTGTATGCCAGCTTCGGTTGGAGCCCGGCCGCGATCATCGGACTGTTGCTCGTCAGCCTCTGCGTCATCGTGACTGTGTCGGATCTGGCGACGATGCTCATTCCGAACAAGGTGCTGCTGTTCTTCGCGCCTATTCTGACTGTGGCCTGCCTGCTGCTCCCAAACGACATTCCATGGTGGAGTCATCTGCTCGGCGCATTAGCCGGCGGCGGTGTCCTGCTGCTCGTCGTGATCGTATCGAAAGGCGGGATGGGGCTCGGCGACGTCAAGCTGTTCGCGGTCCTAGGCTTCGTCGTCGGCCTGCCCAACACGGTCGTTGCGCTAGTCGCGGCTTGTCTGGCCGGTACGATTGTCGGCGGCGCGCTGCTGGCAACCGGTATCGTAAAACGCAAGCAGCCAGTGCCTTTCGGGCCGTTTCTGGCGCTGGGCGCATGTCTTGCGTACGGCTACGGCGCGGATATCATCGATTATTATTTATCTTTATTTACCTGAACGGGGCGTGACTCACAATGTTCGGATCAGGCGCCAAGACCATCGGCCTGACCCTGGATCCGTCCGGGGCAAGACTCGTTAAACTGAAGAAAAAGAAGACCTGGGAGATCGAGCGCGTCAGCGTGCTGCCGCTGCCCCCCGGCCTTTTTGAAGAGGACCGAATCTCGGATTACACGGCGGCGCGCAACCTCCTCAGCGACTGGATCAGAAATGAAAAGCTGCAGGGGCAATCCGTAACGCTTTCTTTTCCCACGTCGCATGTCATCGTTCGCCGCCTGCGCATCCAGAGCACCAGCGACAGAGACCTCGCCGGACTCGTGGCGCTCGAAGTCGAGACCACGCTGCACCTGCCGTTCGAAGATCCCGTACACGACTTCATCAAGCTCGGGACCGAAGCGGAGAGTACGAATGTACTCGTATTTGCCGCATCCAGGCAGCTGATCCAGTCCTATACGGACATGGTCGAGGGAGCGGGCCTTAGAGTGTCCGGCATCGAGCTGTCGGCGACGGCGCTGGCGCGCGCGATCCGGGAGCTTCAGGACGAGAAATTCGGGGAGACGATGCTGGTCAACCTGGACGCGAGCGCGCTCGAGATCTATATGTTCCACGGCGGACACCCGGTCTTTCTGAAAACGATCGCGCTCTACGGACAAAGCGACACGGACGGCGCCCTGAGCGAGAACCAGCTGTCGGAGGTGACGGCCGAGATCGCGCGGATGCTCAACTTTTATCAGTTCAGCATCCACGAGGGCAACGCCCGGATCACCGAAGCGCTCATCGTCGGCTCGGACCAGGGAAGGAATCAGCTGCACGCGGTGTTGCAGCAGTCGCAGCCGGAAGTGAGCATTCGTGCGTTTTCCTTTGACACGTATGCGACGCAGCATACCTACAGCGCGGACGACAATCGGGTGGCGGTGGGACTCGCGCTGTGGCATCAGGACAAGCAGCGGATCAACCTCATGCCGCGCGTCGACCGCGATGCGCGACTGTATCCGGTCATCCTCGCGGCCTCGCTTGCCGTGTGGGTGCTGGCGGTAGGGGCTGTCTCCTATTACTATTTTGACAACAAGTCCGCGCTTAAAGCCGGAGAAACGACGATCTCGCAGCTGAACGATCAGATCGCGCTGCTGCAGAGCGGTCTCGAGGCGCAAAACAGCCAGCAGTCCGGCCAAACGAATCCGCTCAAGGTGATCGAGGACATTCGCGACAATCGCCGTGACGCAGTAGCTATACTCGCTGAACTAGAGAGCAAGCTGCCGACCGGAAGCAGGCTTCAAAGCGTTAGCTACAGCAGCTTGGGCCAGATCGGTTTGACCGTCCAAGTGTCGGATTTCGATAACGCGTCCCGTTACTTGTTCGATCTGAAGCGCATGTCGTTCGCGGCATCGGCGCAGCTGCAATCGGTCGCTCAGAGCGCCGCCGGCGAAGGTCCGGTCGTCGTCGCGACGAAGACGGCGATTTATTCGCTCGATATGAAGAAGCCGGAAGGAGGAGAAGGAAATGACGGGACTGCAGACGCAGCTCAATAAACGTTCGTTGGGCCTGATCGGCGTCGTCCTGCTATTCCTGCTCCTGCTGATGTTCGTCGTATACAAGCAGATGCCGCTTAACTCGGACTTGTCCGATCAGAACGACCAGATCGCGAACCTGCGCAGCCAAGCGGATCTGCTCACGAAAAAAGCCGCCGAAGGCAGCGCGGCGGGAGCCGAATATTCGGACGCGTCCGTCCAGCAGGCGCTACCGCTCTCGGACAATACGGAACAGATGCTGCTCGATTTGAAAAAAATCAGCCAGGCGACGGGCGTGGCGATGCTGAACGCGACCTTTAGCGCGTCCGACAGCAATCAGCTGCAAAGCATGTTAGGCGGCGAGCAAACGCCATATGCCTCCGTTGGCGAGCTTAAAACAGCCGTCGCCATCGAAGGAACGTACGACCGTCTGCTCGAATGGGTCGGCGCCCTGCAGAAGCTCGAACGTCTCGTATCGGTGGACAACTTCGCGATCGCGAAGCCTGCACCCGCGGACCTGGGCAAGGCGATGACGTTAAACGTCAATTTCACCGCCTACTTCGATCCGTCCTATCGCAATCTGGTAGACGAAGAATTGCTGCCTTACCAAGAGTAACGACCGATTCCCTGCCAGAAGGGGGACGGTGCGGAGCGACGCTCCGCGCCGTCCTCTTTTCATTTTTTTCGGAGCGGATTTCCACCACCAGCGGGACCGACGGATATGCTACAATAGAGAGACACTCTATGAAAAAAGGTTGTCGAATACAGGATGCGAGTGTCGAACAAGCTTGAATTTACGGAGCATCATCGCTATACCGCCTGCCGGGATTTCTCGCTCGGCGGCTTGGAGCGACGCGTGCTGGCCGAACTTTATCAACCGATGGCGGGCGCCCTCTCTATCGGCTTATATTTGTTGCTCTACCATCATCTTGGCGACGACGAGACGGGCTGCGTGCAGCCGGAGGCGCAGCGCAGACTGTTTCTCGGTCTGGGTCTGGAGCCGAATGCGGCAGGCCGGCAGTCGCTCGTCGAGAGCGCCTCGAAGCTGGAGGCCATCGGTCTGCTGCAGACGTTCAGGCAGCACGATCCGGCGGCCGACGAGACGCTCTACGAATATGTGCTGCAGCGGCCGCTTGCGCCCGGCGAGTTTTTCGCCAACCTGCATCTGTCGTTGCTGCTCAGGGACCGGATCGGCAAGCCGGCGCTGATGGAGCTTCGCGATTCGCTCGCGCCGCGCAGCCCTTCGGGGCTGGCGAGGTTTCTGAACCGCGAAGAGATCACGGTGCCGTTTTACGAGCTGTTCCGCATCAATGCTTCGCAGATCGATCCGGAGCTGGAGCAATCGCTGTCCCAGTCGGCGCCTGCTCGCGAGGTTGGCGCGTCTCAGCCGGAGCGCGTGCGTCACAGCGAGCTGCTGCTTCGCTTCCCGCGAGGCTCATCGAACCGGATTCACGTCGAGCGGCTCAATCGCGCGCCGGAATCGATGGCCCAGATCAACTTTCTGGCGTACAAGTTCGATCTGGAGCTCCCCGAGATCAGCCGATTGCTGGACGAGGACGGCGTGTTTCTGCCCGACGGGACGCTGCATTGGGATGAGCTGCAGTCCCGGGCCAATCTGATCTACCGTCAAGGCCGCAAGCGCGGCGAAGAGCGCGAACGCTATCTGTCGCGCATTGGCGAGACGGGGTCGGGCGAGGCAATTGCCGCCGCGGTGGACGAAGCGCTGTACGCCGTTCCGCCGTTCGACGTGCCCGAGCGCTTGAGCAAGCAGGTCGCGACGGACGAATACGGACGGATGCTCATGCTCGAGCCGTACACGCGGTTTTTGGAGCGGTTTTTCCCGGGCTCCGTGCCCGACGTATTCGCGCGTATCTTCGAGCGCATCGACCTGAATTACAAGCTGCCGGAAGCGGTCATTAACGTGCTGATCCACTACGTGCTGGGCACGAACCATGCGCAGCGCCTGACGGCTAGCTTCATCGACTCGGTCGCAGCAAATATGCTTGCCAAAGGCATCGATTCCTATGACAAAGCCGTCCGGTACGTGCGCGAGCAGGAGAAGCTGAACGAAACGCTCGAGCGCAGGCGCAGAGGAGAGAGCGAGCCCGCGCCGGCCGGCAAAGGCAAGACGGCGTCCGGCCGCAGCCGCGCTGGCGCATCGGGCGCGCGCAAGCCGTCCATGCCCGTCGTCGAAGACAAGGGACCCGCGAAGGCGCTGTCCGCCGAGGAGCGCCAGCGGCTCCGCGATCTCGCGCGGCAGCTGGATAAGAGCTGAGTGGGCTGGTGACGCTGCTCGGCGCGTGATCGGCACCCGCCTGCCGAATAAGGATGTGCCATCGTCTTATTCGCCCAAATGCGCGCCGGCCTGGCAGAATAAGAATGTTTCATCGTTTTATTCGCCCAAAAGCGCGCCTAGCTGGCCGAATAAGGATGCGGCATCGTCTTATTCGCTCAAATGCGCGCTCGCCTGGCCGAATAAGGATGCGCCATCGTCTTATTCGCATAACCAAACACTTGCCCGGCGCAATAACAATGTGCTATCTTCTTATTTCCGCAATAATAGCATCTGTCCGGAAATATAACGTTACGCCAACGTCTGATTGGCCCGACATATACTAGAACTATTTTTCAATCGAAAGGGGGGGAGCGCGATGGAGTCGCTTGGAGAAGCGCTGCGCAGCTGGAAGGCCGCGCCGGGCGTCGGCGATCTGGATAGCCTCACGCATCGGGTGCTCGCCGATCCGCTGGTCGTGCAGATCCGGCGCCGGTACCCCGGCCTGGAAGAACGGACCCTCCGCATCAACCTGAACAAGCTGTACCAGTATGCCAAGGAAGACCGGAGCTGCAGGAACTGCCCGGGTCTCGAACGTTGTCCGAACGATATGCAGGGCCACTATACGTCGATTACCTGTGCGGAGCAGAACGGCAAGTGGCAGCTGTTCGACGGGAAAACGCCCTGCGCGAGATGGCTCGCCAACGAGCATCAGGAGCAGGTGCGTCGCAGGATCACGAGCCTTAGCAGCAATGTGGACATCGAAGCCGACAGCTACGAGGCCGAACAGATGCTTGATCTCGACGGCGAGCGGGAAGACGCGGTATTACAGCTGCTGGCATACGTGAACCGTACCCGTACCGACGGCTTGCAGAAGAAGGGACTCTTCCTGATGGGGAGCTTCGGCACCGGCAAGACGTACATGGCCGCCTATTTGCTGCACAAGCTCGCCAAGGAGGGCAAGACAGGCGTCATCGTCTATATGCCCGACTTTGTGGAGGACGCCAAGGCGCTCATGATGGAGCCGCAGAAGCTCAAAGAAACGATGACCCTCATGAAGGAAACCGATTTGCTCGTTTTCGACGACATCGGCGCAGAGAACCTGAGCCCCTGGGTCAGAGACCACGTGATCGGCGCGATCCTGAATCATAGAATGAACCGCAAGCCGACTTTTTACACGTCCAATCACGATCTCGAATCGCTCGAGCGGCACTTCAGCTTCACCCACAAGGAAGGCGAGGAGCTCCATAAAGGCCAGCGTCTGATGGACCGGATCCGTCCGTTCGTAGACGTCGTGCATGTGCGGGGCCGCAATCAGCGGGGATAATCCTCCTAATGTTCTATACCTGCCACTCCTTTTAAATCCCAAGCCCGCAGCGTTGCTGCGCGGCTTTTTTTTGTGTTTTTATCGATTGATTATTTTTGGGATTCAGGCTCATCTATCAACAAAACTTATAAGTGAATTAAATTATGCTTATTGACACTAAACCCACCTGCCTGCTATGATTTGTTAAAACCTATTGAAATGGTAGGAATTATGTGAATTACTACCGGATAACCGGAGGGGGATTGGAAAATGAAATTGAAATCATCTAAAAGAATCATGTCGTTCGCCGTCGTTGCCCTGTTCGTCACGTTGCTGTCCGCTTGCGGTTCGAACAACAACAACAATGCCGCGAGCTCCGGCAGCGCGTCGGCGCCTGCGTCCGAGTCCGCATCGCCGTCGGGGACGGCTTCATCGGAGCCATCCGCCGAGTCGACCGCCAAGCCCAAGTCGATCGAGCTGCTGAACGTATCCTACGACCCGACGCGCGAGCTGTATGAAGCGTTCAATAAGAGCTTTGCGGATTACTGGAAAAAAGAAACGGGCCAAACGGTCAAAATCAACCAGTCGCACGGCGGCTCCGGCGCGCAAGCGCGCAAGGTGCTCGACGGTCTTGAAGCGGACGTCGTGACGCTCGCCCTCGCTTATGACATCGATTCGCTTACGGATAGCGGCCTGATCAAGAAGGATTGGCAGCAGTCGTTCGAATCGAACAGCTCGCCTTACACGTCGACGATCGTCTTCCTCGTCCGCAAAGGCAACCCGAAGGGCATCAAGGACTGGGACGATCTGATCAAGGACGGCGTCCAGGTCATCACGCCGAATCCGAAGACATCCGGCGGCGCGCGCTGGAACTACCTTGCGGCTTGGGGCTACGCGCAGCAGCAGGACGGCAATGACGAGACGAAGACCAAGGATTTCATGAAGAAGCTGTTCGCCAACGTCCCCGTGCTCGACACCGGCGCCCGCGGCGCGACGACGACGTTCGTAGAACGCAAGATCGGCGACGTGCTGCTTGCTTGGGAGAACGAAGCTTACCTCGCCAAGAAGGAATACGGAGACGAGTTCGAGATCGTAACCCCTTCGCTCAGCATCCTGGCCGAGCCGCCGGTCGCCGTCGTCGACAAGAATGCCGACAAGCGCGGCACCCGCGAAGTCGCCGAAGCTTATCTGAAGTATCTGTACACGCCTGAAGGCCAAGAGATCGCAGCGCAGAATTTCTACCGTCCTCGTTTGCAAGAGGTAGCCGACAAGTACAAGGATCAATTCCCTACGCTTAATCTGCTCACGATCGACAACGATTTCGGAGGATGGACCGAGGCTCAGAAAAAGCATTTCGCCGACGGCGGTACGTTCGACGAAGTGTATACCAAAGGTTAACATCTCCTAACCCGACAGCGAGGAAGGACGATCGCAATGGCTGCCCACGCCAAAGAAAAACGCGTACTGCCCGGATTTCGAATTTCAATGGGTTACTCCATTCTCTACTTGAGCTTAATCGTGCTCATTCCGCTGGCGGCGCTGATCGTGAAGACCGCGGGCCTTACGCTGCCGCAGTTCTGGCACACCGTGACGAGCGAGCGCGTGCTCGCTTCGTACCGGGTCAGCTTGCTGACCTCCCTGTTCGCCGCGCTAGTCAACGTCGTATTCGGACTCATCGTTGCCTGGGTGCTCGTGCGCTACCGTTTCCCGGGGAAAAAGATCGTCGACGGCCTGATCGACATGCCGTTCGCGCTGCCGACGGCGGTCGCGGGCATCGCGCTCACGTCGATCTATGCGCCGAACGGCTGGATCGGATCGCTGCTGGACCCGCTCGGCATCAAGGTGGCTTATACGCCGCTCGGGATCTCGGTCGCGCTCGTTTTCATCGGACTGCCGTTCGTCGTGCGAACCGTGCAGCCGGTGCTTCATGAGCTGGAGAACGACATGGAGGAGGCGGCCGCGCTCCTCGGCGCGCACCGCTGGCGGACGTTTCGCAAGGTGCTGCTGCCCGAGCTCATCCCGCCGCTCATCACGGGCTTCGCCCTGGCCTTCTCGCGGGGGATCGGAGAGTACGGCTCGGTCGTGTTCATCTCCGGCAACATGCCGATGAAGACCGAGATCACGCCGCTGCTCATTATTACGAAGCTCGAGCAGTTCGAATACAGCCAGGCGACTGCGATCGCGCTGGTGCTGCTGATCATCTCGTTCGCGCTCCTGCTGCTCATCAATACGCTGCAACGGTGGACCAACCGCCGTCTGCGGACGAGTTAAGGGGGCCTCGCGATGTCAGGAGCCGAACCGGCTGCAGTCATATCGCAAACGCCGCTGCCAGCGGACGTTCGTCCCAAGCATTTGAACGAATCGCGCGGCGTGCGCATTTTATTAATCTCGATCGCTCTTCTATTCGTGGGGCTCGTCGTCGTGCTGCCGATGCTGACGGTTATCGTTCAGGCGTTTCGAAAAGGCTGGGAGACCTACGCGGAAGCGATCTCCGATCCGGACGCCATCTCGGCGCTTCGTCTGACGCTTACCGTCGCGCTGGTCGCCGTGCCGCTCAATACGCTGTTCGGCGCAGCGGCGGCGTGGGCGATCACGAAGTTCAAGTTTCGCGGCAAAAACCTGCTCATCACGCTGATCGATCTGCCGTTCGCCGTCTCGCCGGTCATCGCGGGCCTGGTCTACATCCTGCTGTTCGGCGCGCAGGGCTTGATCGGTCCTTGGTTGATGGAGCACGATTACAAGATCGTATTCGCGACGCCGGGCATCATCCTGGCGACGATGTTCGTCACGTTCCCGTTCGTCGCCCGCGAGCTGATCCCGCTCATGGAGACGCAAGGCGTGCAGGACGAGGAAGCGGCGGTCAGCTTGGGCGCCAAGGGCTGGCGGATGTTTTTCAAGGTAACGCTGCCCAACATCAAGTGGGGGCTGCTGTACGGCATCATCCTCTGTAACGCCCGGGCGATGGGCGAGTTCGGCGCCGTATCGGTCGTCTCCGGGCATATCCGGGGCGAGACGAACACGCTGCCGCTGCACATCGAGATTTTGTACAACGAGTATCAGTACACGGCATCGTTCGCGGTCGCGTCGCTGCTCATGGCGCTGGCGATCGTCACATTAATAATTAAAGGCATCATTGAGCACAAAATGGCGAACAGCCGAACGCATTGAGCCTTCGATTGAGATCCGGTTAGGAACGAAGGCCAAGTAGCGGTGCTATAATCGACAATCTAACAAGTCATCTAAGCGATAACGGAAGGAGGAGTCCAAATGGCAAAACCGTTGGAGTTGAACGACAGCTGGATTCAGCGCATCACGGAAGCTGTAGAGGGGCTTCAATACGGCAACGTGCAGATCATCGTGCACGATGGGCGCATCGTGCAGATCGAGCGCACCGAGCGCCGGCGCTTCGACGAGGTGGCGGAGCGCCGCGGCGTACGCGAAGTGCCGCAGGGCGAAGCGGCCGCGAAGTAGCAGCAGGGCGGAGCGTCCGCGAAGTAGCAGCTATGTAAAGGTAAGCTCGCTCTTGGCGTATCGGCGCTTTTGCTTTTAGGATGTTTGGCAGGCCAAATAACTGCATTTGCGGCTAGGCCCCCTAAAACTGGAGTCATGCCCTACAATGATTCGATCTTTACAGCGTAGGTCTTTATTTCGCGCGATTACACCGATCTGTAATAGTCTGAAGCGTCTTCCAATGTCTTGACCCATGCCGCGAATTCTGTTGGAGCCATGTTCTTTAAACTGCCGTGCATCTTGCGGTTGTTATAAAAGTCCATGAATTGGTCGAGCGCTTCATAAGCTTCCTCAAGCGTTAGGAATGTACGATTACTGAACAAACATT
>NZ_JBHRYU010000023.1:0-86154 GCF_042649185.1 Cohnella sp. GCM10012308
TGCAACCTACTGTAGCATGCCTCTGCTCTTTTTAAAAAGTCGAGCGAAATGCGGATGTAAAATTTTACATTAAGGCACTTTTTGAGGAAACTCCTCAATCCAAGGCAGCTTTTATGCAACGCTAGTGCTGTACGGTCCGCAAACCTCTAAAAGTTCCCTTGTTACCTGGAATAGCGACAATACGGTCCGCAAACCTCTAAAGTACCCTCATCGAACCTGACGTTGTGGGGCGGAGTCGCGCTTATCATCCATGCGGAGAGCGACGTTCGTCCGCTCCGCTCGCCGACTCGGACAAACGTCCAAACTTGTCCTTATGGCTTGGAATAACTTGCTGTATATTCCCTCAGGAGGTGCGGCCGTGCTTCAAATAAACGGTATCGTCGGCGGAAAATCGCCAATATCGCTAGGTGCCGGAAAGAGCATCGATGTGCAGACGATCGTGATCGATGTGCCTAAAGGCAAAAAGCTGGTGCTGAAAAGCTTAAATTTCCTGTTGTCCAACGACGCGTTTGTCTTCAAAATCGAAGCTTTGCCCTCGACCGGAACGTTTACCGTGAGGGGCGGGGCGGGCGACTTGACGCCTAATAAGGTGCTGTTCAACAACACGACCGGCGACGGAGTCCGGATCTTCCTCAATATTTCCGTCCGCAATAGCGCGCGGAATGCGCGGACGCTGGACCGCACCTCCAGCTGGCTGCTCAAGCTGGCCCGCGTCTAGCGTATCCGCAGCAAGCTTGATCCTGCGTTTTAACGGTATCCCCTTCCGTCAGGACCACCTCTTTAAAATGGATGGCCGCCCGTCTTCCGGAACTGCCGAGACTCGAATTATCGCGTTTCCTGATTAGAGGGGATATCGTTAAAACGGGGCACTGCGGCTACGACGGCGATATCGCCTTGAGCGTGACTGCGGTAAGAACTAGCGGGAGAAAAGGCGCTGCAAAAGAGATTAGCCTTAACTTTAACTTCATTCTTAGGATGTAACGAACGAAGCTTACATCAAAAATGAAAAAAAGGAAAGCCGAGACGCCTCCAATCATGAAAAATAGCATAGATGGAAACACAAAGCCCAAACAAAGCCCAAACAAGACATGAAGCAAACCGGATACTAATACCGCGGTCGAGCCTTTGAATTTAAACCTAACTGCCGCTATCTCAAGTAGCGAAGAAACCAGAATGCCATAGATAAAGATGACGGGCGTCGCGAACATCGCAATCATGATGAAGAAAAGAATATAATCCCCAACTCCATTCCAAATGGATCTTTCAAAAATGATATTAGGCAAGGACAGCCAAAGGGAAATGGCCCACGAAGCATAATAAGCGGCGATTAGCTTGCGAAAAAACATCTGCCCTACGTTTGACCGAATCAAGATATCCCTCCTCCATGCATCCCTACTATCATTTCTTCGATTGTATCGAGAAGTTTATACGGGGAGCAGTACTAAGTTTCTTAGGACCTACTGGGACGATTACAGCGGCGAAATATTAGGAAATAAAAACGTCCGTAATTTTGTTTCGTCAAACAACAAAAACGCCAAGCCCGCGGGGGCTTGGCGTTCATTGCGTCTCTCTTGTTTGCTGTTACTTTTGCAGCAAATTGTACACCGACTGCGCGGCTTCGGCGCGGGTCGTTACGCCTTGCGGCGCGAACTGTCCTGCGCCCCGGCCGGACAGCAGGCCGAGCGACGAGGCTTCGGCCACGTACGGCGCCGCCCAGGCCGCGATGCGGTCCGCGTCGGCGAAGCTTGCGCCTGCGCCGGCCGCTGCCGCGGTGCCGTGCAGATAGCGGTACGCCTTCACGATCATCGTCGCCATCTCCTGGCGGGTGATCGCGCCGCTCGGGTCGAACGTGCCGTCGCCGCGGCCCGTCACGATGCCGGCTTCCGCCGCCAGCGCGATCGGCTTCGCGTACCAGGCGCCTGCCGACACGTCGGCGAAGGATTGCGTACCTTCGTCCGTCAGCTTCAGCGCGCCTGCCAGCAGCTGCGTGAACTCGGCGCGCGTGATCGTGCGGCTTGGCTCGAACGTCGTCTCGCTCGTACCGCCGACGATCTGCTTGGCCGCCAGCTCCTTGATTACGTCGATCGCCCAGTGCGAAGCCGGAACGTCGGCGAAGTTCTTGGCGACTTCAAGCACCGCATACTTGCTGAAGTGTTGAATCTGCGCGACATAAGCGCCGTCCACGAACTTGCTGTCGACATACTGGCGCTGGCCGTTGCCCGTCAGGTAGAAGATGCCGCCGAGCTTCGGATTCGTGACGCCATCCGCCTTCAGCGTCAGCGCGATCGGCGCGTCGAACGTCGTCACGGCCGTGCTGGCATCGCCAACGACGACGGTTAGCGTGAACTCGATAACGTCGCCTGCCAGCTTTACTGCAGTCGCGTCGGTTGAGACGCCGACCGCTTGCGCAGCCTCAGCAGCGTCGACTGCCTTAAACGATACTTGCACCTGCGCATCGCCGAGGCGATCCGCCGGGATCGCAGCCGCCAGCTGCTTCACTACGGCTGCCGGCAGGTTCAACGACAAGCCGTCAGCTTTAAGCGCCAGGCTCTTGCCTTCCGCCTTGCCGAGCAAGCTTGCCGGCAGCTGCGCCGTCTTCGTGCCGGCAGGCAGCGTCACGGATGCACCCGCGTCGCCCATCGTCAGCATCTTATCCGTTACTTTCAACTTGCCTTCGGCATCCGGTTGATTCGTCTCTGTAACCGGCGTCGTCACCGGCGGAATATACGGCGGCACATAGATCGGCGCGATCGTCAGGCTCGCCGCCACCGTTGCCGTGCGTTCTTCCGCATCCGTCGCCGTGATCGTCAGCGGGAATGTGCCGCTGCTCGTCGGCGTACCCGAGATGCGCAGTGTCGCTGGATCGAACGTCAATCCCGTCGGCAATCCGCTTACGCTCCAGACGTACGGCTCCGTGCCGCCCGTAGCCGTCAGCGACAGCACCTGATCGTACGCGCTGCCTTCATTGCCCGATACGATCGCGCTGCCCGCAGCCGGCGATACGATTTTCAAATCTTCCGGCTCGGGATCGCCCGGATCTCCCGGATCGCCTGGATCTGTCGGATCGACCGGATCCGACGGCGAGACGGTCAGAGATGCCGTCATTTCCCGGGAAACATTGGCGGAATCCGTCACGCGAATGACGACTTCGTACGGGCTGTCGACATCCGTGCCCGCAGCCGGAACGCCGCTAATCTTCTGCGCTCCAGCATCCAGCGCCAGCCCTTCCGGCAATCCCGTCACCGTCCAGGTGTAAGGCTCCGTGCCGCCATAAGCCGCCAGCTGCACGCTGTATGCCGCGCCAACCTTGGCGGACGGGATCGCATCCCCGCTTGCCGGCTGTCCGATGCCAAGCGCCTGGCCGACCGTGAGCGTATTCGTTACCGATACCGTCTCACCGTTCGCATCCTTCACCGATATCGTGACCGTATACGGACTTGCGGCTACTGCCCACTCCGCAACAGAACCGGTTATTTTCCCGGTGGCAGCGTCGAAGCGCAATCCCTCCGGCAGTCCGGATACCGACCACGAATAAGGAGCAGACCCGCCCGCAGCTTCAAGCGCTAGCGCCAAGTCGTAAGCGACGTCGGGCCGTGCGGCCGGAAGCGTCGCGCCCTCAACCGGCTTCGCGATCGCCAGCGGGTCAACGGGCGCGCTGCCCGGACCGAAGACGTTAAGCTCGTTAATCGTCCATCTCCAAAAGCCGTCGTAGCCCGTCTGCGTCACTCTAATATAACGCGCGTCTTGCGCAGTCCAGCTCACCCTGAGCAGTTGGGCGCTGCCGGTCCCCGTCGCGGCTGTCGTCCAGTGCTCGCCGTCGGCGGACAGCTCCACGCGGTATCCTCTCGCATAGTCGAACGCCGCGTTCGCGCCCGCATCCAGCCAGATGCCGGTCGTGCGGTTCGTTTTCCCCATATCGAGCAAGTACCACTCCCCGCCGACCTGCCCGGCCTCGGTGGACCATTGCCGCCCGGTATCGCCGTCGAAGGAAAATTCAGGCGCGGCGCCGAAGGCCGTCGACGAAGCGGTCGCATGCCAGCCCGCGCGCTCCAGCTGCACATCCTCCGGCCCTGAAGCCGGGACGCTTGCCGGATCCTTGAATGCCTCTCCGGTCGCGGTCAGCCGATCCGCGAGATCGTACAGCGACGTGTAAGCGCAGCCTTGATCGTGCGCGCAGTTGTCTCCGAACCAGGCGTAGCGCTCGACAAAAGGCAGCGATTCCAGCATCGGCAGCAGCTGCGCGACGAACGACGACGCGAGCGCCTGGGTCGGCGTACGATAAGTCGTACCGAACGGAATGGCGCCGATCTCCGTGATCCAGACCGGTTTGTTGTACTTGTCGTGAATGGCCGTAAGCGTGCTTTTCAGCTTGGCGACCGCTTCCGGATCGGTAAAGTCCGGATAAAAATGCAGCGCGATAAAGTCGACGGGATAGCCGGCCGCGGACGTCTGCGTCATGAAGTCGTCCAGCCAGCCCTTGCCTGCCGCGTAAGAATTGTCGTACGTATACGCGACGGCCGGGCTGCCGAGCCGCAGTCCCGTTTCCATCAACCGCGGCCACAGCTTAATCGCGTCGGCTACGCTTGTGTTGGACTGCTCCGCCAGCTCGGGTTCGTTGTACCCCAGCACGCTGTCGTACCTTCCCGCCGCCTTCCCTTCCTTCAGCTTCGCGATCGTATCGTCCGTTACCGCGCCAGGTCCCCACAGCATCGGAACGTAGTCCATGCCGGTCAGGCTGCCCGTGTAGTCGATCGCCCAATTGTAGGTCCAGCCCGCGCCGACATCCGCCAGCTTGGCAGGATCGGTCGATAAATACTTGATCGCAGCGACGCCTTTCTTGCCGGCGATCGGCTGCGGCAGCGGATCGCCCCCGATCACCGTGACGACGGAGTCCGCCGAATAGCCGCCATCGCTTGTCGTCGCTGTAATCGTGGCGCGCCCCGTCCGAAGAGCCGTGACTCTGCCCGCGTTATCCACCACGGCGATGGCCTGATCGCTGGAATGCCAGCTTACCGTCCGATCGCTAGCGTCCGCCGGACTGACGGTTGCCTTCAGTACGACGGACTGCCGTTCCTTCAGATCGAACGCTGCCGGCTCCACTGCGACGCCGGCCGCAGGCGTCTCCGCCCCGCTAACGTAAACGTTAATCTCGTTAATCGACCACCAGTTCGAGGACGCCGTCCCCGTCTGAACGACGCGAATGTATCGGGCTGCGTGCCGTTCGACAGTCGCATCGATCGTCTCCGATCCGGTCCCGGAAGCGATGTCGGTCCAAGCCGAGCCGTCGTCCGACGTCTGGATACGGTAGCCGCGTCCATAATCGCCGCCCGACTCGATCTTCACGCGATCGAAGGCGCGGGCCGCCCCCATATCGATTTGAAACCACTGGTCCCCCGACGGCAGTTGCGCTTCCCGGTTCGCCCAGCGCGTGCCGGCGCTGCCGTCGATCGCGTTCGCCGCAGCCGAGTCCCCGCCGGCATCCTTGTATGCCGATGCGATCCAGCCTGCGCGATCCAGCGCCGTCCAGACGACGCTGCCGTCTCCGCCCGCATACTCGGCGACGGTCTGGCGGACGCCGCCCTGCGTAGCCGCCGTGCCCGTCCGGTTGACGACATGGCTGATCTCGCCGTTGCCCGCCAGCAGCACGGATGTCGCATGATGGATTTTAACGCCAGGCACGTCCGGCACCTCGATCGCGCTGTCCAGCTTCACGACGGCATCCCTGAAATAGGAGTAAACGCCGAGGCCCCACGCTTCGTGGTCTTGGACGCCGTCCGCCACCTTATAGGAAGCGTAGCCGTTCACCTTTCCGCCGCCGCTCATCCACGACGCCTGATCGGGCACTTCGTACGGAATTTCCGATTGGTAAAAATAGAGCCGTCCGCGTTCGCCGTTCCAGAGCGTCTGATAGGCATTGTGGTGCTCGTTGAACAAGCCGTAGACGGTGACGTCCTCGCCGTTCACGACGAGTCCGTTCATCGAATCGTTCGTCCGCCAGCCGCCGGCGCTCGCGCCGTGATCCGCGCGCCAGATCCAGAAGTGATCGCCGATGACATCGTCGCTGTTGATGACCAGATTCGCGTCCGTCTTGCCCACGTGCGCGCCGCCGACACGGAAGAACAGGTCGTGCAGCGAGATCGGATTCGCAACGTGGTCCCGGCTCGCGCCATCGGGTCCGACCTGGAGCAGCTCCGGAGAACCGGCGGCGCCCGCGTCGAACAGCAGGCTGGAGACGACGATGCCGTCTTCGTCCGCCACGGTCATCGCGGCTTTGCCGTCGGCCGGAATCAGGGTGGCGAAGCCGAGCCCCATGACGATCGTATTCGGATGGCTGACGCGAATCGTATCGGACAGATGGTAGATGCCAGGCGTAAACAGCACGTTCATGCCTTCGCTTAGCGCGGCGTTGATGCTGTCCGCGTCGGAGCCGTCCGGGCTCGCGATATAAAAGCGGTCGATCGAAACCGAGGCGCCCGGCGTCGAACCGTTTTGCCAGCTCACCCCTTGGCTGTCCTTGGATACCGAGGGGATAAACACCTGGTAAGCCCCTTTATCGTCGATATAAAGGTACGGCTTTTCCCGCATGACCGGCGTCTTGTCGACGACCGTATACGGATCCGCCGGGAAGGTGCCGGCAGGCGGCTTCTCGTCTCCGACGAACACCATGTTCCAGACGCCGTTGGACCAGCTGCCGTACGCGTTGTTGCGCGAAAACCACTGCTGCTGCGATGCCGGCACGATCATGCCGTCGATCTTGGAGTCCGCCAGAAAGCCGCCGCTCGCGAGTCCCGCATTCCACCACGGGTCGAAGTCGAACAGCTCGAGCTGGCCTCTGACATGCACGCGCCGCATCGGGGCGGCTTGCGCGACCGCCCATTGCGCGGACGAGCCGGCAGGCGGCGTGATGCTGAAGTTCTCGGCGGAACGCCAAAAGTTGACCAAGGCGTTGCCGTCGTTCCAGTCGGCGTTCGCGTTCACGGCGCCGCGGATATCAACGTCGTCGGGATTCTGCCCAAGGCCGGACACCTGCGTATAGAAGCCGACCTTGACGTTGACGCCTTCATACACGCCCGGCTTGAAAAGCATGGCATGACGCCCGCTGCCGAATTCGCTCCGCTCCTGCTCGGCGAAGATCGCGTCGGCCGTCGCGTTGATCGCGGCCCCGCCCATGGACGGATCGAAGATATGCACGTACGGCCCGAACGGACTGTCTCCCGGAATGCCGGACACCGCGCCGGACAAGCCCGATTCGGCGCCTCCGACGAGGGCGGATATTTTGTAAAAGTAGGTGTGGCCCGGCTCGACGTTCTTATCCGAATAAGTCGTTCCGGCTGCATCGCCGGTTCCGATCCGCTCGAACGCAGCGCCAGGGCCATCCGCGCGGTAGACACGGTAGGCGCCGGCACCGGCGGCCTCGGACCAACTCAGCTCGCAGGACTGCGCCGTACATTGGACAGCGAGACCGGACTCGCCGGGATAGGACTTCTCGCTATCGTACAGCCGCACCTCCGCGACCGTCCACGGCGAAGCGTTGCTGCCTGTCTGCCAGACGTTGACCAGCCTGGCCGTTGTCCGCGGCACCTTGATCACGGTCACGCCGGACTGGCCCGTCACCGTCGCCAGCGCCGCCGACCAGTTCGCATCCGACTGAATCGTGTATTCCCTGCCGTAGTTCGGGGAATCGCCGGTGTCGATCGCGATCGAGTCGAACGCGGTCTGCTGCTGTATGTCGATCTGGAGGACAAGCCCCCAGGGGGATTGGTTTTTGGCGCTCGTCCAGGTCGTCGACGGATCGCCGTCGAACACGGCCGCCGAGATGGCGTTCAGATCGGGCGCGCCGTCGTCAAGCGTGGTCGTTATCTTCCAGCCTGCGGGATCGAGCGCAACCGAAGGCAACCCTGCCGACGGGGTTGCGGCTGCGGCTTGATTGCCCGGCGCGGCGAGCGCTAGCGACAGCGTCAGGATTAGCGCCAGGAGGGCGCTTAAGAAAGCGCCGCCCCGTTTTCTCAAATACAATCTTCTATTCATCTGGACTCTCCCTTTTTCCGTCGTTCGTTTTAGCTATAAGCATTAAATTCGTGAACCGACCAATAATTCGCCGGCGCGGTGCCGGTCTGCACAACCTTGATATACCGGGCGGTTACCGGGGCAAAGTCGATCGTAATGACCGGTCCTGTCCCCGTGCCGCTGGCGATGGCGCTGCCCCAGCTCGTGCCGTTGCTCGAGACGAACACCTGGTAGCCGCGCGCATAGTCGCTGCTGCCGTTTGCGTCCAAGACGATCCGGCTGAAGGTGCGCGAGCCCGTCATGTCGACGACAAAGTATTGGCCCGACGCTTGCGCCTGCCCCGTCGTCCAGCGCGTCGCCGGATTGTTGTCGAACATGTTGGACGTCGCTTCGATGCCTGCCGGACTCGCTGTCGCCGTCCAGCCGAATCGGAAGAGCGGCGTCTTGGGCAGCGCCTTGTAGGTCGTGCCGATCGCGGTCAGATTGTTGCTCGCGTCGTAAAGCGTCGTGTAGGCGCAGCCGGCGTCGTTGGAGCAATTGTCGTCGAACCAGGCGTACCGCTCCACGAACGGCAGGCCTTCCAGCATCGCGACCGCCTCGGTCATGAACTTCTGGGCGCCCGCCGTCGTTGGCGCTGCCGACAGCTGGCCGGCGTCGATCGCGCCGAGCTCGGTGATCCAGATCGGCTTGTGATACAGGTTGTAGAGGTTCGTGAGCGAAATGCGCAGGTTCTCGGCCGCGTTCGGATGCATGAAGTCCGGATAGTAATGCACCGCGATAAAGTCGACATGGTAGCCGTTCGCCGCGGTCTGGCTCATGAAATTCTCAAGCCAGGTCTGCCCGTACGCGTACGTCTCGGCGGACATGGCGACCGCGGGACTGCCGAGGCGAAGGCCCGTGCTCATCAATGTCGGCCAGAGCGCCACGGCGGACTCGACCGACATGTTCGCCTGCTCGTACAGGTCGGGCTCGTTGAAGGCGAGCAGCGCCTTGAACTTGCCTGCGGCTTTGCCCTGGGCGATCGTGGTCAGCGTGGACGACGTGACCGCGCCCGGACCCCAGATCTGCGGCACGTACTCGATCGAGGTCCCGTTGGTGCCGGGGAAGTCGATCGACCAATTGTACGTCCAGCCGACGCCGATGTTGGTCAGCTTCGCGAAGTCGGCCTGCGACTGGCCGCTGGCCAGGTACTTTGACGAGCCGACGCCCTTCTTGACGGTTGCGGTAGCGGGGACCGGCGTTGTGATGGCCGCGGCCGTCGGGCTGAACGCGGACACGTTGCCGGCCGCATCCTTTGCGCGGATCGCATAGCTATAAGAGGTCGATGCGGTCAGCGCTGTGTTGCTGTACGAGGTCCCCGTCGTGCTTGCGATCTTGGTGCCGTAGCGATAGACGTCGTAGCCGGTGACGCCGACGTTGTCCGAGGCGGCGGGCCAGCTAAGATTGATCTGCGCGCCCGAAGCCGCCGTAGCGGTCAGGCTTGCCGGCGCCGTCGGCGCCTGCGTATCCGCGGCGAGCGCGCCCGAAGGCCATGCGTTCCAAGCCAGCAATGCGACGAGCAGCGCCCATAATGAAGCCGAAAGGCCATGTTTAGATCCAATTCTCACGAGTCTTCCTCCTCTGTGATCGTTCTGTGCCTGCAAGCCTAACTGTATGCGCTTCCATGCAGCGAGACAATCGCCCCATTTTTTGGCTGAACCTGCTGATTTTTTAGGTAGTGTCGCTCCTGCATCGCCCTTTAGTCACATCTCGATCACTGCAACCGCAACATTTGCTCCTACACCGCTCACGCGGCACACTCTGCTCACTGCAACCGCAAAACTTGCTCCTACACAGCACCCTCAGCACATCTCGCCCGTTGCAACCGCAATATTTGCTCCTACACAGCTCCCACGGCACCTTTCACCCGCTGTAACCGCAACATTTGCTCCTACACCGCTCACGCGGCACACTCTGCTCACTGCAACCGCAAAACTTGCTCCTGCACCTCTCCCACGGCACTTCCCACTCACTGCAACCGCAAAACTTGCTCCTACACCGCCCTCGCGACACATCCCACCCGCTGCAACCGCAAAATCCTCTGTTCTTTCGCAGCCAGACGAAACTCCAAAGTCTATTAAATCCCTCCTCCCCAAAAAAATCAGACGACCGGCCAAAAAAATGGGACGCTTACCGGCCGGCGTGCAACCCCTTACACTGTGAAGCACGGGGCAACACGGTCCCGACGACGCTATAAGCCATGGGGGCTTCCCCGACCGGCACGCTGCCGGCGGGCGAAGAAAATAAAGGAGGATCCTTTCACATGCTCAAGTCTCAAAAGAAATCGCTCGCGGTACTGTCCGGTACGCTGCTGACCGCCGCGATGCTGTCCGCTTGCGGAAGCAACAACAATAACGGCGCCGCCTCGGCGAGCCCATCTGCATCCGCAGCCGAGCCATCCGCAACTGCATCCGCGTCCGCTTCAGCGCCGGCATCGTCCGCTGCGGCCAGTCCGTCGGCAAGCGCGGAGAGCGATCGCTACGAAAAGCCGGTGACGCTCAAGCTGCTCATCGACAACCAGACTTCCACCGAAGGCATCAAGGCGATCACCGACGAGATCGAGAAGCGCTACAACATCAAGACCGAGTTCGACCTGCGCCCCGGCGGCGGAGAAGGCGACAACCTCGTCAAGACGAAGCTCGCGACGGGCGACATGGACGATCTCAACTTTTACAACGCGGGCTCGCTCTTCAAGTCCCTCCAGCCGGAAAAGTACTTCCTCGATCTCACGGACGAGCCGTTTATGGACAATGTGGTCGACTCCTTCAAGCCGACGGTCAGCGTGAACGGCCGCGTCTACGCCGGTCCGAGCGGTTCCTCCCAAGCAGGCGCCTGGCTGTATAACAAGAAGGTGTACGCCGAGCTGGGACTGTCCGTACCTAAAACCTGGGACGAGCTTAAGGCGAACAACGAGAAGATCAAAGCCGCGGGCAAAACGGCCGTCATCGGCTCCTACAAAGACAGCTGGACGTCGCAGCTCATCCTGCTGGCCGACCAGTTCAACGTGCAGGCGACCGCGCCGACGTTTGCGGACGACTTCACGGCGGGCACAGCCAAGTTCGCCACGACGCCGGCCGCGCTGCGCAGCTTCGAGAAGCTGGCCGAGATGAAGCCATACCTCAACAAAGACTACCTTTCCACCACCTACGACCAGGCGCTCAAAATGCTCGTCGACGGCACGGGCGTCCAGTATCCGATGCTGACGTTCGCGCTCTCAAACATTTTCGCCACGTATCCAGACAAGATCGACGAGATCGGCGTCTTCGCCCAGCCCGGCGACAGCGCGGACAGCAACGGCCTGACCGTATGGATGCCGGCCGCCATCTCGATCTACAAGGACGGCAAAAACGTGGAAGCCGCCAAAAAGTGGCTCGCATTCTTCGACACGCCTGAGGCAATGGCACTTATGGCTGCCAAGGCGAAGCCGGAAGGCCCTTATGTCATCAAAGGCGCCGCGCTGCCCGAGGACGCGTACGGCGGCGTCAAGGATATGCTGCCTTACTTCGACAGCAACAACAACGCGCCTGCGCTTGAATTCCTGTCGCCGCTCAAGGGCCCGAACCTGCCGCAAATCACGGTCGAAGCCGGCTCCGGCATGAAGTCGCCCGAAGACAGCGCGAAGGCGTACGACAAAGACGTCGAAAAGCAAGCCAAACAGCTCGGACTGGCAGGCTGGTAAATAAAGCGGAAGCAGCCCTTAAGCAGCCCAAAGCAGCTTCTTAAACAAACAGCCCGTAAGCATTCAGCCTTTAGCAAGCACCCCATCGATCGGCCCTGCGATATCGCCGCAGGGCCGATTTATGAATCCGATAGGAGCGAGAGAGAATGACCAAAGCATCCAGGCGATTTTATTCCTACGCATTCCTGCTGCCCGCCGGCATCGTCTACTTCATCTTTTTCCTGCTGCCGACGCTCATGTCTTTTTTCTTCAGCATGACGCGCTGGGACCTGGTCGATTGGGAATTCATCGGCTTCGACAACTACGCGACCTTCTTTTCCGAATCGTCGCTGAATATCGGCTTCCGCAACACGCTCATCTACGCCGTCGTCACCTGCGCGCTAAAGGTCGTCTTCGGCCTGCTGCTCGGCGTGGCGCTGACTTCTTCGCTGCGGGTCAAGAGCTATCTGCGGTCGGTCGTCTTCTTCCCCACCCTGCTCTCGACGATCGCGGTCGGCATCGCCTTCAGCAGCATGATGCATCCGACGCAGGGGCTGATCAACCGCAGCCTGTCGGCTGTGGGCATCGCGGGTCCCGATTGGCTGGGCGACACCGGCATTGCTTTGCTGTCCGTCGCGCTGGTGGACGTGTGGAAAGGCGTCGGCATGGCGACGGTCATTTTTATCGCCGGCATCATGTCGATTCCCGAGGAGTACTACGAGGCGCTGCAGATCGACGGGGGCACTTCCTTTTCCAAATTCCGCTATATCACGATTCCGCTGACCGCGCCCGCCATGAACTCCGTCATCATCCTCGCCTTTATCGGCGGACTGCGCTCGTTCGACCTCGTCTGGGCGATGACCAAGGGCGGTCCCGGCTTCAGCACCGACCTGATCGCCTCCATCATCTACAAGCAATACCAGGGCGGCTTCTACGGCCTCGCGACCGCGGGCAACGTCATCCTGTTCATCGGCGTCTCGCTGCTGGCGTTTCCGCTGTTCCGATTCCTGAATAAGAGAGAGGTGGACCTATGAGCCGCTCCGCCCGCCGCATCGCGCTCGAAGCGCTGGCCGTCCTGCTGTCCGTCGTCGTTTTCTGGGTCCCCTTCTACTTCGTCATCATCAACTCTTTTAAAAATCGCACCGAATCCTCGTTGCTCGATATCCGCTGGCCTGGCGCGTTCGAGATTTACAACAACTACAAGACCGTGCTCACCGCCCAAGACGGCATGGTAACGCGGGCTTTCCTGAACAGCGCCGTAATCACGCTGCTGTCGATCGCCGTGCTCGTCGTCGTCTGCGCCATGGCCGGCTACGTCATGCAGCGCAGGACGGACCGGTGGTCGGGCACGATCAGTTTCCTGGTGCTGGCCGGACTCATGATTCCGCCCGCCATCGTGCCGACGATCTGGGTGCTCGACGCCATCCATCTGTTCAAAACGATGAGCGGCATCGTGCTGATCGAGGTTGCGCTCGGCATCTCGTTCGCGACGATCCTGTACAAGGGCTTCATGGCCACCATCCCGCGCGAGATCGACGAAGCCGCGATCGTGGACGGCTGCGGCAGCCTGCGGCTGTTTTTCCGCATGATCTTCCCGCTCCTCGCGCCGGTCACCTCCACCGTGGTCGTCCTCTCCGCCGTCGGTATCTACAACGATTTCGTGAACCCGCTCTACTTCTTCCCCGGCGCGCGCAACGCGACGATCCAACTCACGCTCTACAACTTCACGAGCCTGTACAACACATCATGGAACCTGCTCTTCGCCGACATCATCCTGATCTCCATCCCGCCGCTCGTCCTGTTTATTTTCTTCAACAAGAAGATTGTAGCGGGCATGACGGCAGGGGCGGTTAAGGGTTGAAAAAGTAACCTGGTTGGAGGCGAGCAAGCGAGGATGGCTGGGAGGGTTCGGCTCGGACCCAGGGTCCGCTATTTATCCGTAATCGCCCGTTTTTTCGACTTCACGGACTCAGCATCCGCTATTCGGCGCTTACGGTAACCTTTGGGCTCGGTTTTTCAAGAATAACAGCCTCTCGGTCCGGAACATCCGCCTTATGTATGCAAAACCAAAAATAGCGGCAGCTGAGTCCGCTCACGCACAGCGTAAGAAAATAAAAACAGCGACAGACAAGAACGCGAAAGTGAGCGTCCTAGACTGTCGCTGTTTCTAATGAACTAACGTTCACCGTTAGATTAATTGTTTCGAGCAATATTACGAATTATTAGTTCAGGTGATTTTGACGTCGAGTACCAATTAAAATGAGTATGACCAGCATACGATGTTGCCAAAAGCTCGCAGGAATGGGTCAGCAATTCAAGTCCTAACCTTGAAGCATTTAGGAGGGTAAGGTCTTGACCCACATCTATTCTTAATTGCTTTTCATATTTCCAACTTTCCCATGTATCCCAAAACACATCAATTTCTCTATTTTCAACAGCTAGCTCATATTTCCTGATCGGCTTATGGCGATTAAGGGCTGATTTTACTTCCTTACTAAGTTTTCGGTTTAATGGTGTGACAGCACCATTAAAAATAAAAAGATCAGCATTTTCGGGACTTCCGCGTCGAAAATAAAGCACATCATTAGTGTCATGACAATGTTTAATGAGAGCTGATAGCAAAAACATCTCTGAGGAATCTTTTGCGTCAATAAGCAGAAAATGCCCCATCTCCTCTGTCACAACCACCCCGATCTCTTGTTGGTGCAGATGCACGACGTTAAAATCGTATGATCCTTCTTTAAGATGATATCGATTTAAATTCAAATGATTACGCCTCCGTTATATGGTCTCTAGGATACCAAAATCGGAGTAACATTGAAGTATCCTGCCAGTTAGTTGACCAACCTTCAGGATCTCATCGGCAGGCTGTGTATTTGAACTAATGTTCCTTGTTAGCGCAATCTTCTTAATATGTTTTTACCGTCAAAATCAAAAACAACCGGTTTACCTCTAACATTTGGAACCCACCCTAAATCAAGCGCCTGAGTAATAAAATACTCAACATCTCGGGGTCTGATAATTTTCAAGTTCAGATGCTCTGTATTTGGGAAGTTTACCCACGCACTGTCGATATCTGATTTAATGTAAACCTCAAGACGATTCCCACGGCTAACTTCATGTTCAACGATTAAGATAATGTAACCGCTATCTGGAGAAACGGTCCAAATATAACTATCGTCTCTAACTGTTATTCTTCTTGAGCTCTTTTTGTTTATTGTCATTTACTTTGTCCTTATTCATAGTATCATCTCGGCAAGATGTGACTCCGTGAGCATGATAGAATGAAAGGTATTGTCTTTAAATGTTATACCTTCCACCTTCGCTCCTGAGAAATCCGCACCCTCTAAGGAGTTACCTACAAAGACCGCTTTGTTCAGAATACAATCAGTAAAAATACATGTCTTCAGATTTGAATTAGTAAACTTCGTGTTTTCAAATTTGGAATCTGAAAAGTCAACGGAGAATAAGCACTCCTCAAAAGTTAAACCTGATAAGTCAAACCCCTTAAAAGCACCTTGCTCGACACAAATTCTGTTGAAAACGCGCTGCCCTTCTTTGAGCATATTGATAAACTCCGTTTCAGTAACATAGCTGTCCATTTTTTCCTCCGAACTCCGTTTTTGTTAAGTAAACTTCTATAAAAGCTCCACTCTATCCTGCCCATAACTTCAATTCTCGCCCGTATATCCTCGAGAACCGCCTGAAGTGCGGGTATGTTTCCATGGATGTCGGATAATACCGCGATTCTCTCCAATGACCGGTCCCCCCTTCTCTAAGCATGGTTTAACGCGAATTTTTACCTGCCAACTAAAATCAATCTCTCTGCACGATATAATTGATACTGCTCAAAAACGGATGAGTCGGCAAACAGATCCAAATAATATTGTCCGCCAAACTCGATTATTATGTCTCTTGTTACAAAGCGACTGATATTTGAGATTGGTGCATTCATTAAATGTTCTTTCAAAATAGATATAAAATCTGTTTCTTTGCGTTCATTAACACCAACCAGGATATCGGTTCTATCCCGTAATCTCCAAGAACATTCCACGTTTACGCTTCCATCTACAAGCTTTACATTTACTAATTCGAGTCCAATAGCAGTTATATCTATTACTTTTT
Source organism: Cohnella sp. GCM10012308 (assembly GCF_042649185.1). NCBI lineage: Bacteria > Bacillati > Bacillota > Bacilli > Caryophanales > Paenibacillaceae > Cohnella > Cohnella sp. GCM10012308. The sequence goes on from NZ_JBHRYU010000023.1 coordinate 15,830, forward strand.
TTCCAAGAAATCCGTAAAATCAATGCTAGTCATTCTGTCCGAAAAGTTCATCTGACTCACCTCATCATAACATTGATTTTACCAAAGTTTAGGTATTGGCGAATCAAACTAAGTGACCTGAAATGTGTCTACTGGGTTAGCTCGCTCTGATCAGCAGAGAATCCAACTGTACAATCTACACAACAAAAGGCGACCGTCTCTCAGTCGCCTTCCTCTAAACATTTAACGCTCGCTCCGCAACTGCTTATCCAGCGCCACCTGCAAATCAGCCATGTACATGGCCGGCGTGTAGTTCGCGCTGGACACCAGCAGCTGCGCATTGTTCCAGGCGGTCGCCTGCGTCTCCGCGTTAAAAAACGCCTCGAACCACAACGTGCCGTTTTTGACGCCGTCGATCTTGCTCTGCGCCAGTTGAGTCAGCGGCGGCAGCGTCTGCGGCAGACGATCCGTCTTGAATCCGGTGATGATGCCCATCTCGCTCATCGCCTTGTTGCCGTAATCCGAGAACACCGACTTCATCCACTGCTTCATCTCGTTGTCGTAGCCCGCTGCGGAGAAGGAAGTCGTGAGCCCCGCGTTGAGCAGCCAATCCCCTTCGCCGCCCGCTCCACCAGGCACGAGCGGGATATTGAACAAGCCGATCCGGTCTTCGCCGATGCGGTTCTGCTTCGGGTCGTTGAAGTCCCGCAGACTCCAGCTCCCCGTATAGTAGATTGCGGCACGGCCCTGCAGGAATGTCGCAGTCGCTTCGTCCAGATCGGTTGTGTTCACGTGGTCGCCGAAGTAACCCTGCAGCGCCATGCGCTGGACGACGTCGGCTGCCTCGACAAATCCCGGATCGGTCAGTCTTAGCTCACCCCGACTTACACGCGCCATTGCGTCGAAACCGTATTTGCGCACGACGTACCCGTTGATCAACCGCGTGAGCGTCCACTTCTGGGAGCCTGCCACGGCAAAGGGCTGCACGCCCGCCTGCTGGAGCGTCTCCGCCGCTTGAAGAAGCTCGTCCCAGGTTTGGGGCACCTGAATGCCGTTTTCTTCGAACAGCGACTTATTATACCAGAAGCCCTCAATGTTAATCTCGAGCGGCAGCGCGTACAGCCCCTTTCCGCCCGTCATCGACTTCAGCAGCTTGACGGCGGTCGGATTCAGCTCGTCGCCAAGCCCCAGCTCTCCGAACGCCTGCTCGATATCGAGCACGAATCCATGCTCGGAGAGCTGCTGCAGCGGCTTGCCCGATTCGTAGGTGAACAGCTCCGGGAGGTCGTTGCTTGCCGCCAGCAGCTGGACCCGCTGGAGCAAGTCGGATGTGTTGACGTTCTCGAATTCGTACCGGACCGAAGGGTGCTCCCGCTCGTAGTCCCGGGCCAGCTCGCTGACGATGCGAGGTTGCTGCGACTCCAGGTTGGAGGAGACGTAGCGGATGACGCGGGTCGGATCGGTCACGACCGGACGGTCCGAGGCGTAAGACGATACGCCGACGCATGCGGGCAGCAGGAGCAGCACGAGTAAAAACAGCGGCAGCTTCAAGCGTGGCCAGGGTCTACGCGAACGCCCCAGAAGCGGCGGCTTCCACAGAAGCCGACGTCGAACCGATCGGCTCACCGTAGGTGGCTTCAGCAGCAGCCGGTTCCCGCTCGATCCCCGCCGAGGTCGCTCACGTTTCCCTTTCAGGCGTCCGTCACCTTGTTCAGCCATGCTCCGCCTCCTTCCGCGCCGGCGCGCCAGGATCGTCCCGGTATTGGCCGGGCGTCATGCCGACGTGCTTTTTGAACAGCTCCGTGAAGTGCCTGTAGTTGTAATAACCGACCGCCTCGCTCGCCTCGTTGACCTTCCTGCCCTCGCGCAGGAGCAGCTTCGCCTCCTCAAGCCGCAGCCGCGTGACGTGCTTGATATAGGAAGCGCCTGTCTTTTCCTTGAACAACAGGCTGAAATACGTGGTGTTCATGCCCACGTGATCCGCGACCTCCTGCAGCGTCAGATCGCGGCGGAAATGCCGCTTGATAAAGTCGAGCGCCTTGGCCACCGCGCTGTGCTGGGACGCCGACCGCTCCTCGGCGGTTTTGGCGAAGGCCATCTCCAGCTGCTCGCGAAGCCAGCGAAACATCTCGTCCCGCGTCTGCATGCCGGCCAGCTCCCGGTGAGACACCGCTGCTACCGTCATCACGCCTCGCTGCGCGCCTGGCACCGTTTCCCGCCCCGAACGGCGGCCGACGTACGCCAGCTTCAGGATCTCCTGCTCCGCAAGCTCCGGGTCGAGTCGCTCCTGCTCCATCCACCTGCTAAAGGCGTCCAGGTCCCGGAGCAGCCCTTCCTTGTCCCCCGTCCGGATATCGAACAATATCGCCTCTTCGCGATCCGTCAGCCCTTCGGGGAAGACGCCGCTCTCCGCGACGTCCGCGTAGCGGGTCAAGCCCCGCTCCTCCATAAAGCGGGCGAACCGCAGCGCGCGCAGCGCCTCGGTCCGGCTGCGGACGGCGTCGGCGACGCCGCTATAAGTCCCTCCTGCTCCGACCGCGTCCGGCAGCTCCGACATGCGGCAGCGCACGTCATCCCAGCCTGCTTGGTCCGGGCATGCGAAATGAAAAACGGCCGCAAGACGCTCGTCCCCATCGGCCACGACAACCGTTCGGCTCGCGCCGAGCGGCGCAAGCGCCTCTTCCCGCGCCGCCTTCGGCACCTCGCCCGCGATCACGGTGACGGCGGCTACCCTGTCCGCCTCGTCCTCGCCGATGCAGGCGCGCCAACGCGGGAGCGCCTCCCCACCCCGCCGGAGCAGCGCAAGCGTCGCCTGCTCGAGCAGCGCCTCCCGGCTCGCGTCGGCGGCACGCCGCAGCGCGGCCAGCTCCTCCCGCCCGCCGATCCGCTCGCGTGTCCGCCTCAGCGCCTCGTCCACTTTTTCCAGCGTAATCGGCTTCTCCAGGTAATCGACCACCCCGAGCTTCATCGCGGTCCGCACGTACTCGTATTCGTTAAACCCGCTGAACACGATGCAGACCGTCTCCGGCGCTTCCTCCATCACAAGCTCGATCAGACGCAGACCGTCGAGGCCAGGCATCCGAATGTCCGTCATCACGATGTCGGGCCGCAGCTCGCGGATGAGCGCCCAAGCCGACTTGCCGTCCTCGGCCGTGCCGACGAGCGACATGCCGTACTCGGACCATTCGATCATCGAGCGCAAGCCCTCCAGGACGATGTATTCATCGTCGCAGATCACGACGCGCAGCATGCCTCATCCCTCCTTGATGTCCAGCGGGCGAAACCGGATCTCGATCGACGTGCCTTCGTCCGGCGCAGTTCTCACCGTCAGAACGCTGTCGGGGCCGTAAAAAAGCGCGAGCCTCTCCCGGACGTTGCCGAGACCGTAGCCGCCGTGCGTCTGTTCCTGCGACGCCATCCCGACGCCGTCGTCCTCCACCGTGAAGATCGCCATGCCGTCCTGCAGCTTGCCCGTCAGGCGCACCTCGCCTTCCCCGATCTTGGGCTCGAGGCCGTGGTAAATGGCATTTTCCACGAGCGGCTGCAGCAGAAGCTTCAGAATCTCCAGGCTCATGAGCGCCGGCTCGACCTCCGTCACGTAGCGAAACCGCCCTTTGTACCGCAGATTCTGAATCGTCATGTAGTGCTCGATGTGCCTCAGCTCCTTGAAGACGGGGATCGTCTCTTTGCCCTTGTTGAGGCTCAGCTTGAAGCTCTCGGACAGCGCGACGGCCATGCTGGCGATCTCCTTGTTCTTGGCGATGACGGCCATCCAGTAGATCGAATCGAGCGTGTTGTATAAAAAGTGCGGCTTGATCTGCGCCTGGAGCGAGCGAAGCTCGGCCTCCCGCTCCTTGAGCTTCGAGTGGACGAGCCGTTCGCTGAGCTGCACGTTTTCGGAGGAAATTCGCCGGAACGTCTCGCCGATCGCGCCGACCTCGTCCTCGTCGAAGGCCGTCCTTTGCGCCTGCTCTCCGTTTCCCTTCGACCAGTCGATCATCATCTTCTTCAGCTGCAGCAAGGGCCGGGTAATGCTGCCCGAGACGAACAGCGACAGCAGCAGCGCGATCAGGCCGATAAAAGCCGCGAACCAGGCGGTTGCCAGGCCGATCCGAGTGGAATCCTGCAGCAGCCGGCTCGCCTTGACGACGTGCAGGAACGTCCAGCCGGTCGTGTCGTTGCGGTAGCCGATCGTCAGGTAGCCCATCCGATGAAGCGCGCGGAACGCCTCCTCTTCCCCGTTCGCGTCCCCGAACCGCTGCACGAGCGCCGGATCCTGCGCATAAACGACGCTGACGGGGCTTCCCGCCGGATCTAGCACGAGAAAGCCGCTGTCCTGATTGTCATTCATCGCCTGGGCGAACATCGACTTTTTCAGATTAATGACGAGCAGCCCGATCGTCTCGTAGTCGGACGGGTCACGCAGTACTTTTACGCTGGAAAAAGAGCCGCTGCTTGGAGAGGCCTGGAGAACGTTGTTGGCGAAAAAGAGCTCCCGGCCCTTCGCCGCCAGCGCCTCGCGATACCAAGCGCTGCCCGAGATGCCGAGCCTGCCCTGCGGACTCGCATAGATGCCTGCATTGGCATCGGTGCTGCCGTAGCAGACGGCGTGGAAGCCGCGGTCGAACAGGCAGATCGAATCGATGTGACGCGTGTCGATCAGGTTCGAGACGACTACGTTTTGCAGCCGGTTCGCGGCGCGCACGTCGAGAATCCGCCCGCCGTCCTCGCCGACGGCCTTAAGGTCCGCGCGCACCTGGTCGTTAGCCAGGATGAGGCGGTGCATATTCACGACGTTGCGCAGCAGCAGATCCGCCACCTCGCTGGCCGTCTTGAGGTTGTGCTCGTTATTGTCCATATGATTGCGAACGATCGTGTTTTTGGAAATGTTGTAGGAAATATAGCCGAGCAAAATGAGGGGCGGCACCGACAGCATGACCATCGCCAGCAGGATCCGCAGACGGAGCTTGCGCGGCCTCAAGCGTCGCAGTGCATGCCGCATATGGGCTAACATCCAATCGACCGCCTTTTACGTATCATCGTCGAATGCGGACGGGCCGCCGAGTCTTCTTCAATTGTAAACGAATTCATAGAAAATCGGACATCCGAATTTTTTAGGGGCGGACGTCCGATTTTTTCTGGTGAGATGGCGGCGAAGCGCGGGGGCAACGCCGGGGAATAGAGGACATGCGGGCCGGGGTGGCGGGGAGTTACACGGTTCTTCCGGGCAATTCGGTGTTGTGGGCCGGATTGGCGAGGGAGTTAGCCGGGTTTTCCGGGTAACTCAGCGACTTGAGCCCGTTTGGCGAGGAGTTAGCCGGTTTTTCCGGGCAACTCGGCGACTTGAGCCCGGTTGGCGGGGAGTTAGCCGGTTTTTCCGGGCAACTCGGCGACTTGAGCCCGTTTGGCGGGGAGTTAGCCGGGTTTTCCGGGTAACTCAGCGACTTGAGCCCGTTTGGCGAGGAGTTAGCCGGTTTTTCCGGGCAACTCGGCGACTTGAGCCCGTTTGGCGAGGAGTTAGCCGGTTTTTCCGGGTAACTCGGCGACTTGAGCCCGTTTGGCGGGGAGTTAGCCGGTTTTTCCGGGTAACTCGGCGACTTGAGCCCGGTTCGTGGAGAGTTTCCCGTCTTTTTCGGCTAACTCGGTCACGTGGGCAGGCTTGGCGAGGGAGTTAGCCGGGTTTTCCGGCTATCTCGGCCAACACAACTCCTCCGGCCCGCGCCCTGTCCACTCACACTTCGGCTTCGACGTCGAACGCTTCCCTCGTCGCTTGCAGCCCTTTAGCTGCCGCTTCGTCGGCGGTCAGCCCGCCGAAGTCGGCGACGAACAGCTCCAGAGACAAGTAGCCGTCGTACCCGATCCGATGCAAAATTTTTGCTGCATCCCGCAGCGGAGCGATTCCCTCGCCCGGAAACACGCGGTCCCCGTCGCCTATCGCGTCCCAGCCGGGGGCAGCCGGATAGTCGTTGGCGTGGCAAATGCCGATCTCGGCGCCCGTCAGCGCGTCCAGCTCGGCGATCGCGCTGCCGCCCGTGTACATATGGAACGGGTCGAGCAGCAGCTTGCCGTCCGACACGCCGCTCCGGCGTAGGATGTCGCGGGCTTCGGCCAGCCTCGACAGCTTCGGCGCCCGTCCCCAGAACTCCAGGTACGGCTCGATGCCGACGCTCCGCCCCAGCTCGACGAGGCGTGCGAACCTCGCGGCCAGCTCATCCGCGGATACGCGCCCGACTTCGCCGAAAGGAGGGGCGGCCACCGCGCCGCAGCCCAGCTCTGCCAGCAGCCGCATCTCCAGCTCCGCCTGCGCAAAGGCCGCTTCCCGTTCGTCTTCGTCCTCGTCTGCCCATCTAAAAAAGGCGATCGCGTTGGGAAATGCGAGTCCGCTCTCTTCCAGGCAAGACCTCAGCGCGGCGATCGTCCCGCCGCCTGCCAGGTAAGATTTGATCTGAGGCACCCACAGCTCGATACCCTCATAACCCGCCCGCGCCGCAACGGCAATTTGCTCCGGCACTTCAAGCTCATACGGGAAAAGCGTCGATGCATTCAACGCCGCTTTAAATGGAAACATGATTGGACTTCCTCCCTTTTATCCCCTGGCCTCGTCGGAGATCCGGATCGTCCTTCGCTCCTCGCTGCTGCGCAGGGCAAGCTCGATCAGCCGGATCGCGTCGCAGGCTTGCTCGGCCTTGACCGCGAGATCGGCACCTGTAGTCAGATGCTCGTAAATATTCCGATAGTAATCCTGGTAGGCGCCAGGCAGCGTCTCGACAAGGCCTTCGACGCGGAGGCTTCCGACATGCGCGTTCAGCCTGCCCCAATGAGCCGAAGGTTCCCTGCCCCAGTCGGAAGCGCCGGGACTAGCGCCGCCGATAAGCGCCGCTTCCTGCGGGTCCGTTCCGTACTTCACGTACGAGCCTGCCGTCCCGTACATCGCGTATCGCGGCCTCGGCTCGCGTGCGTACCGCGAGGAACCAAGCAGCACGCGCAGACCGTCGGGATAAGACAACTCGACTTCGAAAGAATCCGGCGCCGCGGCGCCCTCCCGCAATGCGCGGACCTCTCCCCGGATGGCTTCCGGCATGCCGAACAGGCAAAGCGCCTGGTCCAGCAGATGCACGCCCAAGTCGTAGAACACGCCGGTGCCCGGACCGCCTCCCTCCCGCCAATTGCCGGGGACGAAGACCGGATCGTAGCCGTCCCAGCGCAGCTCGCAAGCGATCGGACGGCCAAGCAGCCCTTGTCCGAGCAGCGACCGGATCGTGAGGAAGTCGCCGTCCCATCTGCGATTGTGAAAAACGCTCAGCATCCGATCCTGCGCCTTCGCCAGCGCGATAAGCGCGTCGGCCTCGGACGCCGTTGGCGTGATCGGTTTTTCGACGACATGCTTGCCCGCCGACAACGCTTCGCGCGCAAAGCGGACATGGTCCGTGCTGGGCGTCGCGATGACGATCAGGTCGATCGTCGGGTCGTCGTAAAGGTCGGCGGCTTCCTTCGCGACGCGGATCCAGGGGTACCGCTCTCTGGATCGCTCCCCAGTGCGCTCCACGACCGCGCGAAGCGCAAGCCCCGGCACGGAAGCGACGACCGGCGCATGAAAGGTGCGGCCCGCATAGCCGTAGCCGATCAGGCCGACGCCGATCTCGCTGCGCTCGGCCTCTCCTCGTTCGACGCGCCCCTCGCTCCCTTCGCCCCGCCCGCTATCCCCATTTGCCCTGCTCATTTTCGTACCGCGCCCATCCGCTGCAGATTGCGATAGCTCGTCTCGATGCATTCAAAAACAGGTCTCCGGCAATGATCCTGCTCGACGACAAGCCATTCGGTACCCGCTTCTTCGGCCGCCTTCAAAATATCGCCGAAGTCGAGGATACCCTCGCCCACCTCCGCGAAGAACCGCTCCTCTCCCGGCTCCATGTCCTTGACGTGAAGCAGCGGACAGCGCCCGCGAAGGCCGCGCAAATACGCAGCCGGATCGACGCCGCCCTTTTGGGCCCAATAGACGTCCAGCTCCATCTTAACCAGCTCCGGATCGGTCTCTCGCAGAAGCAGGTCCAGCGCCGTCTCTTCGCCGAACCGGACGAACTCCCAGTCGTGGTTGTGATACAAAAATTGCAGCCCGCGCGCGCGGCAGGCTTCGCCGATCCGGTTGAAGAGCGCGGCGCTCTCTAGCACCTCCTCGCGCGTGTCGAATCGATGCGACAGCACGGCATACTTGGCGTCGAACAGCTTGAGGAAATCCGCAAGCGCGTCCAGTCCGTCCGTCAGCTGCTCCAGCCCGGCATGGGCGCTGATCACCTGCAGGCCAATCCGGTCGAATCGCGCCTTCATGTCGGCGATCGCGATCCCTGCGGGGGGCGGGCCGATCTCGACTGCGGCATAGCCGATCCGCGCGACGCGCTCGAAGGCGCCGAGGTAATCGCGATCGAGCTCGTCCCGAATCGTAAACGGTTGCAAAGCAACGGGGAATGCCATATGATTCACGTCCTTATCGATGAAATTGGATCATTGCAAAGTCAAACAGCAGCATAGAGATAACGTTTCCTATCGATCCAGCGCGCCGTACTTCAGTCCCAACGGCAGCGGCTCCGGCTGCTCGCACTTCGCCTCGACGGCAACGTGGCGTTCCTCGCGCGACGAATCGAAAATGCCGAGCGTAACGTCCAGCGCATGCCGCGCCAACCGGCCGCTCGCCCGGTGCGGCCTGCCCGACCGGATCGCATAGGCCATGTCTGCAAGCCCGACGCCCCGGCTGTTGTCCGCGAAGCCGTGGGAGAACGGCAGCTCGCTCGTCTGTCCGTTCGACTGCAGCAGTCGGATCGGACCATCGAAGTTGTTCGGGTCAGGGACGTACAAAATGCCCTCGGTGCCGTAGATCTCCAGCCGCGGCGAATAGCCGAAGCTTTCCTTGCCAGCTTGCAGGGTAGCAATCGCGCCGCTCTCGAAGTCGAGCGTGGCCGAGGCGTGCATCGGCGCTTCGATGGGCACCGTCTCGCCGAAGCGCGGCGAGTGCGGATTCGCGACGGTCAAGCTGCGATTCACTTGTCCGACGGACCCGCTCACCTTGCGCACAGGGCCCAGCAGGTGGATCATCGCCGTGATATAATACGGAGCCATGTCGAACAGCGGATCCCAGCCGAGCTTCAGGAGATTCGGGAGGTTCGGGTGCATGCCGTCGAAAACGTTGCCCATCAGGATCTGGCCGCTCGCCGCATAAGGCGTGCCGATCCAGCCTTCGTCGATCAGCTTGCGGCAGGTTTGAAGGCCCGCGCCGAGGAACGTATCCGGCGCGCTGCCGACGCGAAGCCCCTTCGCTACCGCCGTGCTGAGCACCAGATCCGCGTCTTCCCGGTTCAAGGCGAACGGCTTTTCCGCGTACACGTGCTTGCCGGCTTCGAGAATCTGCAAGTTGACGGCCGTATGCGCATGAGGCGCGGTCAGATTGACGACAATCTCGATAGAGGGATCCGCGAGCAGCTCCTCGACCGAACATGCCTTGGGAACGCCGAATTCGTCCGCCCTGCGCCGGGCCAGCTCCGGCACCAGGTCCGCGACGGCCGCTACCTCTAAGACGCCGAACATCTTGGTACAATTGTTTAAATAGATCGCGCTGATCGCGCCGCAGCCGATGAAGCCGATTTTGGTTTTTTCCATATCTCATCACCTTCCAAATCCATTAGTAACACCGGCTGGAATCGAAGTCAACGGCAGAACGGCGCGAATGTCCAAGATACAAAATTAGTCTATTTTTTATCGAAATCGCGTCCATTTCAAGCGCTTTCACAGCGGGCTATAATGGGTCCTGTCAGCTGCGGGACGCCGCACCGCGACACCGATTAAGCGCTTACACATAAAGGGAGGATCCGATTGTCCATGCAGAAAAAACGCGTCATTCCCCTAATCGCCGCCGCGATGCTCGCTACGCTCGCAGCCGGCTGTTCCAACTCCAACAACGGCGGCAATGCGGCCAGTCCTGCAACCTCCGGTTCAGCCTCATCCCCGTCATCCGCATCGGCTTCGACACCTGCCGGCGCCGCATCGGACAATGCCGGCAAGACGCTCACCATCATGATGAGCTCCGGCGACTACGGTCCCGATACGCTGAAGACGACGATGCAGGCAGCCGCCGACCAGCTCGGCGTGAAGATCAAGTATGACATTTTCCCCGACGACCAGATGCTGAACATCGTCAACACGAAGCTCGCTACGGGCAACGCCGGCGATATAATCATCCATAACTTTGGGATGACGGACGTATCGGCGAAGGATCTCGCGCCTCTCCAGGGCGACTGGGTCGACAAGATCACCGACACGACCAAGCCGCTCACCGTCAACGACAAGGGCGAGGTGCTAAAGGCGCCGCTCGGCGGCGAGTCCAACATGGGCCTCCTTTACAACAAGAAGGTGCTCCAGGACGCAGGCGTAACGCTCCCGATCAAAAACTACGACGACTTTATCGCCGCCGCGGAGAAAATCAAGGCCAAGGGCGTCACGCCCGTCTATATCTCCAATAAGGAAGTATGGACCGCCCAGATTCTGCTGCTGACGACGATGACCGCGCCGCTCGTGAACGACGAGTCGTTCGTCGACAAGAAGATCGCGAACGAGGCCAAGCCGTCCGACAATCCTAAGCTCGCCAAGCTGTTCGACAACGTTCTCTCGCTTAAGGAGAAGAAGCTGATCAACGACGACTACATGTCCGCCACCGACGCGATGGCCCAGGAGGCGCTCGTGAACGGCAAAGCCGCCTTCTACGCGCAGATGAGCTCCACCTACGCAGCGCTATCCCAGAACTATCCGGACAAGGTCGGCGATATCGGCATGACCTATACGCCGCTGTGGGACGACGAAAAAGACGGCTACGTGCTGTACGGTCAATCGTCCACTTATATGTCGGTCAGCGCGGCCAGCGAAAACCTGGATCTGGCCAAGCAATTCGTGAGCGCCGTGCTCTCGCAGCCGGTGCTGACCAAGTACTACGAGCTGTCTCCGGGCTCCGCGCCCTACAAGGACCTCGGCTACGATCTTAAAATGAGCCCGTTCAACGAAGAGATGAACGGGTATGCCGAGAGCCTGCCGCGTCTGGCGGATTTCACCGCGCAGCGCTTCGGCGGCGCGCCGAAGCTCGATCCGTTCTATGGCCGCTTCAACGAGCAGATTCAAGGTCTGTTCGCAGGCAAGCCGGTCAAGGATACGCTCGACGCCTGGTACAAGGCTTATGCCGACGACGCCAAGGCGCGCAGGCTGGCCGGATTCTGAGGAAGCCCGTCTGACGATGCCTGTCTGACGATGCCGAGCCTTCGGCGCCGATCGGCCGCTCGAACGGCCGGACCCGGCAGAGTCGCGTCCGGCTGTCCGGAGCAGGCCGCGGGCAGCCGCCTTCGCGTTCGCGCGCCAGGCGGGCTGCGGCCGGCGTTCTCGCCCCACGCTCACAATCCACGAACGAAGAAGGTAATTGCCATGAGATCCCGCAGCATGTCCCGCTACTATTCCGCCTGGTTCGTCATGCCGGCCTTTATTCTTTTCCTCGTCTTTTTTATTTTGCCGAACATCGCCAGCTTCGTCCTCGGCTTCACGGACTGGTCGCTTTTTTATTTCGACGACATCCGGTTCAACGGGCTCGACAACTTCACGCGACTGTTCACGGAGGCCAACTTCCTCACGGCCGTCAAAAACACGTTTTACTTCGCCATCCTCACCGTCATCGTCAAAAACGTGCTGGGCTTCCTGCTGGCGCTGCTCGTGCACAAGCCCTCGCGCTACAATAATTATTTGCGCTCCGTCATCTTCCTGCCGATCACGATCAGTTCGATCGTCGTCGCCATTGTGTTCGTCGCCATCTATAACCCGTCGAACGGCATTCTGAACGAAGGACTGCGGGCCGTCGGCCTCGGCGGCTTGGCCAATGACTGGCTGTTCGATCCGAAAATCGCCATGACCTCGATCTCCGCGATGGAGGTATGGCAGTGGACCGGGTTCAACATGTGTATCTTCATCGCCGGCCTGCAGTCGATCTCCAAGGAATACTACGAGGCCGCGAGCATCGACGGCGCCTCGAAGCTGAAGCAGACGCTTCACATTACGCTGCCGCTGCTCATGCAATCGATCAACATCACCGTTATTTTCAGCATCATCTCGGGTCTCAAGGTGTTCGCTCAAGTCTACGGCACGACGAACGGCGGCCCGGCGGACGCGACGCAGGTGCTCGGCACATTCCTGTACAAGAGCTTCGGCCAGGGCTATCTGGGCTATTCCTCCGCCGTCGGTCTCGTGACGACCGCGATCATCATGATTCTCACGCTGGGCATTCTCGCGTTTCTCCGCAAAAGGGAAGTGGAATATTGATGGACGTCTACTGGAAAAAAGCATCGAGAAAAACGTTCTATTACCTGGTGACGTTCCTGTTCAGCCTGGTGTACATCGTGCCGATGTGGATGGTCGTCGTTAACTCGCTCAAGGATGCCAAGGAGGCGAATCTGTTCGGCGTCTCGCTGCCTGCCTCCCTGAAGTTCGATAACTACAGGACCGTCTTCGAGAGCGCGAACGTCGGACGCGCCTTCGCGAACGGAATGATTCTGTCGGTAGGCTCGGTCGTCCTCATTCTGGTGTTAGCCTCGCTGGCCTCCTTTGCCATCGCCCGCTCGCGCCGCCGTTCGTTGCAAATCTACTACTATATATTTATCGTGGGGCTCATCGTCCCCGTAGCGTTCATCCCGACGTACCTCGTGCTCGACAAGCTTTATTTGCTGAACACGTATACCGGTCTCGTGCTCGTATCCGCCACCTTCGGCCTGCCGATGTCCATCTTCCTGTACGCCGGATTTATCCGCACCATTCCGTCCGAGCTCGACGAGGCGGGCATCATCGACGGCTGCCGTCCGCTCGCGCTTTTTTTCAGGATTATTTTCCCGCTGCTTAAGCCCGTCACGATGACGTTATTGATCTTTAACTTCGTCGGCTCGTGGAACGATATCCAGATCCCGCTGTTTTTCGCAAACGGCGACAAGTGGGGGCTTCCGCTGACGGTTTACAACTTTTACGGCTCCTACCTGCAATCCTGGAATCTGATCTTCGCCGATATCCTTATGACGGTGTTTCCGCTCCTCCTCCTTTACATTCTGGCGCAGCGGCATATAATTTCAGGTATGACGGCCGGCGCGGTCAAAGGCTAGGAAGGCTTTCGAGGCACGCGCCAGGCTCGCATCTTGGACAGGAGGCGGCAGCTTGCGGTTTTTCAGACATCTATCGTTCGCCAAACGCCTCTTCATCATCTTCGCATCCTTAAGCTGCTTCGTCATTTTCGTCTCTACCGTCGCTTATTATTACTATGCCTCCAAAGAGAACAACCGCAGCTCTATGCGCTACTTCAGCAAGACGGTCGAGAATACGGCCCGGCAGCTGGACGAGCTGGTCTCCGGCATGGACGTCGTTTCTTCTCAGGTCATCGCGAACAAAAGCATTCAACAGGCTTTTTTCGATATCGGTCCGGACCCGGACGGGACGAGCAATTATTTCGAGCAAAATCTCGCAGGGCGCAGCCTCGTTCAAGGCGCGCTCTGGACCTACAATTCTCCGCGGGAAACCGTGGAGAATATTAACGTTTTCGCGGCGCCGTCGACCTTCGTGGGGCTGATGAGCCTGCCGCCCGTGTCGTTGATTCGCCGGGAAGCGGCTTCTTCGTACTGGGACGTAGGCGACGCCAAGTTCAAGCTGCTGCCGCCGCACCGCGATCCCTGGGGCGTACTGATCGGGAACGAGCCGGTCGTCTCTCTCATCCGGCCGCTCACGCTGACGTACTTCAATTTTGAAAACGTCGCCACGATCGAGGTGCAGCAGAGCTACGAGAAAATACGGGAAATCTGCGACTGGGACCGGGACAAAAGCGGCATGCGGCTGTTCGTCGTGGACGATAACAATAACATCGTCTATCCCTATGCCGATCCGTATACCGATTCGGACCGCGCGCTGACGGCCGAGGTGAGGACCGCGCTGTCGGCGTCCGACGAAGGGGCGCTGAGCAAGATTCGGGTCGCGGAATACGACGAGCCGCTAATCGCCGCCTCGCACCGGCTTGCGAATGCGAAGTGGCGCGTGCTCCTCATTCAGCCGGAATCCGCCTATCTGTCGTCCGTCAACCGGATGCTGTTCATCCTGATCGCGACCGGCATCGCGTTCACTGCGATTATCTCCGTCATCGTGTACTTTATCACCCGGTTCGTCACCCGTCCGCTCGTGCGTCTGCGCCGGTCGGTCCAGCACGTCTCCTTGGAGAATAAACTGACCAAGAGCGCCTCGACCAAGATCGACGAGATCGAGCAGCTTGAAGCGTCCTTCTACGAGATTATCGAGGAGATCAAGCAATCGGCGAATCTGCTGGTCAAATCCAAGGAGAGCCAGCTTCGACTGAAAATCTCGGAGCTCCAATCGAAGATCAATCCGCATTTCCTCTACAACTCGCTCATGGCCATCAGTTCGGCGGGGCAGGAAGCCCGCAGCCTCAAAGTCCAGACGATGTGCTACCAGCTCGGCGAGCTGTTCCGTTACAGCAGCGGCGACGGCGAAGAGACGACGGCGGCGGACGAGCTTCAGATCGTCTCCACGTATCTGGCGTTCATGAAGATGCGCTACGAAGAGCTGCTGTCCTACGAGATCGAGGAGTCCGGAGCGACGGACCGCGTGCGCATCCCCAGGCTGCTGATCCAGCCGCTCATCGAGAATTCGTTCACGCACGGCTTTCTCGGCATCGTCCCGCCCTTCAAGCTTCGCGTTCTAAGCGTCGCCGACGATCGCGAGTGGCGCGCCGAGATTCAGGACAACGGCAGCGGACTCAGCCCCGAGGCCATCGCCAGAATCCGCGGCAAAATGCGCGAGGTGGACGATATTCTCGAATCGAACGAAGGCTACGATCGCCTGCGCACGGACGATATGGCGCTGATTAACCTTTACATTCGTCTGAAAACGACTTATGGCAAAAATGCTGAGCTCCATGTCGGCAACGATCCCACGCTCGGAGGCGCGCTGATGCGAATCCGCGTTATCCTTTAACGTCGAGGTGAAGACATGACGATCCGAACATTTATCGCGGAGGACGAGCCGCTCACGCTGAGAAGCATCAGACAGTCGATCGAGCAAACGAACGAAGCCTACTGCGTCGTCGGACAAGCGACCGACGGCCAGTCTGCGCTCAAGCTGATCCGCGAAATGGCGCCCGACGTCGTCTTCACGGATATTCGCATGCCGCTCGTCGACGGCCTGGGTCTCATCCGCCAGTTGAAGGCGGAAGGCTGCCGTTCCGTCTTCGTGCTGCTGAGCGGCTACAAAGAGTTCGAATACGCCAAAGAGGCGATCACCCTCGGCGTCGAAGAATATCTGATCAAGCCGGTCAATCCCGCGCAGCTGGAGAGCGTGTTGGCGCAGGTCCAGTCGAAGCTCGACAGCGCGCGCCGGGTACGGCAGCTTGACTATCTCGAACACAGGCGCGACGAGCCGCCACCTGCCGGACTGTTCGATCCGAGCCGTTCGTACTGGATGGTTGGCTTATGCGTAGGCGCATACCGGCGCAATCCGCTCGAGCCGGTCATCGGCGCGGACCGGCTGGCGGACCTCGACAAATGGGTCGCCTCGCTGTCAGGGACTCGCCCCTACTGGCTCTTGAACGGCAAGTGTCCGAATGAAAAAATCGTGGTTTGGGAAGCGGATTCCTCCTTCCCGATTGCAGAGCTCGCCGAAGGCCTGGCTGCCAAAATCGTCCGTTTCGCAGAGCGGGACGTGCCGGCTACGCTTTTCTACGGAACGGCGCCAGAGAAGGCAAGCGCGCTGCCGGTGCGTATCGCGGCGTTGGAGCGGGAAATACGCGAGCGGCTCGTATTCGGGGAGTCCGTCGTCGCCGGCATCGACTGGAATGCCGGGCCCGCGGCGCAGGAAGTGCTGCCGGAAGCATTCACGGAGGATCTGCGTCTGCTCAAAACGCTCGCCGCCAAGGACAAGGAGCAGGAGGTCCGGCTGCTGTTCAAGACGATGCTCCGCACCTGCCGCGAGCGGCGTCTGACGCAGCCGCTGCTCCTGAGGCTGCTGCGCCAGGTGTGCCAGATCCTGATCCAGCGTTCGGGGCTGGAGATCGAGCCGCGGGACGCAGCGGAAGATCTGATCGCGTCCTCGGCTGGCTACGAGGAATTGGGAAGGCAGCTCGAGGCCTTCAGCAGCGAGGTCGCGCATCCCTCGTCGGAGGTTAGCGGCCTCGACAAAGGCAGCGAGCGGATTTTGGACGACATCCAAGCGTACATGGACGCGAATTTTCATACGGAGCTCTCGATCCAGGGCATCGCCGCGAGCTTTGGCTTCAACTACTCGTACCTGTGCTCCCTGTTCAAGAAGTACAAGCATCGCACGCCTAACGAATATATCATTGAAAAGCGGATCGAGAAGGCGAAGCAGCTGCTGCGTACGACGGATCTGTCGATCAAGTCCGTCGCTTCCTTCGTCGGCTATGAAGACCAGTACTACTTCAGCCGTATCTTCAAGACGGTCGCGGGCGTTACGCCCTCGGGCTACCGGAAGGCGGCAGAGACATAATGGCGTGGTGGCGCGAGACTGCGGAGAGGGGGACGGACGACGATGGATGAACGCCGGCTCGACGAGCTGCTGCGCGGCTACGACGAGGTCGAACGCATTCAAAGAAGCACGGGGCGCCACTTCAGCGAGCTGGACGGCTCGGAGCTGCGCATGGAGACGGACGGCGTCCCGCGGATGGTCTCCGCTCCCTTTTTCGCAGGCGGCTCGGTGTCGATCTACAAGCATCACCGGTTCGCGGAGATGGCGCCGCACAAGCATGAATTCCTCGAGCTGAATTACATGTACGCGGGCAGCTGCCGCCAGCATGTCGCGGGACGCCCGCTCACGCTGCGCGCGGGAGAACTCTGCCTGCTCGGCCGGGACGCGACGCATCGGATCGACGAGCTGGGCGACGAAGATATTCTGATCAACATTTTGATTCAAAAAGAGGCGCTGTCCGCATTCTACGGTCAGCGTCTGCGCGGCGGCGGTCTCGTCGAACGGTTCATCGGGCGCGAGCTGTCGGACAACCGGACGCATGAACGCTTCATCGTGTTTCGCACGGCGGAGCGCGACCGTCTGCGGGCGCTCGTCCTGAACATGCTGCGCGAGTACTACGGCCGCGACGAATACGCGCTGGACATGCTGCATCACTACGTGCCGCTGCTGTTCCTCGAGCTGATGCGCGTACGCGGCGAAGACATGCAGTACGACCCCGAGCAGACGCCGGGTGACGGGGAGATTGCGGGAGCGCTCTCTTACCTGAGCGAGCATTACCGCGACTGCACGCTTGGCGAGCTCGCGGCGCGGTACGGCTACTCGCCCGATTACCTGGGACGCCTGCTGAAGCGCCATACCGGCTGCACGTTCGGCGAGCTTGCCCAGACCTATCGCCTCAACCGGGCCGCCGAGCTCCTGCGGACGACAGCGCTCGACGCCGCAGAGATCGCGCGGCAGTGCGGCTACGAGAGCCACGGCTTTTTTTACCGCAAGTTCAAATCGCGCTTCGGCATGACGCCGAGCGCGTATAGACGGGCCCAGACGTAAAAAGCGCCGATGCCCAGCGGGATCGGCGCTTTTTCTCGTTTTTTCGCATGCACGGCTTGGACTAGCAAAACCTCTCTTCGCCGCATTTTAACGATATCCCCCTCGATCAGGAAGGACCGTCAGTGTCTGCTTTTGACAAGGCGCCTGACCGAAGGGGATACTGTTAGAACGTAAAGATGGCTGCTTTGGACGCGGTCCTGACCGAGGGGGATACTGTTAAAACGTAAATAGGCTGCGTTGAACGCGGCCCTGATCAAAGGGGATACGAAACTTGACTCGCGCGGAACGTCTGGCAACGGCCCATCCGATAACCGTTCGGAATGGTCGGCTTGTCGTCCGTCTGTCGTCCGCCCGTCGTCCGCCCGCGTCGTTCCTCCGCCGTAAAGCCTGCAAATATACATCTTTTTGCACCCATGTCGATCCTTTCGAGAAGAAAAGATGCAAAAACGCAGGCATTTTCCTCCGTCAGCCCGCTTTCCGGCTTGCGCAATGAATTTGCCTGCACATTTGCAGGTATTTCATCACGTGCCGCTACCCGGCAGAAAATACATGTACAAATGCAGGCTTTTTGACACGCCAAGCATTCGAAAAGCGCCGGCCCTACAGCCCGAACTTGCGGATCAGATAGGTCGGCGTGCAGCTCCACGCGTGGCAATAGCTGTTAATAAGGTGGCTGCCGTACGGCGAGAAGCTCTTGTCCTGCGGATCGTACAGCTCCCAGAACGTGTCCGCGCCCTCCTCGAGCATGCCGCCCCAGTACCGCTTGAGCATCGCGACCGCCTCGTCCCGGCAGCCCGTCAGGAGCAGCGCCTCGACGACATGGTGGTACATGTACGGCGTGGTCGGTCCGATGTCCGGCGACTCGGCGAGCAGCCGCAGCATGAGCGCCCGGTTGTCCTCGGTCGGCAGCACCTCTGCCAGCGCCAGCCAGGCCTGCGACGCCCAGGATACCTGCCGGTCCGCGCCGCTGACGAAGAATCCAAGCTCCGCGTCCCACAGCCGCGCGAGCGTCGCGGCTTCGACCTCGGCGAGCCGCGCCGTCAGCCCAGCCGCCGAATCGCAGCCCAACCGCTCGGCCATGGCGATCGCGCGCCTCAGCGTGTAGATCAGCACGCCTTGCGCGGGCGCCTGCTTGTTGAGCGACTGGTGCCAGTCAATGAACGCCCACCAGGTCTCCTCGTCCCGCAGCACGCCGGTCTCGTCCAGCCGCTCAAGCCCAAGCTCCACCTGCCGGCGAGCAAGCGGCCATAGCTCGCGCAGCGTCTCTTCGTCTCCCGTAGCCTCCACGTAATCGTACAGGGTCGCGGCGAAAAACAGCGAGTAGTCGTACAAGTACGTATCGTCCGCGATCAAGTCCGGCTCAATGAACAGGTTCGCCGTTACCCGCCCCAGTTCGTCAGGCACGGCCGCGAACAGGTAAAGACAGCGTTTGACCAGATCGTCGCTCCGGAAAGTCTCGTAGTTCGCCAGCGCCTGCAGCCTCAGATCGCCAAGCCAAAGCCTGCGGTCCCGCTTGGGGCCGTCCTCGAACACATCCTGCATGCAGTCCTGCAGCGTCTTGACGCTCACGCGGTCGATCTCCCGGATCACGGAATCGGGATGCGCCAGCTCGATCGCCGCGGACGTATCGGCCGACGTGACGGTACGAACCGCGATGTCGCTGAATGAGACGCGGTACTTTTGAGAGGTGTCGAGCACCTCCAGCTTCAGATAACGGAAGCTGTATCTCCGCGGCAGCGAGAGCCGCGCCGGCAGCACGTCGACGAGCAGGATTTCTTCCTGCAGCCAGGAGCTGCTGATCCAGCCGTTGTAAGAGGAGAACGGCTCAGCCATCTCCACCGGCATCTCGCCGAACGTCAGCCTCAGCTTCAGCGGCGCGTCCGGCGGACTGCCGACCGGGCGGACGTCGAGCGAGACGTAGCCGACCCGATGGTCGCCGAAGTCCAGCACAACCTCGTCTCCCTTTTTAAACGCCCGCTTCGCCAGCGATTCGAGAGACGCCGCCTCGAGCGCCCGCCAGCCATGCATGGCTTCGGCGTCCGCGACGACCTCGACGATACGCGCCGCACCGACCGTCTCTTCGAGCAAAACCGGCTTCAGCGCCTCCGCCTTGCGGACGAACGCTTCGTTGCGCACGATCGCGGCCTGCGCGGCTTGCATTTTAATCGTATCCGCCATCCTCAAGCACCTCTCCCTTGTAACATCTGTCTCCTACTCTAGCAGTCCCGTACGCCCCAGCCATAGAACCGAATCCCGCATAAAATGATCCGATTCCGTCGCGTTATGCCGGTCTCCGCGATCAGGCGATCCCGCAATCCGGCGAACCCGCGGCCCATCAGTCTGCCAGTCTGCGGGTCCATCGATCCACTATCCCTTCGCGCTCCCTCGCAATCCGTTACCTACCGGCCTTCCGCCGCGCGATCGGCTTCCAGCTGCCGCTGCAGCTCGCCCAGATAATCCTTAGGCGAATAACCCGCGCTTGTAACGAGCAACTGTGCGTTGTCCCATGCTAGCAGCTGCGCCTTGGTGCTGAAGCGGGCCTCGAACCACAGCGCTCCCTTTTTCACCTCGCCGATCTTGCTCTGGACCATTCTCGTGAGCGGCGGCGCATCCTCGGGCACGTCCTTTACGTTAAATCCCGTCACCATGCCGAGCTCGGACATGGCGCGGTCCCCGTAACGCTCGAACACGAACTTCATCCAATCGCCCACCTCGGGCGTATACGAAGATTTGGAAAAGGAAGTGGTCAGGCCGGCGTTCACCGGATATTCGTCGAGCGAGCCCAGGCCGTCCTGCACGAGCGGGATGCTGAAAAAACCGACGTTGTCCGCTCCGATCTTGTTCTGCGTCCGGTCGTTAAAGGCGCGCAGCTGCCAGCTGCCCATGTAGAACATAGCTGCCTTGCCCTGCAGGAACAGGTTGACCGACGTGCCCATGTCGATCGTGTTCACGCGGGAGCCGAAGTATCCCTGGAGCCCCATCCGCTGCACGACATCGGCCGCCTCGACGAAGCCGGGATCGGCGAGCGACAGCTCTCCCTTATCCACTTCTTCCATCGCGTCGACGCCGAGCTTGCGGATCGCGTAGGCGTTGATCAGGCGCGTGATCGGCCACTTCTCCTTGCCGGCCACGGCGAACGGCTGGATGCCCTCGCGCTTGAACGTCTCTGCCGCCGCCAGCATCTCGTTCCAGGTCCTTGGCTCAGGCAAGCCGTATTTTGCGAAAAGGGTCTTGTTGTACCAGAAGCCTTCGATGTTCATCTCGAGCGGCAGCGCATACAAGCCTTTTCCTTCCGCGTACGCCTTGAGCAGTTCGACGGCCGCGGGATTCAGGCTGTCCGCCATGCCGAGCTCCGCGAACGTCCGCTCCAGATCGAGCGTGGCGTTGCTGTCGATGAGATCGAGCAGCGGCTTGCCAGATTGATAGCTGAACAGCACGGGCAGATCGTTGCTCGCCGCGAGCAGCTGCACGCGCTGGTTCAGGTCGCTCTCCGACACGTTCTCGAACTTGTACCGGACCGACGGATGCTCGCTTTGATATTCCCGGGCGAGCTCGCTGATGATTCTGGAGCTGCCTTCGTTTTCTTTGTTGGAGGACAGATACAAAATCGTCGTCGTATCGTCCGCCGGAACGAGGGCCGGCGCCGGGGCGCCGTCGCAGGACGCCAGCATGAGCGCGGAGAGCGCCGGCAGGGCGAGGCGGAGAGCCGGCAGCCGGAATAAACGGCCGCGTTCCGGCTGCCGCAAGCCGCTCATCGCCCTCTCCCGGTCGACCGGTACTGTCCGGGCGTCATGCCGGTCTGCTTTTTGAACACTTCGGCAAAGTGACGCGCATGATAGTACCCCACCCGCTCGCTGATTTCCTGGGTCGGGATGCCTTCCTCTAGCAGCGTCTTCGCCTTTTCCATGCGCAGCTTGGTCAAATATTTGATATAGGAGAGGCCCATCTGCTCCTTGAAAAGCAGGCTGAAATACGCGGCGTTCATCTCGACATGCGCCGCGACTTCCTGCTGGGTCAGATCCCTGCCATAGTGAAGCTCCATGTAGGCAAGCGCCTTCTCCACCGCGGAATGCTTGGTCCGCTGCCGCACGCCGCGTATCCAGTCCGCGATCCGCTCGATCTCCGCCCGCAGCCAGGCGGCCTGCGCCGACCTTGTCTCGAGATTTCTCAGCGCGAGCTGAGGCGGCTCGCCGGCGCGATCGAGCTCGGAAGCGTCGCCTCCCGTTTCTTTGGCCGCTTCGACGGCATGCAGCAGCAGCTTGAGCAGCTCGAGCTCCGCGACTTCCGGGTCGACCTTTCCCTGCTTGAACGACGCCAGATAGCCGTCCAGCTTCAGCAGCAGGCCTTCCTTATCCCCGAGCCGCAGGTCGAAGAGAATGCCCTCCTCCAGATCGGACAGCTCGGGCGCGGGAGCGTGGCCGTCGCCCAGATCCTCGTACCGGGTCCAGCCGGTTCCCTCGAGATATTTGCCGTAGCGGAGCGCCCGTAGCGCCTCGCGATAGCTGGCGGCAGCATCGCCGGGCTCGGCGTGCGTCGCCCCGGAGCCGACGGCGGACCCTCCCCAAGCCTGCAGAGCGCTGGTCCAATCGCTGACGATCTCGCCCAGATGGAAAATAGCGTGCAAATATTCGGCGCCGTATCGAACCGGCACCACGCGGCAGCCCGGCCCCTCCGGCAGCTCGAACGCCGAATCCGCGCTGGCGACGACCGTGACGCCCCGCACGACCTCCGCTTCCGGGCCAAACTGCACCTTCCACGCGTCTTCGGCATCTCGTCCGTAGAGAAGCAGATCGAGCGTCGCCTTTTCCAGCAGCCCCTCCTGCCATCTCCGCTTCAGGCTCGACATCTCGCTTCGCTCGCCGATGCGCGCAACCGCCTTTTCGATGCCTTCCCGAATCTTCGAGATCGTGATCGGCTTCTCCAGATAGTCCACCACGCCGAGCTTGATCGCGCGCTTGACGTAGTCGAACTCGTTGTAGCCGCTGAACACGATGCACATCGTATCCGGCGCTTCCTCCTGGATGTGTTCGATCAGTTGAAGCCCGTCCATGCCCGGCATGCGGATGTCGGTCATGACGATATCGGGCCGCAGCGTCCTGAACATCTCCAGCGCGGACAGCCCGTCCTTGGCCGTCCCCGCCAGCTCGACGCCGTGCTCGCGCCAGTCGATCAGACGTTCCAGCCCCTTCAGCACGATAAATTCGTCATCGAACACGACCGCCTTCAGCATGACTACTCCTCCTTGTATAACTTGTGCGGAAAGCGCAGCTCGATCGACGTGCCTTCGCCCGGCCGGCTGCGGATCGAAAACGAGCTTGTCGGTCCGTAATAGATTTCCAGGCGTTCCCGCACGTTGCGCATGCCGTACCCTTCCTCCGTCTTCCGGATATCCGCCATGCCGACCCCGTCGTCGGTCACCGTGAACGACAGGAACTCCCCGTCCTTAACCCCCGTCAACCGCACCGTCCCCTCGCCGACCTTGGGCTCGAGTCCGTGATAGATGGCGTTCTCGACGAGCGGCTGGAGCATGAGCTTCATAATCTCGTAGCTCATGATGTCCGGATCGACCTTTTCCTCGTATTTGAACCGGTTGTCGTAGCGGAGGTTCTGGATGATCATGTAGTGCTCGATATGCTTGAGCTCCTTGTAGACCGGGATCGTCTCCTTGCCTTTATTAAGGCTCAGCTTGAAGCTCTCGGACAGCGACAGCGCCATCTGGGCGATATCGTGCTTCTCCTCGAGCATCGACATCCAGTAGATCGAATCGAGCGTATTGTATAAAAAATGCGGCTTGATCTGCGCTTGCAGCGAACGCAGCTCGGCTTCCCGCTCCTTGAGCTGCGCCTGCAGTAGCCGCTCGCTCAGCACCTGATAGTCCGCCGTTACCCGCTGGAACGTCTGCCCGATGACGCCGACCTCGTCCGCGAGAAACGCCTCGCCCGCCTCTGGCGCAGAATGGCCCTTGGCCCAGTCGCCGATCATTTTTTTCAGCTGCAGCAGCGGCTTGGTGATCGTACCCGACACAAAATAAGATACCGCGAGCGCGATGCCGGCCATCAGCGCGGCCAGCAGTCCCGTCGTCAGCGTGATGCGCTGGGATTGCTGAAGCAGCGTCTTGGCCTCGACGAAGTGGACGAACATCCAGCCGCTCGTCGCGTTCCGGTACTGGCTGTACAGGTAGCCGGCCTTGCGCATGTTCGCGAACATCGCATCCAGGCTGCCGCCGATGCCGACGCCGGACGTGAGCGCCGGACGCAGGTCGTAGACGACGACCGGATTCGTCTCCCGCGTATCGAGTACAAGAAACCCGCTCTCGTCGCTCTCGTTGACCGTCTGCTCGAAAATCGACTTGCGGATGTTAATGACGAGCAAGCCGATCTTGTCCCCGCTCAGCCGGTTCGGATCGCGCAGCAGCTTGACGCTGGAAAACGCATTGCCGTAAGGCGATTCCTCGAGCACGTTGTAGCCGAAAAACACTTCCTTGCCCTTGGCCTGCTCGGCCTGCGCGTACCAGTCCGTGCGCTCGATCAGTCCGCGCGTCTCCTCGGAGCCGTACTTCCCGGCCTGCTCCGAGCGTCCGTAAC
Organism: Cohnella sp. GCM10012308; assembly: GCF_042649185.1. Taxonomy (NCBI): domain Bacteria; kingdom Bacillati; phylum Bacillota; class Bacilli; order Caryophanales; family Paenibacillaceae; genus Cohnella; species Cohnella sp. GCM10012308. The sequence goes on from NZ_JBHRYU010000023.1 coordinate 39,985, forward strand.
AGACGGACCGGAAATTGCGGTCGAACAGGCAGATCGAATCGATATTCTGGATGTCGAACAGATTGGATACGACGATATTTTGCAGCAGGTTGGCCGTGCGGACGTCGATGACGCCCTGCCCGTCCGCCTTCGCCTCGCCGCTCCGGTACAGCTCCTGCCGAAGCTGGTCGTTGGACAGAATGATGCGGTTCATATTAATAATGTTGCGCATGAGCAGATCGGCGACTTCGCTGGACGTCTTGAGGTGGTCCGCGTTAGCCTGTATATGGTTTTGCACGAGCATGTCCTTGGAAATGTTCAGAGAAACGTAGCCCAGCACGAACAGCGGCGGAAGCGACACCAAAATCATGGCCGCCAAAAATCGGCTTCGGATCCGGGGAGGCCTGAGTTTAAGCAAAAAACGGCGGAGTCTCGTTATCATGGCAAGCATCCTTTACGGGCATCGCAGGTGTATTGTAAGCGGAACCAATCTTTCAGTGCGCCCGGCTTGCCGCGCATTAGCGAATAGCGAATGAAGGTGCGGCTGCACGACCCGTTTCCTTTCATTGTAACCAATCGCGCACGCAATATTAAGGTACGGATTTTTTAGGAAAGCTCCGCGTTTTTAAGGAGGCGGGCGGGTATCATCCGACTGTGTGCCGTCACAGATCCGGAAACTCTCGAATTCCGCTCCGCGCCGCTGCTTAACCGCCGCCGATTCGTCTTTCATCGACGCCGTCCCCGCCGCCCCGCCTCCGACCCGCGCTTCATCGCCGCCACCACCGCCGCTGCCCCGCCGATCCTCCTCCGACCCTCCGACCCTCCGACCCGCCTCCGCCCCTCCGATCCGCCTCCGACCCGCCGCCCCTCCGATCCGCCTCCGACCCGCCGCCCCTCCGATCCGCCTCCGATCGAATAGTGGCTAAAAGGCTTTTATTTTTCCTCATCGATTCACGTCAAAGTAAATAAGTGTCAGAAGGCAGTTAATTCCTGCGAGAGAGGCGTTTCTGCCCATAATTCAGGGCATTAACTGCCTTTCAGCAACTAACTTGCTCGTTTTGCGATTGCGGCACGGAATTAGCTGCCTTTTAACAACTAGCGCCTCCCTACGATCGCCCCGTCACCTCGTCACCTCGTCACCTCGTCACCTCTGTCACCTCTGTCACCTCTGTCACCTCTGTCACCTCTGTCACCTCTGTCACCTCTGTCACCTCTGTCACCTCTGTCACCTCCGTCACCTCCGTCACCTCCGTCACCTCCCCCAACTCTGCCACGTCCCCGTCCCTGCTCCGCCCCCTCTCGCTGCCTCCCCCGCTGCGCAGAAAAAACGCCAAGCCCGGGGGGCTTGGCGTTCATTGCGCCTTTCTAGCACACTGTTACTTTTGCAGCAAATTGTACACCGACTGCGCGGCTTCGGCGCGGGTCGTTACGCCTTGCGGCGCGAACTGTCCTGCGCCCCGGCCCGACAGCAGGCCCAGCGACGAGGCTTCGGCCACGTACGGCGCCGCCCAAGCGGCGATGCGGTCCGCGTCGGCGAAGCTTGCGCCTGCGCCGGCTGCTGCCGCGGTGCCGTGCAGGTAGCGGTACGCCTTCACGATCATCGTCGCCATCTCCTGGCGGGTGATCGCGCCGCTCGGATCGAACGTGCCGTCGCCGCGGCCCGTCACGATGCCGGCTTCAGCCGCCAGCGCGATCGGCTTCGCGTACCAGACGCCTGCCGACACGTCGGCGAAGGACTGCTTGCCTTCGTCCGTCAGCTTCAGCGCGCCTGCCAGCAGCTGCGTGAACTCGGCGCGCGTGATCGTGCGGCTTGGCTCGAACGTCGTCTCGCTCGTACCGCCGACGATCTGCTTGGCCGCCAGCTCCTTGATCACTTCGATCGCCCAGTGCGAAGCCGGGACGTCGGCGAAGTTCTTGGCGACTTCAAGCACCGCATACTTGCTAAAGTGTTGAATCTGCGCGACATAAGCGCCATCCACATACTTGCTGTCGACATACTGGCGCTGTCCGTTGCCCGCCAGGTAGAAAATGCCGCCGAGCTTCGGATTCGTGACGCCATCCGCCTGCAGCGTCAGCGTGATCGGCGCGTCGAACGTCGTCACGGCCGTGCTGGCATCGCCAACGACGACGGTTAGCGTGAACTCGATAACGTCGCCTGCAAGGCGTACGTTCGTCGCATCGGTCGATGCTCCAACGGCCTGCGCCGCCTCAGCAGCGTCAACTGCCTTAAACGATACTTGCACCTGCGCATCGCCGAGGCGATCCGCCGGGATTGCGGCCGCAAGCTGCTTCACTACGGCTGCCGGCAGGTTCAGCGACAAGCCGTCAGCTTTAAGCGCCAGGCTCTTGCCATCCGCCTTGCCGAGCAAGCTCGCAGGCAGCTGCGCCGTCTTCGTGCCTGCAGGCAGCGTCACGGATGCACCCGCGTCGCCCACCGTCAGCATCGTATCGGTCACCTTCAACTTGCCTTCGGCATCAGGCTGATTCGTCTCCGTAACCGGCGTCGTCACCGGCGGCACATACGGCGGCACATAGATCGGCGCGATGGTGAGGCTCGCCGCTACCGTTGCCGTGCGTTCTTCCGCATCCGTCGCCGTGATCGACAGCGGGAACGTACCGCTGCTCGTCGGCGTACCGGAGATGCGGAGTGTCGCAGGATCGAACGTTAAGCCTGTCGGCAATCCGCTTACGCTCCAGACGTACGGCTCCGTGCCGCCCGTGGCCGTCAGCGTCAGTACCTGATCGTACGCGCTGCCTTCATTGCCCGATACGATCGCGCTGCCCGCAGCAGGCGACGTAATCGCGAGCTCCTCCACCCCCGGATCGACCGGATCCGACGGCGAGACGGTCAGAGACGCCGTCATTTCCCGGGAAACATTGGCGGAATCCGTCACGCGAATGACGACTTCGTACGGGCTCTCGGCATCCGTGCCCGCAGCCGGAACGCCGCTAATCTTCTGCGCTCCAGCATCCAGCACCAGCCCTTCCGGCAATCCCGTCACCGTCCAGGCGTAAGGCTCCGTGCCGCCATAAGCCGCCAGCTGCACGCTGTATGCCGCGCCAACCTTGGCTGCCGGTACGGCTCCGCCTTCCGGCGCGCCGATGCCCAGCACGTCGCCGATGGCCAGCGTATTCGTGACCGATACCTTCTCGTCGTTCGCGTCCGTCGCCGAGATCGTCACCGTATACGGACTGCTATCTACTGCGCCGTCCGCCACGGTGCCCGTGATCTTGCCCGTCGCAGCGTCGAAGCTCAGTCCCTCCGGCAGTCCCGTCACGCTCCACGTATAAGGAGCGGTGCCGCCGCTTGCTTCGAGCGCCAGCGTCTGATCGTACGCCACGCCCGGCTTCGCGGCCGGCAGTGCCGCGCCGTCCACCGGCTTGGCGATGTTCACGGCCGTTTGCGTCACCTGCAGGGAATCGATGCGCAGGTCGGCGGCTTCGAATACGACGTACACCGTATGCGTACCCGCAGGCGCCGCCGCTACGGCAGCCTCGACTTTCACATAACCAAGTTCATTGACCGTCTGATCGGCGGCCGTCGGCATGACATAAGTCGTCTTGCCCGTGACCGGCACGGCGATCGTCGCGAACGGCTCGGCCGTCGGCGAGTCCGCCCGCAGCGTAATGTTGCCGCCCGCTCCGTTCGTGCCTACGCTTGCTTCGATTTTTTTGGCGCCCGTGAAGTCCGTCTTCGGCAGCGCGACCCAGGAGCCTGCGCCCTTAGACATGACCGCGTAGTATTCGCCCGCGATATTGTCTGCGCGAAGGCTCTCGACGGTGTTCGCCTTCGAAGCCTCGCGGTAAGCGACCGCATAAGAATCATAAGCATGGTCGAACACGTTAAATGCCGTCTTGGCATCCAGCGTCGCGAGCGAGTCGCCGGAGATCGCGATGTCTTTGGTCGACCGGATATCCTTGGAGGAGCGGCCGATCATGAACGTGTAGGCGCCGTCTTCGACGATATAATCGCCCTTGTTCACGTCCCAGATCGCCAGGTCCTTCGGATCGACGCTGAGCGTGACGATTTTGTGCTCGCCCTGGGTCAGCTCGACCTTATCATAGGCGACCAGCTTTTTGGCTGGCACTTCTGCGCCGTAGGCGGAACCGTTTTTCCGCGCGTACAGCTGCACGACCTCGGAGGTCGTGATCGAGCCTTCGTTGGTAAGCTCGACGGATACGTTGAACTTCTGATTCGCCGCCGCAGCGCTCGGCGCGGTGAATTCCTTGTACGTGAAGTCGCCGTAGGAGAGGCCGTAGCCGAATTCGTAAGTAATCGGCGCATTCGTGAACATATAAGTGAGCTTGGCTTCGACCGGATCGGCGTTGAACATGTCGGACACGAAACGGGGATCGAGCTGGTCGACGCCCGAGATCGCCGTGTTGCCTTCCGGAATCGAATACTTGTCGATCGCCGGCAGCGCGGACATATCCGCGTACCAGGTCGCGGACAGGCGGCCGGTCGGCGCGTAGTCGCCGAACAGAACGTCCGTCAGACCTTGCGCTTCGAACTCGCCGGAGTATGGCTGCGTGATGACGGCCGATACGTTCGGATCCTTCTGGATCTCTTCCATGATGACCGGCGAGCTCGCGAGGAGCACGACGATCGTCTTCTTGTTTTTGGCCGCGAACGCCGCCGCGACATTGTGCGCGATCTTGTAATCGTCGGCGCCGAGGTACAGGTCGGCACGGTCGGAGCCTTCGCCGCCGCTGTTGTTCGGATGCGCGCCGACGAATACGAGCGCGTAGTCCTGCGTGTTGGCCATCGCCGCGATATCCGCGCCCATGCCCGCTTCCTGCACGACCGTCTTGTCGAACTTCGCGCTATTGTCCCGCGCGTTGAAGTTGGCGATCGTGCCGATCGTCGAAGCCCCGGTCGCTACGGCGCCGTCCGCGCCGGTCGTCAGCAGGCGTCCGCCGAACAGGCCCGTCTGAATCGCCAGGCCGCCCGAGACGATCGATACGGAGCTGCCGCCGTTCGGTTCGAAGCGGAGCTTGGCCGGCACGGTGCTGTTGATGCCCGTAGAGGCCAGCGTCGTCCAGTCCGGATTGGTGAGCAGCAGGTTTGCCGTAGCGGTGTTGCCCACGCCCGTGCTGTTCGCGGTCGGCGCCGTCACCCAGAGGCCGTTGGCCTTGGACTTCAAGCTGACTGCGTTCTGGCCCCAATCGTAGTAATCGAACAGCTGCGCATCGGTCAGCGCGTTCGCGGCGCCCGCGAAGCTCGCGTTCAGCTGCGCGCCTGCGCCCGTGCTTGCGGTGACATACTTGCCGTTCGCGGCCGACTTGAGCGCGACGACCGCGCTGCCGGTCGAGAACTTCACGTTGCCCGCGCCGATCGTATTCAGGATCGAATACAGCGGCGTCTTGCCCGCGTTCGCGAGCGCCGCCGGCGTCGCCGCGGCGTAGCCGGGACGCATACGCATGTCGGCGTACGCGCCGATGACGGCAGCCTTCTTGCTCTTGGCCAGCGGAAGCGCTTCGTCCGTGTTCTTGAGCAGGACGACCGATTCTCTCGCGGCTTGCAGCGCCACCTCCTGGTGGGCGGCCGTGCTGAAGTCGGTGAGCGTCGTTGCCACGTCCTTCGCCTGACTCGCGAACGGATAGTTGATCGGCACGCCGCTTGCGTCGACTTCATTAAAGATGCCCAGGCGGGCCAGCTGGTTCACGATCGGACGGCCGGCTTCCTCCACGTCCTGGAGCGTGATGCCGTACAGCCCTTCCTTGACGGCGTTCGCCAAGGTGACGACGTCCGTCTTGTCCGTGCCCGAAGCGCGCACCGACTCGGAATGCGCCAGCACCATCAGCGCGAGCGCGTGCTTGCGGTCGAGCGTATACTGCGCGTCGAACCCGTTGCTGAAGCTTGTGTTGAACAGATGATTCTCGCCGTTGAAGTCCGGCGACGAATACATGCCGTAGCGTGCGAGCTGGCTGCCCAGAATCATGTAGGGCGAGATGATGTTCGGCACGCCGTTCGTGCGGCCGAAGGACGTCATGACGCCGGCGACCGAGCCCGACTCCAGCCCCTTGAACGCCGACGGAATCTGGTATTCGTAGATGGCCCGCGCGCCGGCGTTCGTGCTCGACGTCTGGCGGAACCACTCCGCGTTATACAAGGAAAAGTGCTTGGTGCCGACGACCGCGCGCTGCCAGAACCCGTCCTGGCTCGCCTCCTGGTCGGTGCCGGCAAGGCCGGAAGCCATGTTGTCGATCAAGGTTGCCGACAGGTAAGGATCCTCGCCGTAGCCTTCGGGCGTCCGCCCGTTGAGCGGATTGACGCGAACGTCGGAGAGCGCGGTAAAGGCGATCGAACGCGACGTGTTGGAACCGTTATGGATGTTGGCCGTTCCCTGCTTGACGTTCAGCTGGCTGATTTTCTCGCTGCCCATGACCTTGCCGACCTGCGAGACGAGCGCTTTGTTCCAGGTCTGCCCGAGGCCGACGAGCGCGGGGAAGTCCGTCGATACGCCGTATACGTTGTCCGCAGCCGCGAGCCCGCCCGGGACGATCTTGCCCTTGTGCCCGCTGTTGTCCGCGGCGTCCATAACGAACGTATAGTTGTCCCGGATGCCCGTCGCGTACAGTGCCGCGCCCTCGAGCCCGATGTAGTCATAGTACGTATCCACGAAGGCGTCGAGATGGCTCGGATTTCCGTCGAACAGCGGCATGCCGTCGAATGTGCCGCCCGTCTGCGTTTTAAAGGAAATTGCGCCTCCCGGCTCTGCCGCCGAAGCCGCCGGTGCATGCGCGCCCAGCGCCAGTCCCGCCGACAGCACGCCGGCCATCAGCGCGGATACGCTCTTTTTGCCCGTGCGGACGATTGTCTTGTTCATTTGCACACCTGCCGTTTCTATCAAATATGGATCGATCGTCTCCTGCCCGCCGCATTCGGGCCCGCCCGCCCGCTCGCCATCACTCCTCCGTGCCGGCGCAGGATCGCCGATGTCATGTTTCATTGTAAGCGGTTGCTTCCCGCGTCATAAGTGCGCCAAATTTTAGTTTTAGTCCTCATTTTTAAGACAAAAAAATTCCGTCTCCCCGAGGAGAAACGGAACAGATGCTGCGGCAGCCGCAAGCCGGCTTATCGCGACGCATCGTCCAGCGCGGCTTGCAATTCGCTCATATAGGCGGCCGGCGTATAGCTCGCGTCCGCGAGCAGCAGCTGCGCGCCGTTCCATGCCAGCAGTTGGGTCCGCGCATCGAAGCGCGCCTCGAACCAGAGCGAGGTCCGCGACATGCCGTCCAGCTTCTCTTGCACCATCCGGGTGAGCGGCGGCATGGCCGACCTTGCCGTATCCGAATTGAAGCCCGTGATCATGCCCAGTTCGTTCATCGCCCGATCGCCGTAACGCGCAAACGCGTACTGAATAAAATCGCCCAGTCCGTCATCGAACGATTCGCGCGAGAAGGAGGTCGTCACGCCTGCGTTCACGGGATATTCATCCAGGGCGCCCTGGCCGCCCGGTACGAGCGGAATGCTGAAAAAACCGATGTCTTCCGGCGCGATCCGTCCTTCGGCGGCCGTGTTCAGATCTCTGACCGACCAGCTTCCCGTGTAAATCATCGCGGCTTGACCTTGCGTGAACGCGCGGAAGGCCGATCCGAAATCGATCTTGTTCGCATCCTGCCCGAAGTATCCCGCCTGGCCCATCCGCTGCACGGCGTCCGCCGCTTCGACGAAGCCCGGATCCGTCAGCTTCAGCTCGCCCTTGTAGACGCGCTCCATCGCGTCCGCGCCCAGCTTGCGAATGGCGTAAGCGTTGATCAACCGCGTGATCGGCCATTTGCCCTTGCCGGCGACGGCGAAGGGCTGAATCCCTCCATTTTTAAATACGCTGGCGGCCCTCACCATGTCGTCCCAGGTTTGCGGCTCGTCCAGATGATAACGGGCGAACAGCCGCTTGTTGTACCAGAAGCCCTCGATGTTCAGCTCGAGCGGCAGCGCGTACAAGCCCGCGCCGTCCGCCATCCGCTCCAGCAAGTCGACCGCGACCGGGTTGAGCTTGTCCGCGATGCCCAGCCGGTCGAACGTGCCTTGCAGCTCTAGGACCGCGCCGCTGCGAATCATGTCCAGAAGCGGCTCGCCGGACTGAAAGGAGAACATTTGCGGAAGATCGTTGCTCGCGGCAAGGAGCTGGACCTTTTGCGTCAGATCGTTATTCTGCACGCTTTCGATCGTGAAGCGGAAGTCCGGATGCGTCTTCGCGTATTCCTGCGCGAGCTCGCTGATGATGCGGGTGCTGCCGGATTTCTCGTTGCCCGCGGTCATGTAAAGCACCGGCACCGGCTTCACGGAGCTGGACGGCGTCGCCTCCGCGCTCAGGTCCTGCTTCGCGCAGCCGGTCAGCGCCGCCGCCAGCAAAGCCGGGAGAAGCCCGATCAGCCAGACGCGAAGGACGCGGCCGCTCGATCTGTTCGATCTGTTTGATCTGTTTGATCTGTTCGATCTGTTCGATCTATTTAATCTGTTCGATCTATTTAATCTGTTCGTCAACGGTCTACCTTCGTTCTGTGGAAGTGGCGGACGGCAAAAAGACTCCGTCCGGAGTCTTTTCATCATAGCCGATATCCGGCCGCAGGCATAGCGAACCGGCGGGGGACGCTCCCCGCGCCTGTCCGCCGCGTTCAACCCTTGACCGCGCCGACGGTCATGCCGCCGACGAAGTATTTCTGCAGCGCGAGGAACGCGAGCAGCAGCGGCAGCGCGCACAGGATGCAGGCCGCGAACAGCACGTTCCACTGCGCCGGATTCTGCTGGTCGCCGAGGAAGCCGAGCATGGCGACCGGAAGCGGCGCCGCCAGCGTTTTCGTGATAAACACCATGTTGAAGAAGTAATCGTTCCAGATCCAGACGCCCTGCGTGATGACGACCGAGACGGTCACCGGCAGCAGCAGCGGGAACACGATCTGCCAGTATCTGCGGAACATCCCCGCGCCGTCGATATGCGCCGCCTCCTCCAGCTCCTCGGGCACGCCGCTGCGGATGAAGCCGGTGTACAGGAACGTGGAAAAAGGCAGGCTGCACGTGATGAACATGAGAATCGGCGTGTATTGGTTCATCGGAATGCCGACGGACTTGATCATCTGAATGATCGGGATGAGCACCATCTGGCCGGGCACGACGAGGCCGGACAGGAAGAACAAGTACAGGAACTTGCTCGTCCGGCTGCGGATGCGCGCCATCGGATAGGCGGCCATCGCGGCCAGCAGCACCACGAAAATAACCGAAACGCCGGTCAGCACGAAGCTGTTCCACAGCGCGGTCGGGAAGTGCATGCGCGTGAAGGCGGAGCGGAAGCTCTGGAACGTGAATTCGTTGAACCAATTGAGCGGGTCTGTCATATTCTTCGGCGACCGCAGCGAGCTGGACAGCACGATCAACAGCGGCACCAGGTTGAGAAAGACGAGCGCGAGCAGCGCAATATGGGTGAACGAACGCTTGGCTAGCGAGGCGGAGGTCATGCGGAGATCTCCCTTCTGTTCAGCGTGAAGACGAACGCGGCGGTGATGACGATGATCAGCGCGAACGAAAGAATGCCGAGCGCCGACGCCTTGCCGAACAGCTGGTCGGTGAACGCCATCTTGTACATCGCGTAGATCAACGTATTGGTCGACGTGCCCGGACCGCCGTTGGTCATGACGAACGGATAGTCGAACGCCTTCAGCCCGTTAATGACGCTAAGCGTTACGTTAATCGTGACGGAAGTTGCGAGCAGCGGAATCTTGATGAAGCGCACGAGCTTCCAGCGTCCGGCGCCGTCGATTTTTCCCGCTTCGATCAGGTCCATCGGCACCGTCTGCAGGCCGGCCAGGAAGATGATCGTGCTCGTGCCGATGTTTTTCCAAATATCGACCGCAATGATGGAATAGAGCGCCTTGTCGTAGCTGCCGAGGAAGTTCGTATCGATTCCGTTGATTCCGATCTTATGGAGAAAAGAGGCAATCAGTCCCTCTTCCGGCATGTACACGTAGCTCCATATGAAGCCGACGACGATCGCGCTGAACAGCGTCGGGATGTAAAATGCCGAACGATACAGACCTTTGGCTCGAATATTCGCATTCAGCAGGAACGCTATCGCAAGCGCGACGATGTTGCCCAGGATGACGGTGACGAACGTGTAAATAAGCGTGTTGCGGACGGACAAGCCGAGAATTTCCTCGTGGAACAGCGTTTTGAAGTTGGAGAGTCCGACGTAGTTGAACTTCTGGACATAGCCGTTGTAATCGGTGATGCTGTACTGGAACAGCTTGAGAATCGGAAAAATCCAGAACAAGCAGTAGAAAAGGAGGGCCGGGAGCACGAACCAATACATCGTCTTTTTCATCACGGCACTGTTCATGATGCTTCTTTCCTTTCGGCGTGAATTGCATCAAGGGGGAACCTCGCTCCCCCTTGATCTCGCAGGCGATCAGCCTTTATAAAGCTCTTTGTACTTGTCCTGCATCGCCTTGGTGACGTCCTCGGCCGTCGTTTTCTTGCCGCCGATGATCTCCGCGAACTTGGACTGCATGACGTCGCTGACGCCTGCCGGCCACATTTGGTTGGAGAAGTAGAACGCATGGCCCGTGCTCTGGATCTCGGTCAGCACGTCCTTGAAGATCTCGTTCTTGAGCGTCACGCCGTTAAACACGCTGATGGACGGATTGGACGCGATCCACGCCTGGAACAGCGGGGACTGGCCGTCGTACAGATACTCGAAAATTTGCTTCGCGACGTCCAGATGCTTGGACTTGGCGTTCAGCGCGTACCCGGCTGCCGTCGCCGCGGAAGCGTAGACCGGCTGGCCCGCGTCGTTGCCCGGGAGGGAGAAGAAGCCGCGATCGAAGCTCGCCGCGCCTTGCGCGGTGAGGCCCGGCAGATCCCAGGTGCCCGTGAAGATCATGGCCGCCTTGCCGTCGACGAACTGCTGCATCGCTTGCGCGCTGGCCATGCCGAGCGAGTTTTTAGACACGTAGCCCTTGTCGTACAGCTCCTTGTACTGGTTGACCGTCTTGACCCACTTGGCGTCGGTCAACTGCGTCTCGCCGGTCTGCAGCTTCTTGTCGAAGTCCGGATCGGACGGGTAGACGGAGTTGGCGGCGAGCTGGTACATGCCGAACTGGATGACCCACGGATCCTTGTCGCCCATGACGATCGGCGTGACGCCGGAAGCCTTGAGCTTCTCGGAGGCGGCGACGAAGCTGTCCCAGTCCTTGGGCACTTCCGTGATGCCCGCCTTCGCGAACAGATCCTTGTTGTAGTAGGTGCCGAGGATGTCCATGCCCTTGGCGACGGCGTACGGCTTGCCCTCGTAGCTCATGTCGTTCATGGCGGCCTTGCTTACGTTGTTCCAGAAGCTGAGGTCGGACAGGTCGGCCGCGTAGCCGGCCTTCGCTACCTCGATCGCGCCCATGTTCGCCATGTTCGGGAAGACGAGGAAGATGTCCGGGCCTTCGCCCGTCGCGAGCTTCGACTTGACGGTCGTGTAGTACTGCTCGTCGGGCAGCTTCTGTACCTCGAGCGTGACGTTCGGGAACTTTTCCTTGACGAGCTTCGGCAGCGTGTCGAGCTCGAAGTCGGCGCCGTCGGCGGCCTTGGAGCCGGAGACGAGCATGCTGAGCGTGACCGGCTCGGCGCTTGGCGTGCTTGCGGACGGACTGGCCGACGCGGATGCGGACGCCGATGCCGATGGGCTGGCGGCGGACGAGCTCGCGGCGGACGGCGATGCCGTATTATTGTTATTGCTGCCGCACGCGGCGAGCGCGACGGTGAACAGCGACGCCACGGCGACGCCGGCGACTTGGGATTTCAATGATTTCATGCTTGACTCCCCCTCATGGTCTTGCAGCTTGTTAGCCGCTTACATTTTTCATTGTAAGGGCCGCCGCCCGCCGCCATAAGCGCGTCATTTTTTAGTTTGATTCCTCATTTTTAAGAGCGGAGCGAGGGGGCGGCCTTTGACGACCTCATGCCATTTCTCACGGTTCCGCACCAAACCTCGACCCCCGTCGCTGACCAAGGATCCTCTATTTGCGCCAGAAACGACGTAAGCGGAGGTTTACCGGACACAAGGGACGCTATTGCGTGCAAATTCCTACTTTCGCACATGAACGTCACTGGCGCAGGGAGCTCGCCACTCTCCCGCGGACACAGAGTTGGGGAGTTACCGGACACAGATGACGCTATTTACGTCGTTAACGGTGTTTTGGAGCGTTACCGGACACAGGGGACGCTATTGCGTGCAAAACCGGTTTTTCGTGCCTCCTTCGGAAGAAATAGCGGAAACACGGTCCGGAAGACCGCCAATATTCGCTTCATGCGCTTAAATAACGCCCCCATGGTCCGTAAAACCGTTCCCCCATCTGCATCTCCGTCCAGTCCACGCAAGCTACCTGCCAAACGCATCGCTTCCCGCCCCGAACCAGCCAAATCACAAAAAAAAAGACCGAAGCGTCACCGCCTGGTCCCAACGCAAATATAAACGCGCTCCCTACACATAATAGCTGCGAACGACAATGTCCTGATCGTAGTTGCCGAAGCCCTTGCCGTAGAGCGTGAGGCCGCCCCGGCCCCGCCCGGTATCCTCCGCGGCGATCCGCAGCGTCCAGTTCATCGCGCTCGTCTCGATATCGCGCAGGCCGACGCCGGATATTTTCTGGCCGTCGATGTAGGTGCCCTTCTCCTTGATGCGAAGCACCTTCATCAAGCCGTATTGATTGACGTCCGAGTGCCACCATTCCGGCGTCAGCCGTCCCCGTCGATCGCCAAAGTCGCCGGGGCTCGTCCACACCCCTACGGTCTTGCCGCCCAGATCGAAGCGGATGTCCGACGGCCAATTCTCGTTCACGCGCGGCGCCTCCGAACCGATCTCGAGCGAGATCTCGATCTCGTGCAGCCGCTGGTCTTTGTACAAATAGTTCGGCAGCTTGTACTCGACCCAGCCCTTGGCCATCCACAGGATGCCCGCGTTCACCCGCTCCGGCTCCATGAAGCAGACCGGATTGTCGAACTGGCCGACGACCTTCTCCGTCGTCGCGATGCCGCAGGTCGGCCAAGCCTCGTAATCGGTATATTGGCCGATCGGCAGGGACAGCTCGTGGCAGCTTAACGAGGCGGGGGCGTCCGGAGACAGCTTGATCTGCATGAACTCGGTTTTCACATAACAGAGCTTGTACGTCCCGCCGTCCATCCGCTTCATCTTGCTGCCGACGATGCCGGCTTCTTCGAGCTTGCGAATGTGTCCGCTGACGACCGCGTTGCTCAGGAACAGCTCTTCCGCCAGCTCCTTCACATGCCGTTCTCGCTCGTAAAGCTTGTCGATGATCTTTAACCGGACTTCGCTGGCCAGCGCCTCGTAGATGCGGAGCGCGTTCGAATCGGTAGAGAGTAACACTTGCTCACCATCCATATAGGATTTTGTTTTATGTTAATCCTGTAATTAATTATTGTCTGTCAAAACCTATTATGTTACGAATAATATAGGATTTCAATGTTTTATTGAATTTTGTTTAAACTTAATCCTTAGGAGGTCAACTTCATGACAATACGCTCTCATATGCTGATCGACAAGCACTTCACGCTATCCGCAGTAGATCCTAGGATGTACGGTTCCTTTATCGAACACTTGGGGCGCGCCGTATACGGCGGCATCTACGAGCCCGGTCACCCGACTGCGGACGAGAACGGATTCCGCCGCGACGCGCTGGAGGCGATCCGAGCGCTTCAGGTTCCGATCGTGCGCTATCCCGGCGGCAACTTCGTGTCCGGCTACAATTGGGAGGACGGCGTGGGACCCAAGTCGGAGCGCAAGCAAAAGCTGGAGCTGGCTTGGTGGACGACCGAGACGAACGCCGTCGGCACGAACGAATTCGCGGATTGGGCCAAGCTGGCCGGCACGGAAGTAATGATGGCCATTAACCTCGGCACGCGCGGCCCCGACGCCGCGAGAAATCTCGTCGAATACTGCAATCACCCTTCCGGCTCCTACTACAGCGACATGCGCATTTCCCACGGCTACCGCGAGCCCCATCGCTTCAAGACGTGGTGTCTGGGCAACGAGATGGACGGGCCCTGGCAGATCGGCGCGAAAACCGCGGTCGAGTACGGACGTATTGCCAACGAGACGGGAAAAGTGATGCGCTGGGTCGATCCGACGATCGAGCTGGTCGCCTGCGGCAGCTCCTCCAGAGGCATGCCGACTTTCGCCGAATGGGAAGCGACCGTCCTGGATCTCGCCTACGATCAGGTCGACTACCTTTCGCTGCATGCTTATTACAACAATAACGCGGGCGATACGGCCAACTTCCTGGCCAGCTCGCTCGATCTCGACCAGTTCATCGGGGGCGTAGCTTCGATTGCCGATTACGTCCAGGCGAAAAAGCGCAGCAAGAAAAAAATCATGCTGTCGCTCGACGAATGGAACGTCTGGCACTCGATCGGCACAAGCCGCGCGAGCGAACGCTGGCAGATCGCGCCGCCGGAGTTTGAGGACGCGTACACCTTCGAAGACGCGCTCGCCGTCGGATGCTACCTGATCACGATGCTGAAGCACGCCGACCGGGTGAAAATGGGCTGCCTCGCCCAACTGATCAATACGATTGCTCCGATCATGACGGAGACGGGCGGCTCGCTCTGGCTGCAGACGACGTACTACCCGTTCCTTCATGCTTCGAATTACGGCAGGGGCACGGTGCTGCAATCGGTGGTCGATTCTCCGAAGTACGACGCCAGGGACTTCACCGACGTTCCTTACCTGGAATCGGTCAGCGTGTTCGACGAAGAGCAAGGCCTCCTGACGATTTTCGCGGTGAACCGTCACCTCGAAGAATCGATGGCGCTCGACGTCGACGTCCGCAGCTTCGGCGAAGCGCATCTGCTGGAGCATATCGTACTGGAAAGCGACGATCTGAAGGCCATCAACACCAAGAACAATCCGAACCGGGTCGTCCCTCGCACCGGCGGCGAATCCAAGATCGATGCTGGACGCGTGCAAGCCGTACTCGGCCGCGCTTCCTGGAACGTCATTCGGATCGCCACGACGAAGGGCTGATTGCTAGGAAAACCAAAAAGACCGGAAACGGCTGCAGGGACTTGAGTCCCTTGCCGTTTCCGGTCTTTTCTTTATGGCTGACAGATAGCCGGCTAAGGTGTGTCGGTTGTCTGGGCGGAGGGAGAGTGCCCGTTGCACGGTTTTTCCGTGCAACGCCGCTCCCAGGCAACTGATCCGCCGAGTTACACGGTTTTTCCGTGCAACGCCGCTTCCAGGCAACTGATCCGGCCGAGTTACACGGTTTTTCCGTGCAACGCCGCTCCCTCGCAACTGCTCAGGCCGAGTTACACGGTTTTTCCGTGCAACGCCGTTCCCGAGCCACTGATCCGGCCGAGTTACACGGTTTTTCCTTGTAACTGGCTCCCCCGAGTGGCGGTTCGGATCGGGTCAAGCTTCCCTCAGCTACGCCTCCCTACCGTCCCAGCAGCACGTCCTCCCGCTCGCGGAAATAGGCGGCCGTCTGCAGGACCATGCGGTCCAGCAGCGCCTTGTCCGGCTTGCCGTACATGGCCGGATACGGATCGCCGCCCGGCCCGAGCGGCTCCGGGGTGACGTAGCGGCCGTCGCGGTTGAAGCCGAGCAGGTACAGCGCCATGATGACGGTGTCCACGTCCAGCGAGCCGTCGCCGAGCGCGCCGCGGTTGCTGTCGGCCATGTGCAAATTAAGCAGCCGGTCGCCGGCCGCCAGCAGCGCCTCGCCGATATGCGACTCTTCGGATTGCATATGATACACGTCCGCATTGATATGCTGCACGCCGGGATGATTCACATCCTTAATATAAGCTTCGGCGTCCGCGATCGTATGAACGTAGCTCGTCTCGGCGGAACGGATCGGCTCGATGGCCGCCTTGATGCCGTGCGAGACGAACAGGTCGGCGACGAGCCGGAGCGTCTCGGCGCTGCGCGCGAGCTCCATCGCATCGTAAGGCGCCGGTCTGCCGACCGCGCCCGGCACGACGAGGACGTAGGAGCCGCCGACCGATGCGACAAACTCGATCTCCCGCTTCAGGTAGTCGATGGCGGCCTGGCGCTGGAAGGCGCGGTTGCTGGACAGGTCGTTGTCAGCGGAAAAAATGCCGCAAATGCCCGCGACCTTGATGCCGTGCGCGCCCAAAATGCGCAGCGTTTCCTCCTTGCGGTAACCGAGGTCCGGTCCGTAATGGTTGCCGTGCAGCTCGATGTAGCCGATGCCTGCCCGCTGCAGCCGTTCGGCCGTGTCCGCGAGCGTCTCCATGCCGAAGCCCCAGTTGCTCCAGGACAGGTTCAACCGCCGCTCGAGCCGCTTCGGATCATTTTTTTTCAGCGCCTCGAACGCCTCGCGGATCTTCTCGTTCTTCACTTCATAGACTTGTCTGGACATCGTTTTCTGCTCTCCTTTATGTCGCGGCGCCCGGATCAGGGCATCTCCGGATGGTTCGGTCCAAAGTGCTTCAGGAACACCATAGGCTCCCACTTGCTCCGATTGACGATCGCGACGCCCTCGCGGGCCGCCGCCTCGCCGACGAAAAACTCGTCTCCGCTCATCTGTCCGAACCGCAGCATGACGGCCGCCTCGGCGTCATGAACGCCGAAGGTGCCGTGGCCTTGTAGCAGTATCGTACCATACGCAGCGGGATCCTGGACGACGACCATCTGACCCGGCTGCACGGTCAATTCCTTGGCGCCAAAGTATTCGTTGCCGTACGTAATCCACTTCTCCGTATGGCGTTCGTCCGAATGCGCGCACGCGATCGGCGGGCGGAAGTAGTTTTTCTTGTAATGCGGGTCCACGTTTTTCTCCCAGTCCATCAGTCCGAGAATGTAGTCGATGTTGCGCTTCTCCGGCTCGGGGCAGTTTTCCGTCAGAAATTCGTACGGATACACCTCGCCCCACACGACGTTCTCGTGGACGGAATTGACGTCGCTGTTCCACTGCGGCTCGTACGTCAGATACGAGCCCGGCGCATGCACGACGCCCGGCGGCGTATACCAGCCGGTGCCAAGCTCGAGCCGATAGGCCCGGGACAGCTCGGTGATCCGGTTGTCGCCCGCTTCGAACTGCAGCAGGCGCTCGCGCACCTGATCGATCGTCACGTCGGGATCGTACCCGAAGTACGTGGCGGGGAAGACGCCCGGATGATTGTTAAGCTGCGGCGGAAAATAGTACGCTTCGGGCTTGCCCATCCGGCCTACCAGCTGGGCGGAAGCTTCGTCCAGGTGCAAATGGTGGAACAGCGGCGTCTCATAGTCGAAAAACTTGGAATACATCGGCCACGTGCCGTACTTGGCGTGCAGCGCCTCTCCGATGACGAGGGGGCCGAGCGCTTCGACCGCGTCGCGGAACAGAAACTTGTCGCTCGCGTCGTCATTGACCGCCACGTAGCTCATGCCCTCGTCCGGCCTCGCCAGCGGCCCGTTCATCGCGGGAATGACCGAGGAAAACCATCGTTCCTTAATGGAGCCCCGCGCGGCCCCGTATGCGTAATAGTCGTCGGGATGAAGCCGCAGCCGCTTGCCTGCCTGTGCGAAACGGCGCGGCACGAACACGGGAGCGAGCCTGAAGATGCCTTTGCCCCGCTCGTACGTCTCCCGGATTTTAGCCAGGTCGGCCATCTAAAAAAACTCCCTTTCTTCCTGCGAATCTTGCGCATTCAAATGAGTGAACCGAATCTCCGGCAGCGATCGCCCCTCTTCTTCGCCTCCGTCGGCCTCCGCGCCCAGTCCGCCGAGGCGCCTGCTCGCGCAGTAAACCGTGACGCGTTGTTCCTCGCCGGGGAAAAGGGTAACGAAGCCTGCGTCCGCCATCGTCCAGTACCGGTCCGTCAGCTCCTCCGCGCAGACGTGAAGGATCGCTTCAACGCCATCGTTGGCGAGCAGGAACGTCCGCCTGATCGGTTCCAGATACTCGGCCTTCCATTCTTCGCCCGCTTCCTCCCACTCGCCTTCCGCCTCGAAGCGGAAGCCGCGCGAGCGAAGGCCAAGCGCCGGCCGGTAGCATGTCTCGGCCTGCGTGGAGAAATAGTAGGCGTTCTCATGCAGCGTTCGGCCTTCTCGGCGCAAACGTAGACGTACGACAAACAGCGCCGTGAAATCGGACGCGATCTCGAACGCGAGCGCGCCTACCTTCTGCATGGCAGCGCCAGACGCCGTCCGGAACGTTCCATGCCACATCCGCCGGCCCGCCGTCGTCAGCGCCTCGACCTGCAATTCGTCGCCGTCCGGCGATCCGCCGCCTCCGCTTTCCGCGAACAAATCTGCCTGAAACGTATCCCCCACGGGATAAACAAGCCGGCGATAATCGAGCGAGACGTGCGCCGGGGCAAACGCCTGACCGATCCAGTAGTACGCCATTTTGGCTTCGCCGTAGTAGTCCGTCAGCGACGTGCAGCCTACGTTGGGCCAAGGCTCGTTAAACTGCCAGACGATGCTGCCGCTGTTGCGGAACTGCCGGCGCCGGTTGGCCTCGACGATGAACCGGAGGCCCTCGGCCTGGATCCACTGGCTGCAGCGGACGAACGCTTCAAGGCCCGCCGGCTCGCCGAAAAACCAGGCGTCCCGCTCGCGCGTATCCCACCAATCGCCATGGTGGCGCCAGACAAGACTCTCGTCCATATCGGACACCCGAATATGACCCGGGCTCAGAAACTTGCGCATGCTTTTCACCGCGCACAGGCCGTCGACCCCGAATTCGCTGTGGAAAAGGCTGTCCGCCTGCCCGTAAAATTCGTAATGCTCGGGATGTCCCCTGTACTTCCAGCCGCCGTGAACGTCGTGGTTCCGCCCCGCGTCCAGCGACAGCATCTCCTGCGGACCGGAGGCCGACGTCGGGAGGAACATCCGATCCGAATCGTGCGCCTGCACGAGCGACTTGAGCAGCGCAAGATTGCCGTTGTCGCAGCCGCAGGGCCGGTTCGGCGCTTCCTTGAGCTCGTTGCCGCCGCTCCAGACCGCCAGCGACACGTAGTTGCGCCTGTCCTTGAGAGCGGCTTCGGCGGTCGCGGCCAGCAGCGCCAGATACTGCGGGTCCTCGGGCGGCGCCGAATCCATCCCCGAGCCGGACTGGACGAACTCCTGCCAGACGAGAATGCCATGACGGTCGCACAGCTCGTAGAACACGCTTTTCTCGATGACGCCCCCGCCCCACACGCGGACCATATTAACGCCAGCTTGCTTCATCATGAGCACCGTCCACTCGTACCGCTCCGGCGTCGCGGTGCCGTACAGCATATCGAGCGGCGTCAAGTTCACCCCTTTGACGTACACCTTCTCGCCGTTGATCGAGAACGTGTACGGCAGCGCGGACGCAGGGCTCTCCTCGTTAAGCATGTAACCGAGCTTGCGGATGCCTGGCTTGAACGCGCGCGCGTCCAGCGCCGCGTCTCCCTTCAGCAAGCGCACTTCGAGCCCGTAGAGCGGCTGCGCCCCGTGCCCGTTCGGATACCAGAGCAGGGGCCTTTCCACGCGAAAAGAAAAGTCTGCCTGCGCCCGGTCCGGGCCGACGGCGATCCGCTGCATCGCGAGCTCGCGTCCTTCCGGATCGGTCAGCACCGCCTCCGCGGCATAATCCTCCGCCAGAGCGTCCCCCGTCTGCGCATATTCCTCCGGCACCGCCCCCTCGACCGTCACCTTCAAGCCAACGACGCCCGCCCCGTCTTCAGCGACGTCCGTGCGAATGTGCGCTTCGCCGAGCGACAGCTCCTCGTGGACGCGCAGGTACACGTCGTCCCAGATGCCGAGCGACACGAGCCGCGCGGAAAAATCCCATTTGTAGCCGAAGCGGCTCTTCTGGGTATGCGTCAGCGACGTCCGCCCGATCTGCGACTGCTCCTGGGGCGCGTGCTCGAACAGGATGCGAAGCTCCAGCGTCTCGTGCATCCGCGCAATGTCCGTAATATCGAAGACGGCCGGAACGAACATCCCTTCATGCTCGCCGAGCGGCACATTGTTCAAGTAGACATGGGCTTTGTAATCCAGCCCCTTGCAGACGAGCTCGACCTTGCGGCCCAGATGCGCCGGACGCGGAAAGGAAGTCCGGTACATCCACCACCTGTGCTCCACCCATTCGCAGGACAGACTGTTCAAATCCCGGTGCGGATGCTGAATGTAGCCCGCCCTGTACAGATCGTACTGCACGCCGCCCGGGACGGCCGCGGGCATCCACGCCGTCACGCCTTTCATGGCTTCCCCCGTCTCCACGCTGCTCGCCAGCAGCGGCACGTAAGGGTAGAAGCCTTTGAGCTCCCACGCTAGATCGTTCAAATTGTGCTTCATGCGCTAGTTCCCCCTGCTTCGGCGCTTCCCGGCAGCAATCCGATCGATTGATCCCGGTCAATGGCTCCAGTCTAAAATTGAACGCTCGCCGAGAAGCCGAGCTTGCCGGCCGGCACGTTAAACCGGACCCATGCGGCATCGCCGCTGCGCTCGACCGCTCCTTCCAGCCGCTCGCCGTCCGCGCGCACCGTCGGAGCGGCGTCCAGATGCCGCGGATCGAAAGGTCCGACGCGCAGCTTTACCGCAGGCAGCTCATCGCTCGATTGCACGCGGATCTGCGCGCCGTCCGCCGCCAGCCGCAAGTCGTATTCCAGCTTCGCCGTCAGGCGGCGGGCGCCGTCCTCGATCAGGAACGGATAGTCGCGGATCCACACGCCGTCCCAGCCCTGCGGCAATCTCGAGATGAGGCCGAGCTCGGCCTGCTGGCTGTCGTCCACGCCGATGATGATCTTGAGCGCCTTCAAAATCTCCGCCTGCTGCACCGCGTTGCCCAGGTCGCCGAAGCGCGAATAGATCTTCTTGGCCCTGTTCACGGCGCCGCCGATCTCGGGCACGATGTATTGACGGTAGACCGGACCGTAGATGAGCTTGGCATTAAGCTTCATGAATTCCGACGCGTCCGCCGTGCGATCGAGCAGCAGGGAAGCCTGCGTCGTGAAGGCCGCGTTGTAGCCCATCGCCCACGGGACGAACTGCTCCTTGTTGACGGCGTATTCCTTCTCGTTGAGCGCATACCATTCCGGATACGTATTTTCCGGGAACAACCCCTTCGTATCCGTCGGCAGCAACAGCGGTCCGAGCAGGCTGCCCCGGCCGAAGCCGCGGTATCGGTCGGTCCAGACCTGTCCCTTTTCCTCGTCATCGACGATGTAGAACCGTTCGCTGGCGAGCTTCAGCCGTACCGCCGTCTCTTCCCAGACGCGGGCGGATTCGGATTCGCCGATCGATGCGGCCATCTCTGCCAAGCCATGCAGCGCCTCGATGCACGGCAGATCGCAGAAGATGGAGTGCCCGACCGAGATCGGGTAGCCCGAGCCTTCGCTGTCCGACCAGAGCACCTCCGTCGCCTTGGATACTTCGGGATGCTCGAACTGCCAGATGATCCAGTCGCCGAGCCCCTTGACGTCCTCCCATCTCGGACGCAGCCACGCCTCCCGCTCGGGCAGATGCTTCCACAGCCGACAGATGAAAAGCGACGTTAGACCGTGCCCGTCGTTCTCGAAGCAGCCGGTGCCGATCTCGGTGCGCGGGAACTGCAGAATGCGGTGAATGTGCCGCGGCAGACGATAGCCGTTCACCGTGAGCGACTCGTCCTCCTCCCATACGCGGGCCATCTCGAGGCACCAGTCCGCGCAGGCGACCGCCTGGTCCACGAAGCCGAAGGCGATCATCTCCATCAGCGTGCGGCCGATGTCCCGCGACCAGGCTTCGTCGTAGTACATGCCGGGATGCTCTTGCTCCGGATACAGCTTGAAGTCCATCGAGAAGGTGCCGCCGATGCCGTCGTAGCCGTAGGACAGCGCGCCGCCCGAGGAGGTGTGGTACACGCCTTTGCCGTCAACCTTGGCCGTCATGTCCAGCACGTTATGATAGAACGCGTTGGTGAAAAAGTCGGCTTCCCGCCCCCCCGTGAAACGAACCTCCGGTCCCTTGTAGCCGATCGGAATGTCCAGCGGGAACGTCTGCGGGAAGTTGTCCTCGGTCACGTACATATAGTCCTGCAGCTGGCGAATACGCGCGAGCGCCGCCTCCTCGTCTTCGCCCGCCAGGCGCAGGGAGCGGCTGCTAATGCTGTCCGTCAGCGCCGCCGACAAGCCGGTGCTTCTAGCGGGCATACCGCCCTCAGGCCGGTCTCCATTCTGAAGCGGGACGACGGTGATGCCGGTCACGACGGGCGTCAGACCCGATCCGGGCTCCGGCACGTACTCGATCCGCGCGATCGGCTTGGCCGCGGGATTGATCGACGCGATATACTGATGCGTCGGCGTGGGCTGTGCCGGATAGATGCGCAGCGATTCCTGCAGCGTGCGCCGAACCTCGGTGAAGGAGACGAACGGCTCGGGATACTTGACGAACTTCTCCCCCCACCACGCGCTCTCGCCGATGACGATCGGATAAACGCCGACCTCTCCGTCCTCATAACAAACGCGCAGAGCGCCCAAACCCTGGCCGACCGTCACCTGCTTGTCTTCCGGCGAGTAGCTGTTGCGCTCGCTCACCTTCATGCCGGCGATCAGCAAGTGCCTGGCCGCAATGCCGACGGGCAGCGAATACGGCGTACGGCTCGCGAGCAGCGTATTCGCGCCCGCCACGAACGGCACGCCGTACAGCTCCGTATATCTCGGCGGCTCGGCGACGACCTGCCACCCGGCCAGGACGTCTCCGTCTTGGACGCCGAAGTCGACGCGGAACGCTTCGCCCGCATCGATCTCGTCGACGCCGATCCATGCCGTATGCGGACCGTTGTCGCAGTCCACGACCCGGATAAACGCTTCCCGGCCGATCAGGTCCTCCACGTCCGTCTCGCTCCAGGCCGGCGGATTCGTATTCGGCGGGTATACGGTCCGCAAGATGTCTCCGGTCGCGCCGTCTACCAGCTCGACCCGGTTCTTGTTGACCTGATAAAGCTGATAGTAGCCGCGCAGCTTCAGGCGGAGCATCGGGGACACGATGGTAAAAGAAGGCGACTGGATGATGCCGGTGCCGTCGTCGCCTGCGAGACAAGAGGACAGGTGCCTGGCCGTCCGGTTTCCTTCGTAGTCGATATCCGCAAGGCCCCAGATGCCCGAATTCGCTACCGGCGCTTCCAGGCAATAGTAGACGTCCTGCGTCTCCGCCCCATGAAGCCGGACTTCCTCGACGCGGGAGATCGCGAGGCTCGCGCCTTCGCCTGCGAAGGACTTGCTGCCCTTGACCTCCAGGTATACCTGCTTGCCCTTCAGATGGCGGACGAACCATTCCCGGACGACGAACGCCTCCTTGAGCGGCGGCGCCGCCTCCTGAACGACCTCTCCGCCGTCCGCCAGCCGCAGGAAGCAGCCGCCCTCCACAGACGCGTGGTTCGGGACGTCGTAGCCGGCCAGCCGCAGCCGCAGTTGATCGCCCGCGATCGTGAACGTCGGCGAACGCAGGCTATCCGGAGCGCCGGCGATTTTCTCCCAGACCTCGGCGCCGGATTCGGCATCGTCGCCGTCCGCTCGCGCGGCCAGGCGCCAGCCGCCGGCCGACCTCCAGCCGGACCAACCCGCGCTGCCGCCCCAGAGGAGCGCCGCGCTTTTCGGCTTGGGGAGAAACGGACTGGCGGGGGCGTTCGTTTGCTTTTCTTTGTTCAGGACGGTGTCGTTCATCGGGCATGATTCCTCTCTGCAATGAAATGGCGTCGCACCCGGCCGGATAAGCCGGACGGGTGCGACGTGATTCAGTCAAATCCGTAAGGCGCGCTTAAGGCTGGCCGTCCAGATGCCGCGTCGGGTTGTAGCTCGCCACGATGCCGGCGCCGGTCGTATTTTGGCCGAACACGGCAGCCGAGTTCATGACTTTGACGCTCGACCCGCTGGCGGCAACGACAGCGTAGTCGTCCTTGGACAGCTGGTCGGTTACGAGATTCCAGATATCGACAGTGCCAGAGTTGACGACGAGGCCGTTCTTGACGCCGCAGCCGCCGATGTTCAGGATGTGCTCGTTGGAGGCGCCGTTGACAATGATCCATTGCGTATGCTGCCACATGTAGCTCTCGCGGATGGCGGAGAAGTTGTCGGTGCCCGCCCAGTTGTTGAAGAACCCGGCGATGCCGTACCGCTCAGCTTCGCCGTCCATTGAAGTCGGATTCAGATCGTGCATCTGCTCGATCCAGCCTTCCGTACTGGTGCCGACCCGTACGAAGTTGTCGGCGCTGAAGCCGAACAGCCGCTTGACGAAGTGACGGTCGCTGCCGTTCGCGATGTCGAGACCGTTGGAGGCGTTCTCGAACTCGACGTTGACGACATAGACGTCGTCCGCATTGTTGATTCGCACCGTATACGGGAACTTCTTGATGTTGGCCGCCGTGTTCATCGGGTTGTTCGGATAGAACACGCGCAGTCCGCGAAGACCGGACTTGTTGCCGTTCAGCGTAATGAAGGCGGTGTCCGTCGTCGGCGTCGTCGTGTTCTCGCCCTCGTAGGCGAACAGCGCAGTGCCTTCGCCGGTCGCCCGGGCTTCGATCGCGGTGGAGCTGGCGCCGCGCAGCTCGACGTTCGCCGGTACCGTCAGGTGCGTGCTGACCTTGTACCAGCCCGGCGGCAGGTACACGATGCCGCCGCCTGCCGTGCCGGCCGCGTTCAGTGCGGCCTGGATGGCCGACGTGGCGTCCACGGTCGGCAGACTGCCGCGCACTGCCTTGACATACGGCGCATAATAAGGCGCCTTGGTCACGTCGTAAAGCGTCGTGCTCGTCGTTTTGCTGGGCGTGCCTTCGGTATAGGACGTCGGCGGCGGAGTGGTCGACGTAGAGACGGTGAGTCCCGTGCCGGTCGTGGCGCCCGTCAGCGTGTTGTCCGAAGCAAGCAGCTCCGCGATCGTATTGATCCGGCTGTAGTTGATCGAGTTGATGCTGCCGGAGAGCGTGCTGCGCAGAATGGCGTTTTTGCGGAAGCCCGACTCCATTTTCAGCGCATAGTCCGTATTCTGGATATCCAGCAGCGCAAAGCCCGAGCCCCACGATCCGTCGCGCGGTCCGTCCACGTCCCGAATCCCGTATTTATAGTCCGAAGCCTTGAGCTTGTAGTGCTGGACGGCATCGTTGTCGGAGAACAGGAATGCCGTGCCGTTCGCTCGCGTGTAGGCGTCGAGCACGCTCTTGGCCGGCGCGTTGTACGTGCTGCCTGCGTTCGCCCAGTAAGCGTTGCTGAACGTAATCTTCTGGGTGGTATCGACCGCCGCCGTCTCCCGCAGCTCCAGGCCGACATTTAATGCCGTGCCCTTGATGCTGTCGAACGAATCGAAGCCGTGGAAATTATTGACGAAAATGCCTTTATACGCGTTCAGGAACGTCACGTTGTGAACCGATGCCGTATCCTGGTCGGCGCGGATGACATAACCCAGATTGACCGGAACGATCGGATTGGAATGGTTCTGGTTCGGATAGTAGAACGTGAGCCCGACGACGCCCGCATTCGTGCCTTGCAGACTGATCAGCTGTCCGATATCGGTCGTGACGTTGGCCGAGATGACCGTGCCGTAACTGCCCGTGCCGCTGTCCGGGTCGCGCCAGTCGCCGCGGATGGAACAGAACGAATACACTTTAAGCGTGGAGCTGATCTTGTACGTGCCGGACGGCATCCAGACCGTGCCGCCGCCCATCACGAAGCAATCGTCGAGCGCCTTCTGCACGGCTGCGGTCGCGTCGACCGCGCCGGTCTTGTCCGCGCCGTAGTCGGTGACGTCGAAGTCGGAGATGACGACGTCCTCCGTCGCATAGGTCGGGGTGACGATTTTCGCCTTGCGCGGCGTCGTCGCGACGTAGATCCTGTCGATGTCGGTGCCGGCCGTATCGGCGCTGTCCTTCTGCACCTTGAGCGTGTTCGAGCCGGCGTTCAGCTGAACCGCGACTTTGACTTCCTTGTAAATATTCCAGTTGCCCGTAGCCGGGAAGGAGACGCTCATGACCTTCGTCCCGTTGACGTACAAGCTTTTCGTACGCGTGTCCGGGTAGCCGTTGGAGTAGCGGATCGTCAAGTCGTAGTAGCCGGCGCCCGTAGTGGACGGGGTGCTCACGCTGCCGAACTGGACGTACGCGCCGTCGCTGTTCAGCGTGCCGACCTTGGAGCCGCCGGACGCGTAGGTGTCCGACGAGGTCGCGGCGCCGCCGCCGACCGTGCCGCTCTCGGCCTCGTATTTGGTGCCCGACTGGATATACTCGAAGGCGTCCCAATCGATCGCGTACCCCGTGGAAGCCGCGTTCTTCGTGCCGCTGACGGCTACCTTCAGCGTGTGCACGCCTTCAGAGAGGTTGCGCTTTTCGTACAACACCAGCTGCTTTTCCCAGACCGGTCCGTACGAATCCACGGTTCCCTGACTGACGCCGTCGATATATACGTTCGCCAGGCCGTGGTTGTTGTTCTTTGCGCCGATCCAGCGAACGGCCGTGCCATGGAACGTAAATTCAACCGCATCGTTCGTCGTCTGGGAGAACGAGACGTCGTTGTTGGCATAGCCCGTCGCGCCGAAGTCATGGGTAATCGTATTGCCCGGGTTGTAGTAGCTCAGGTAATAGTAAGCGGCAGAATTGTTCACGAACGTCCAGGCGGAAGTGGCGCCCGGTACGAGAATGCTGTCGATGTCGCTGGCCGGGCTGTCCGCGCTGTCGCGCTGGATCTTGATCGTGTTGCTGCCCTCGTTCAGCGAGATGCTCGCCGTCACGGTGGAATAGACGTTCCAGTTGCCCGTCGCCGGAAAGCTCACGGTCGCCACGTCGACGCCGTTCACGTACAGGCTCTTGGTGCGGGTATCCGGATAACCGTTGGAGTAGCGGATCGTAATCGTGTAAGTGCCTGCGTTGCCGACGCTTACATTGTTCAGCTGCACATAATTGCCGACGTCGTTCATATTGCCGACCTTGTAGCCTGCCGACGCGTTGCTGTCCGCCGTGACGGCCGCCGTGCCGCCGATGACGCCGTTCTCGGCCTGATAGGTCACGTCCCCGGCCGCGTAGGCGCTGCCCGACGGACCTGCCGCGAGCCAAAACGCCCCCAAGCCAAGCGCAAGCGCCGCGCTCCATACGTACTTCCTCAACCCGCTTCGACTTCTTCCCACTTCATTGACCACCTTTACATTAGGGTAATGGCACAGGTCAAGCAGCTGCCAGAGACGCGCCCGCCTCCGGCAGCCCCATACAGGGGAATGCGGCAATTCTTATTTTTTCGCGGCCAGGAAAGCGTCCGCTTGCTTCTGAATCTCAGCTACGATCTTGTCCGTACCCGCTTTCTTCTGCTTCTCGATGTAGTCGGCGAGCGCTTTGTCCGCATCCTTGACGATACCGTACATGAGCGGCTTGCCTGCTTCGGTCGTCAGCGCGGTGCGCTTGGCGATCTCGTTCTTGATCGCGTCCGTCGTCGGGAAGAAACCCGTGAGGCCGGAGACGAGACTGTTCGGCTGATTGGTGAAGTCGGCGATCGCCTTCCAGCCGTCGGCCGTTCTCGACTGCGTCGGCCGCACCAGGTTGTCGCGCCAGAAGCCCCATTGCCCCTGCCAATCCATGTAGTTCGAAGTCTCGGCCGTCATGCCCTCCGGATAAACGAACGTATCGCCGTTTTTGACGTACGTCTT
Organism: Cohnella sp. GCM10012308; assembly: GCF_042649185.1. Lineage (NCBI taxonomy): Bacteria > Bacillati > Bacillota > Bacilli > Caryophanales > Paenibacillaceae > Cohnella > Cohnella sp. GCM10012308. Next base: position 67,545 of record NZ_JBHRYU010000023.1, read on the forward strand.
GCCTTCGATGCCGAACAGCACCATGTCGTAGAGGCTCTGATCCGTCGCCATCAGGTCCATGAACATGAGCGCTCTTTCCGGGTTTTTGGCGTTTTTGTTAATCGCCATCATGTTGGCCAGCGGCGACCGTCTCTGATAATTGCCTTCCGGATACATCTCGGAGTAGAAATTCTCCGGCTTGCCCAGGAAGTCGTTGAAGTTGATGTATTCGTTCGTGTTGAACCCGACGACCTTCAGATTGCTGGATTCGCCGGCATGCGCGTCGCGATTGATCATGAGATCGGCCGGAATGATGCCTTGGTCGGCCCACTTCTTGGCCCAGGTGACCGCTTCCTTATACCAGTCGGTCTGCTCGACCGGAATGAGCTTCATCGCCGGATCGTCCAGCTTGTAAGTGAGGCCGTACAAGCCGTCGACGGGATCCGCGTAGTTGTATTTAGGGGCGAGCATCGAGAGGATCTTGCTGTAGGTCAGGCCGCCGTCCCATTCGAGAATGTGGCTGTTGGGCGCAGCCTTTTTGGCTTCCTGCAGGAAGGCGTCCAGCTCCTCGACCGTCTTGATGGAGCCGTTCTCCGGTTGGGCGACTTTGCCTTCAAGGCCCGACTTTTTGAAGTCGACCGAGACGAAGGCGTGGTCGTTCGTGATTTGCGTCCAAGGCATCGCGGTGATTTTGCCGCCGGACGTGATGGAGTCGACCAAGTTGCGCGACTGCAGCTGCTCATAGTAGTTCGGCGCGAATTTTGGAAGCAGATCCTTGATGTCCAGGTAGTTGTTGACCATCTGCGGATAGGCGAGCCAGTCGGCGTCGAAGTTCAGGTCGTAGTTGTCGCCGGACGTGGCGAGCAGCTTGATCTTGGTCGCGTAGTCGTTAAAAGGGATGAAGTTGATTTCGAATTTGGCGTTCAGCGTGTCCTTCACTTTATCTTCGACGGCTTTCCACACTTCGTCGGTGGCGGGTCTCTTGTCTCCGGCGAAATAAATCTTGAGCGTCACCGGGTCGAGCTGCTGCGCGGCAGGCGAGGATGCGGAGGAATCCGAAGCCGAGGCGGAGGCGGAGGCGCTGGATTGTTGAGGCGGCGCGGACGAGGATGCGGCGTTGCCGTTGTCATTATTGTTGTTGCCGCACGCCGATAGCGCGCCCCCCAGCATAAGCGCGGACAGGACCGCGCCGGTCAGACGAATGGTTCTTTTTTTCATCGTCGTAATCTCCTTCATCTATATTCTACATAAGGGTTTGACCCCCAGAGTAGTCAGCCTTTGACTGCGCCGATCATGATGCCTTTGACAAAATAACGCTGCACGAACGGATACAGGAATACCATCGGACCGATCGTTAAAACGCAGGTCGCGAGCTTGATGCCTTCGGAGGGAACCAGGCTGCCCGACAGCATCCGCGCCGCCGCGTCCGACGACTTCAGGAACATGATGTTGGAAACGATGGACCGCAGCAGCAGCTGCAGCGGCTGCAGATCGCTGCTGTCGATGAGCATGACGCCGAGGTACCAGTCGTTCCAGTACGTCAGCGCGATGAACAGCGATACGGTCGCGATGACCGGCGTCGACAGCCGCATCACGATCTTGAAGAAAATCGTCGCTTCTCCCGCCCCGTCGATCTTGGCCGACTCGGACAGTTCCTCCGGCAGCGACTGAAAATAATTGCGGATCAAAAACACGTTAAACGCGCTGCACAGATACGGAATGATAAGCGCGGCGACGCTGTCCTTGAGGTGCAGGTAATTGACGCAGACGATGTACCACGGAACCATGCCGCCGCTGAACAGCAGCGTGAGCATCGAATAGACGGACAGGAACTTTCTGTACTTCACTCGCCGGAGCGACATGGGATAGGCCAGCATCGCGCAGATCAGGACGCTCGCCGCCGTCCCGACGACGGTCACGATGGTCGAGATCTTGTAGCCGTTCACCAGCACCTTCCACTGGACGAACAGAATGTGGTAAGCGCTTAGGCTGAAATGACGCGGGATCAACTGATAGCCGTGCGCCTGAATCTCCAGTTCATTCGTGAAGGAGCCGCCAATGACCATCAGAAACGGCAGCAGGCACAGAAGCGAGAAGGCGAGTACGACCGCGTATATGACCAGATCGGAAAATCGAATGGCGCCCCATTTGCTTGTCATCTGCTTCCCTCCTAGAACAGGCCGGAGCCGCTCTGATATTTGTTGGCCCAGCGATTGCAGGCAAGCACGAGCATGAAGGCGATGACCGATTGATAGAAGCTGGCCGCGGAGGCCATGCCGACATCCCCGAGTACGCGCAGATTGCGGAAAATAAAGGTGTCCAGCACGTCGGTCGTCGCGTACAGGTTCGGGTTGTCGCCGATGATGCCGTAGAACATCCCGAAGTCCGCGTTCATGATGCGTCCGATCGCGAGCAGCGTCAAAATGATCATGGTCGGCTTCAGCATCGGCAGGCTGATGTAACGCATCTGCTGAATCCGCGTGGCGCCGTCGATCTCCGCGGCTTCGTAATAGCTGGTGTCTACGCCCGATAATGTCGCGATGTACAGGATGGAGTTGTAGCCGGCGCTTTTCCAGATCGTAATCAGTGTCAGGATGATCGGCCACGCCTCCGGCTTGTTATACCAGTTGACCTTCGAAAGGCCGAACCACTGCAGAAGCTGATTGAGCATGCCCTGGTCAAACGCGAAGATGCTGTAGGCGAAGACGCTGACGACGATCCAGGAGACGAAAAAGGGCAGCAGGGTAAACGATTGAACGAGCTTCTTGAACGTTTTTTTCTCACTTCGTTAAGCAGGAGCGCCAGCCCCACCGCGACGACCGTACTGCTCGCGATGAACAGCAGGTTCAGCAGAATCGTATTGCGCGTCGCCCGGAAGGTCGTATCCGAGGTGAAGAGGAAGTTGAAGTTGTTGAAGATCGGCTTCGTCCATTCGCTGCCGAAGATGCCTTTGCCGAAATCGAAGTTTTTGAAGGCGATCAGCACGCCCGCCATCGGCAGGTAATTAAAGAAAAACAATACGACCAGGCCTGGCACGGCCATTAAGTACAAGAACGCGTTTTTGTTGAGCTCGAAGGCGATTCCCTTCGTTTTGCCGCGCTGCCGGCCTGCGCCTGCGTCCATACGATCCACCTCGCTGTTTATATTCGTAACCGCTTCCATAAAGCGCTTTCAATCGTTTGCTTGAAGGACGCGCGAAGCTTCATCTCCTCCATTTCCTCCATCTCATCCATTTCCTCCATCTCTTCCACCTCCGTTGTCATTCAACGCTAACACCCCAACTTGTTATATTTGTTATAAACTTATATGTCGCTTGTATATTGAGATTATACTTTTAGAACAACACGTTGTAAAGGGTTAATTTACCTCCGCGGAGATCCCTTCAAAGCCCAGCGTCAGCATCTTCTTCGACGCAAGCGGGAAGGCAATCCTCCCCTTCTCGGCCTGCATGGGCGTCACGGCTCGTTCGTTCAGCATCCGCTCGCTGATGGCGACGTCGCCTTCGAACAGTCGTCCCGTCGCCATGACGGTCCCTTCCGACTCGCCGAGATTGACCATCCGGAGCACGACGCCTCCTGCATCCTCCGTCCGCTTGAGCGCCGTCGTCACGACGGCGCCGCCGGGCGAATCGACGCTCGCCCAAGAGATCGCCGGAGGAAGCGAGCCGCCGTGAATGCCGGTCGTCACGGCCCGAAGCGGCGTATTGAACGCTTGTGCCGCACGGACGACCTCGCGGTAATCTCCGCCATGAGGCACGATGGCGAAGCGGCAGCTATAATGTCCAAGGCACTGGGCGCCCGGCGCGGGAAAGTAGTTCCAGTCGCCGAGCTCGCCCACGCAGCGTAGCAGCGTCAATGCGATCGTGGCGCGGCCGTCGCGCAGCGCCTCGTACTCGGGCAATCCCGCCGTGACGACCGCCAATCCCCGCTGGCCGTCCGACACGTCGACGAACGACTGCATCCGCTCGTTGCGCGACGGATTGCGCCAGCCTTCCCATGGCGCGATTGACCTTTCCACGACGTCGAACGGCGCGTCGGCGCGGACGTTCCCGGCATTCGCGTCGCTCGGGAACAGCGCGCGCAGCCGGTGGTCCTTGGCCGCATTGTCCAGACTGACGTCGATTTCTGCGTATTTGGCGCCGGATCTGAGGCTGACGACGACTTCGATCTCTTGGCCGATCGTGCGCGGCGACCGCCCGCTCCCTTCGCGTTCAGCCGGCAATTCGAGCCGGTGCCGGATGACAAGGCGCGCGCAGCCTGCGGCGGAACGATCCTCAAGCAGCACCGGCACCGCACCAGTAACGATCGGGCTTGCGCCCTCGGCGGCCCGGTACAGGTATTCGTTGCCGATATCGCCGCTGTCCTCGAGCCTGAGCAGATCGCGATATACTTGCCCCGTTTCCTTGTCCTCCAGAGTAAGCATGCCGCCCGCGTCCGTTAAAATACGCAAGTAAGCGTTTTCTAAAATCGCCGAATCCGCTCCCATGAAGCACGCGGCTTCGGCGCCGCTTCCGATCGGCGCCAGCTTGCCGCCAGCCCGCCGCACCCAAGCAAAAGCTGCGTGCCCCGTTCCCGGTATTCCGTTCGCCAGGAAAGTCAGGCGGTATCTTCTTTTCCGCCAGGGTATCCGGAACCGGTCGTCCGGCAGCGTAAATCCGCTGATCCAGCCGAGGTCTTCCCAAGCGTAAGCGACTGCGGCGCCGTCACGGTCCAGCAGCGCGTACCGGTCGGGCTCAAGCTCGGAATCGGCGTCGATGTCGACCGTCGCCCATTCGTCCCTGGCCCAACCGAGCGGGTTAAATACGACGAACGGATGCGCGTCCTCCGTCGCGCAGTTCTCCGCCGCGGCGAATCCGGACGTATCGGTCCTGCCCGCGATATAGGACATCGCGTCAAAGCTTAGCGACTCCGCGATCTGCGCGCTCTTCATAAAGCGCGTCACCATCTCCTCGTGAACCGCGTCGACGCTGCAGCCGCAGATGCTGTCGTGCGGATGATTCTGAAGCAGCAGCTTCCAGGCATGCTTCAAAAAGGCGGCCGGGCATTCCCGCCCCAGCAGGCTCGCAATCGCGGAAAAAGGCTCGGCCCACCGTTCCAGTTCGCTCTGTACGCGCGTATTCCATTGCTTCAGATACATGCGCGAGGACGCCGTGTTGACCAGCGTGGTCCAGCCGTCGGTCCGCTCGCCGATGAGCTCGCCCGATACCGCCGCGGACGGAGACGCGCACGATTCCAGCTTGTCGAAGTAGTCTTGGAACCGGCTGTGGATGAACCGGTAAGCGGGCAACCCATCGTTCAGCGCCGCGATGGCTTGCCCGACGTCGGACTGCACAGGCTGGTGATCGCAGCCGTTCATAAGCAGCAGATGCGGCGTGGAGGCGAACCGCTCGACGTTGTCCAGCGCCAGTCTCCCCCGCTCGCCCGCCCGCGCCGCGTCGGTCGGCAGCTCCATGCCGTTGTGATACCAATTGGCCAGAAAGACGGACAGCACCCGCGAGCCGTCGGGCGACGCCCACCACAGCTCCGACGGGTAGCCCGAGCTGTCCGCGTTGCGGACGGCGTTGTTCTCGGCGATGGCGTTGATGCCGCGGCCGAACACGGCATGCCTGATTCCGAAGCCCTGCAGCAGCTGCGCGGATTGGGAGATGTTGCCGAACGTATCGGGGAAGTAGCCGATCTCGGTCGCGCCGCCCAGCTCCGCGGCGCGCGCAAGACCGAGCTGCATGTTGCGGATCTGCGCTTCGCCGCTCGTGAGAAAAGCGTCCTGCAGCACATACCAGGGACCGATGTTCAGCTTGCCTTGCCTTACAAGCGCGCGAAGGCGCTCCTCCTGTTCGGGGCGGATCTCAAGATAATCGTCGACGAGCAGTACGTGCCCGTCCAGATGAAAAAACGTAAAGCCGTTATTTTCCGCCTCCAGCAGGTCCAGCACATCGTCGATCAGCTTGACGAGCCGCATCCGGAACTTTTCGAAGGGCATGTACCACTCGCGATCCCAGTGAGAATGCGAAATGATGTAAACCGTCGCTTTCTCCATCTCCCCGCCCCTCCCGTTCATCATCGTCTTTTTCAAATTAACTTGTATACTTTATAACAAGCTTGTAATAAAATATTATCATGTTCATGCCAACCTGTAAATTAAGGAATGTAACTGTACAACCTTGCGTTTAAGTTATATATTTGTCATAGAAAATGTTAGGAGTGTTAATGATGAATAAGGCCGTGCAGCGCGTCCCGTTATATACGCAAATACGAGACTACGTATTTAAGCAAATATCGGACAAGGTGTGGAAGCCTGGAGACAGATTGCCTTCTGAAAACGAGTTCGCGGAGCAGTTCAACGTCAGCCGGATCACGGTTAAGAACGCGCTCGCGCAATTAATCGAGGATAACCTGATCTACCGGATTCAGGGTAAAGGCTCCTTCGTCTCGCGCGATCTTGCCGGCGAACCCAAGCTGTATCAGGAGGGCGAGCAGCCGCAAGCGGAGGAAAAGCAGCTCGTCGCCTATCTGATGCCGAGGCTCGGGAACACGTTTACCGCCCAACTGCTCAGCGGCATCGAGAGCGAGCTGACCAAGTTGAATTACAGGCTGCTCTTCTGCAAGACGGACGACTCTCAGGAGACCGAAAAAGAAGTGCTGCGCGAAGTCATTCAGCTCGGCGTAAAAGGCATTATCGTTTTCCCGGTCGACGGAGAGTCTTATAGCGAAGAGATTCTGCGGCTCACGCTGAACGAATTCCCGCTCGTCGTGGTGGACCGCTACCTGCGGGGAATCGAGACGAACTGCGTCTGCTCGGACAACGTGGACGGCGCCCACAAAGCGACCGCGCATCTGATCGAGAACGGCCATAACCGGATTGGCTTCATCTCGACGGCTTATCAGGGGACGACGAGCATCGAGGACCGTCTGGTCGGCTACGAAAAGGCGCTCGCGGAGCATCAGATCCCCGTCGAGCATCGGCTTCGCCTGCATCACTTCGACGGCGAACGGATCAACGCCGTGCTGAAGGACGGCGAGGCGGACCCGGGAATCAAGGAGGAGATTCAAGCCTTCCTGCGGCAGAATCCGGACATGACCGCCGTCTTCGCCATCAATGCCGCGGTCGGCTTGACGGTGATCGAGGCCGCCCGCGAGATCGGCATCCAGGTGCCCGGGCAGCTGTCGATCGTCTTCTTCGACAACTACGAGCTGTCGGCGCTGTCGAGCGTCCCTCCGACCTGCATCAGCCAGGAAGAGGAGCTCATGGGCAAGGAAGCCGCGCGCCTGCTCGCTTCGATTATCGAAAATCCCAAGCAGGAGCGCCGGAAGATCATCACGCCGAACAAGCTGATCGTGCGCAAGTCGGTGGCGCCGGTGAGCACGCCGGTGTAGGGCGAGACGCAGGGCGAGGATCACGCAGGTCAATATGCATGTAGCAAAAAGGAGGCTGCCGTCAGCCTCCTTTTTGCGCTGCGACGCCAGCATTTGCGATGCGATTGCCAGCATTCCCGTCGGCGACCGCCAGAGCTTGTCGGCCTGTCTGCCTTTCTGCCTCGCCCGCGATTTGCGCACAGCTCCCGTCCACAGTACGTAGACCGCGCCCTCCTACGACTTTAAGTAACTTTCGACTTTAAGTAACTTTCGACAGCTTGGCATGAGCTCCGCCCGCTCCCTGCACTCGGACACACAATCCGTTATTTACTCAAAAACCCATCGTCTGGAGCGCCATCCGGACATACGGTACGTTAATGGAGTAAAGTGAGGGCGTAAATGGCCACAATTCCACGAATAACGGATCTACGGTCCGCCGCCGTGCGGAATCAGATGCATACGGTCCAAATAGCGGATCCTCTGTCCAACAAGTCCCCCCGAAACCACAAAAAAAACGCCCCCGCCCCACGGATGCGCTTGGCATCCAGGGGGAGAGACGTATTTTAACGAGATTCGGATTAGTGCCCTCTCTGTTCGTTCAGCCGATCAATTCTTGACGTTCTTACTGATAATCGTAACGATCTTCTCAATAACGAACTTGTACTTGTCCCAATCCTTGATGAGCTGCCCCGCGCCGGAGCTGAACAGAGCGATCAGCACCTGGATGCCGATCTCCGTCCGGTAGGCGTCGAATACGGCATTAATGACGTCCGTGACGCCGTAGCCCGACATGAAGAGGATCAACGTTGCGAATTTCCAGTCGCTCACGCCGCCTTCGTTTTTCAGGATGATGGCCGCTTGGTTCGCGCTAAGGCCGATCGCCCGCATGATGGACAAGCCCGCGATGTTGGGCACATGTTCACCGACGACCTCGGCGGCGATCCCAAGGGAGCTGCGCAACGACGCTTGCTCCGCAGCGGACAACGCCTTGACGATCGTGAACGTTTCGCCGTACTTATTACCATTCGCATAATTGATCAGCCCTGCCAGCGCCACCATCGAGACCGACTCGTGCTTCTGCAGCTCCCGCACGACGTCGATCAGCGGCCAGCGATGGTTGGTGCCCGCACCGTACGACGTTCCGTAAATGTAGATATCGTGAATCGTCCACATCATCGGCTCGCCCGACTGATAATAAGCGTCGACCAGCGTCGGCAGATCCGAGAAACCGCCTTCGTCCAGGTACTGGATCATCCGGAACGGCTCCGTATTCGCGCGGTAGAGCGACTGCGCGATCTGGACGGCCGAGAAGCCCTGTTTTTTCAAAATGACGACGAGATCCGTGCTTCCGTTGCCCAGGGTGCCGAAGTAATCTTCCAGCGGATAGCCCAGTTTTTTCAGCCAGACGACTTTGCCTTCCGTCGAGTAGCGGGCGCTGTGCAGAATCTCCGACGCGCGCTTCGCCGAGAAGCCGAAGCTCCCCAGCAGCGCCGCGACGGAATCGTCGAAGCCGAAGGCCAGCATGCCGCTCACGATCGCTTCCGCCGTGAAGCCCGCCTTCTTCATCTCCTGCGCGATGCTGCCGTGCGTCGCGTTCGGCAGCGCCAGCGTGAGAACGCGGACCGGCGTAGCGCCCTCGTTCGGATTGTAGCGCGTCTTCAGCATCATCGCGGCCATGCTCGCGGCATCGGAGAAGCCCGCTCTCACAAAGTTCTGCGCGATGTCGGCTTCGGTGCTGTAGGGCTTGTAACGTGTAAGAATTTCGTACATGATGCTCTCTTTGTCGTAGCCCAGCGACTTCAGCGTATCGATGAGGAAGCTGCGTCCTTCGGCGCTGAAGACGCGTCCTTGCTTCTCCAGCTCGTTCGTAATCTCGTACGCATTGGCGCCCCGCTGCTTCATCAAGGCCAGATAGCTTGATAACGGATCCGAACCGTAAGCCGTCTGCAGCGCCACGAGGATATCCTGCTGCCGGTAGTTGGAGATCGCGCTCATGTAAGTCAGAGCCGCCTGCATATCGGCGTGGTAAATCTCGTTCAGCACGCGCGCGGTCAAGGCCATGCCCGCACTCCGATCCGCTAAGTACCGCACTGCCGAGCGGGCATCCGTGATGCCCGCGCCGACGAGCAGTTTCGCGGCGTTTCCGATCTCGTCGTTCGCATGATAAGCCTCGTTCACGCCATAGCTGATCTGCACCGCATTGTAAGCGGCGTCCTCGAACAGAAGAGCCGAAGCTTGCGCGGCATCCTGGCCGTAACCGTTTTTCAGCACGCGTGCGACAACCGCGAGATTAACCGCGCCGTTCGCCTTGTCGTAACCAAGCTGACGCAGCTTGACGATCGCCGCTTTGGGCGACGTCACGCCTTGCGCAGACAGCACGTCGAGAATCGTGCTCTCCTCCGTCGAACTGTAAGCCAGCGTCACCTTATTAAGCACGTCGCCGAGCGTATAATTGCTTTTCCCGACGAAGTAGGCGTTAAGGATCGACGTCGCTTCGCCGGAGGTTTTGCCGTACACCGTCTTCAGGGCGACGGCCATCTGGAGCAGCTCGTAATGATGCGTCGACATGAACGACAATGCTTCCTCCGGCGTATTGGCGGCTGCGCCCGCCAGTATGTCGGCGAGGCCAACCTCCTGCTGCCCGAACACGGACTTGAGCGCCGCGATGGCCGCTGGCAGTTGGGTGACGCCGCTGTTGCGCTGCAGCACGACCTCGGTTACTTCGCTCTTGGAGAAGCCTGCCGCCGCCAGATTGCTTGCCAGGTTGCCCGGATCGTTCACGCCGTGATTGTTCAGGTAAGTGGCGACCTCCGAGGCATTGAAGCCTTGAAGCTTAAGCAGCTTCGCCGCTACGGTGATCTCGGCTTCGCGATAGATGTAGCCGATCGCCTGGCTGACCGCCTGCACGTCGTGGGAGGCGGTGAGCAGCGTCAACGCCTGGTCCGCCGTCAGCCCCATATCGACGCGCAGCACAAGCACGATCTCATTCATGGTGTACGGGCTCAGCTTGCCCACGATCTCGGCGTTGGTCAAGCCCTTGTTCTTGTAATACACGGTCACGTCGCTGGCGGTCAGGCCGTATTGCTTGAACCGGTCGATCCAGCCGCTGCCGTACCTTGGATTCGACTCGATCGCGGCCAGGATCGTCTGCATCGGGATGCCGGTATTTTTAAGAATGCCGATGATGCCTTTGACATTCGCCGAGCCGAAGTAATCGTCAAGCCCCTGGATCAGCTCGCTCAGCGTGAACTGGCTGGAGACGCTCATCGCATTCGCGACATCCTGAATGGTCGCCGTACTGCTGCCGTACAGCAACAGCGTATCCCGGATGATGCCCCAGGTCGACGGCACGCCCGGTCCGCTGACCCGGCCGTCCGACTTCTCGAGCTCCATCCACTGCTGCATCGTCATGCCCATCCGGCTGCGCAGCTGCATAGCTCTGTCGTAGAAGCCGGTCGACCAGCCGCTCAGCCGGATCTTGTAGAAGGCCAGGCCGACCGTCTGGACGTCGAGGGTCACGTCGGTATCGCCCGCGAAGGCGTACAGGACGGCCGACAGCACCTCATCGCTCGTATAGTAGCCGCCCCCGAACGATTGGAAGGCGCCGTCGATCGTCAGCGGATATCCGTCCGACTTGGCGATGTCGTGAATCGCGCGCAGCGCCTGGTCCGTACCGATGACGGCCGCCTTCATCTCCCGCAGGACATACGGTATATTCCGGCTGTACACCCGATCCAGATAATACTTGGCTAGTTGGGCAGGATCGTACCCCGCATCGGTCATCGCCTTGAAAATCGTAGATTGCGCGCCCGCGCCGGAATTCGTAGACGCGAACGCGTATCTGAACCGGTCCTGAAGCAAGCCGTAGGCCGCCGGGATATCGAGTTCGTAAGCTTGTTTGAAGACGACCGCAAGCTCGCCGAGTCCGTAACCCGCCGCCAGAACGGCCGACGCCGTCTGATCGACGGCGTAGCCGCCCGCCCTCATGGCTGCGGCGAGCTCGCTCACGCCCAAGTTCGTCTGCTTGAAGGCGTAGGCGATGACCGCAGCGCCGTCGGAAGCGCCCGCAGCCTTCACGGCGCTCAGGACCTGGCCGAAGGGAATTCCCGCGCGTAGCATGCCCGCTGCCGCATCTTTGCCGGCAAAGGCGCGGCTGGCCGCGGCGTAAACCTGCTCTTCGCTCAGACCCGCGGCGATCAAAACGTTAACCAAAGACGCGGCGTTATCGATGCCGTATGGCGCCGCGATAACCGAACCGATCTCCGTCGGCGTATACCCGGCGCCGTACAGCAGCTTGACGGCCGCTGAAGCGCCCGGGCTGCCGGCCTGACCGGCCGACAGCGCCGCCGCGGCGTCGGCGATGCCGATGCCGGCATCCTTCAGCGTCTTATAGGCCGCAGAAGGCGCCAATCCGTAAACCTCGCCCAGCAGACGGACGATATCGGCCGTGCTCGTGCCGAGCTTGCGAAGCGTCGAGACCGTCTTGGCCGCCGGATCCGTCAGGTTGGCGTACAGAATGCCGGCGATCTCCCGGTCGGTCTGACCGGCTTCCTTTAACAGCGACGCGATCCGGTCGCTCTGGAATCCCGCGGACCGCAGCGCCGGGACGAAGATCGGCGCCTCATAGCCTGCCGCCACGAGCGTCTTGAAAATGTCTGCGCTGATTAAGCTGTATCCGGCCGGCAGCAGGCCGGCAAGCGCGGTTAGCCCGTCCGCCTGCATATTTCGGAACAGCTGCGCCATCTGGCTCGCGTTCAAGCCGTAGACGCCGGCGATCGCCTGCGCATAGTTGTTCGTCTGGAAGCCCGCGACGCGCATGATGTCGGCTGCCTCCTGCGCGCTCAGCTTGAAGCCGTCCTTCAGCTTCCGCGCCGTCGGTGCGCCGTCGGATCTGGCCTGCGTCGTCGCGTAGCCCAGCGCCGTCGTGCCGACCAGCACGATTGCGTCGCTGAATGCGGCCAGGTAGGTTCCGTTGACCGCCTTGACCGTATTCTTGCCGGAGAAAGTCACATACACCTTGTCCGAGGGGCTAATCAGCGTGTACGGATCCAGCTGCAGAATAATCTGGGTCGGATCCGAGCCCAGGCTCTTGCCGATCCCGCTCAGCCAGCTGTTATTGTATTTGACCGAAAACTGCGCCGACGTCGGAACCGTGGAGATCGGCCTGTCGAAGCTCAGGACGATTTTGTTCCCGATCTCATCGGTCACGGCGTTCAGCAATGCAGGCTCGACGGCCGCGTTGTTCACGGTGAGCTGCGTGCCAAAGTCATATCCGTCCTTGCTCACGACGAGCAGGTATTCCGTATTGACGCCAACATTCGCCTTAATCTGGTACGTATATCCGCCGTCCGTCGTCGTCGCGGATTGAACGGCAAGGGTCTGTCCGCCTCGCGTAAGGGAGAACTTCGCGTCCTTGACGCCAGGATCGAGCTTGACGGTAAATCCGTTCGTATCCGGATTCGATACCGTGGCCGCGACCTTGACAGGCACGTGGAACGCGATGTCCGCACCGAAGTCGTAGCCCTTTTTGCGAAGCTTCAAGGTGTAATCCATGCCCTCGACGATATCTCCGATGACCTTATAGGTGCCGGCTTGGTCTCCTGCCGTCAGCGTGACCCCGGTCACAGCGTCTCCTTCCGGCGTGTACAAGCCGATATCCGCCGCGGCGAGCTCGACCTGGGTCGAGCCTAGCGTCAGGCTGAAGCCGCCTCGCACCGGCTGGCTAACTGCGGCCGCGACCGCATAAGGCTTGATCACTTCGATCGGCGCGCCGAACGGATGGTTCGGATCCGCGATCGCAAGCGTATAGCTGGCGCCTGTCTCGAGGCGGAACTTCAGCTCGAAGCTCGAGCCTGTGAAAATAGCGCCGCTCAGATCGTACAAATCGTTGCCGCTGCCGAATGTGTACGCACGGCCGTCTGCGTCCGTCAGCTTGACGTAAGCGCCGTTCAGATGCGGTACGGGACGGCTGAGGTCGAAGCGGAAGGTCGACTCCCCGGTGCTCGCGAGGCGCACCGCGATCGTTTCCTGCACGCTTGCCGTCAATGCAGCGCCGAAGTTGTATCCGGCTTTGAGCAATTCGAGCTTGTAGTCCGAACCGGACTTGAGCGCTGCGGTCACCCGGTAGGAGGCGCCGTCGTCCGCGGTCGTCACAGCCGCGATCGCGACAGGCGTGCCATCGCTGTCCGACAGGTTCAGGTCGCTTGCAGCAATTCCCGCGACAGGCGTTCCGAGATGGATCGTCAAGCCCTGCTCGGATACGTAATCCAGATTCGCCGCTACGGGAATCGGCACCTGGAACGACAGGCCTGCGCCGAACCCGTATCCGTTTTTCGACACGGTCAGGCTGTAGGTCTCGCTCTCCGTCAGACTCGCGCGGACGGTATAGGTCAGACCTTGGTCCGCCGTCGTCATGCTACTCACCGCTACCGGCTGGTACTGACGATCGCGAAGCTGGAGGTCTGTCGCGTTCAATCCGGCGACGGCTGTATCGAGCTTCAGCGTAAAGCCTGTCTTCGTCATGCCCGACACGGATGCCAGGACCGGAATGTCCACGTGGAAATCGGTCGGCGTAAATGCATAGCCGGATCGCTGCGTAGTCAACGCGTACGACTGGCCGCCGGTCAGCGCGGCCGACAGCCTATAGCTGGCCCCGCCGTCCACGGTTGTCGCGGAAGCCGCCGGCGTCGATACGCCGCCCGAGATCAGGCTGAAGTCTTGCGCGGTCAATCCCGCTACGGCCGGACTGAAGGATACGGTCAAGCCGTTCGTGCCTGCGTCCGAGATCGTCGTCGCAATCTGGCTTGGGATAAAGGCCGAGACCGGGGTGCCGAAATCATAGCCCGGCTTGCCCGCCGTCAAGGCATACGTTCGCCCGCCGGCAAAGTCCGCCGATATGGCATACGTAGCGCCTCCGTCCGAAGTGAGCGCGGAATCGGCCGTCCAATCGTTGCCCAGATCGTCCTTGATCGTGAAGCTGTCGGCTGTCAGATCCGCGACGGCTGGGCCGAACGCGATCCGGATCTCCTTCGCCGCGACGTTCGAGAGGCTCTGGATGACGCCGACCGGCACTTCGGCTGTCAGCGTCGCCCCGAAGTCGTAGCCGTCCTTAACGATCGACAAGCTGTAAACGTTGCCCTGCGCGAACAGCGCCGTCAACTCGTAGGTCTGGCCGCCGTCCTCGGTTACGGCATCCAGGATCGGGAGCTCCTTGGGGCCAGCGACGAGATGGAAGCTGCGCTCGTCAAGGCCCGGCATGGCCGGATCGAACGCGACCTTCACCTTGCTGCCGTTGCTGCCCGGCACCACGCCGCCGTAGCTGGCGTCGACATGCACGACTTGGATCGCCAGATCTGCGCCGTAGTCGTTGCCCGGGGTCGCGTTGTTGATATCCACGTTTTCCACTTGAACGGTATACGTCTCGTTAGGCGTCAGCGCGATGCCTACCTCGTAGCTGAAGCCCTGGTCCGTCGAATACAGGCTCCGGATCGTCTGCCGCTCGCCCGAAGCGTCCAATACCCGAACTTCGACATGGCCGAAAACGTGCTTCTTCAGCAGGTTCAATCGGAAGCCCTGAAGGCTTAGATTGTCGATCGATGCGCCGTTGGCGATAAGCGTGAATCCGGCCTTTTCCGGATTGTAATTCGCCTTGGTCACGGTCACCGTATAGGTCGTCCCGCCGGTCAGCGGCGCCAGGATCCGGTAGCTCTTGCCGAAGTCCGCCGTGGACGCGGCCGTCGCGCCGACAAGATGACCGTCTGCGTCTTCGATCGCGATATCCGCCGCCGCGAGCCCCGGAATCGCCGGCGAAAAGTTCAGCGTGAAGCCTTTCTGCGACTGATTCGTCAAAAGGGTCTCGACAAGAATAGCGTCCGAAATCGTGATGGCGGGCCCGAAATCGTACCCCGGATACACGATTTGAAGCGTGTACGCCACCGGCTGCGACAGGTCTGCGTTCAGCGTGAATATGCCGGCGGATACCTGGTTGACCGTAAACGACACAAGTTCTCCGTCGCCGTCCTTCAGGATGAAGTTCGCTGCCGTCAGCTCCAGCTCATGGTCGATGCTGAGCAGAATGGACGTATTGTTCTTGGAAAGGAGCTGAACGACGCCCGGCTTCGGGATGTCGAAGCTGACCGGCGAAGCCAGCGCGTACTTGTCCTGATAGGTGCCGTATTCGTCGCTCGACAGCGTCACCGTATACGTATCCGCGAAGGCCAGCTGATAGGCGATCCGGTACGTCTTGCCTTGATCGGCCGTCGAGATCGTATATTGACCGGTCGGCAGACGCACCCCTTGACTGTTTTTCAAGGTAAAGTCCATCGCCCGGAGCCCCGGCACCGGCTCGCTGAACGTCAGCGTGAAGCCGTAGAGGGAAGGACTCGACACCGTGGCGCCCACGTTCTTCACGACGGTAATGCGCAGCGGATCGTAGAGCTGATAGTCCTCGTTCGGCAAATAGGTGACCCAGTACAGCTTGCCCTCCGGCATGGATGCCTTGACGGTATAGCTCAGGCCGTCATCGGCGGTCTCTGCCGCGCTGATCGGCACGACCGCTCCCGCATCGTCTACGAGCTTGAAGTTGGCCTTGGTCAGACCGGGAACCGCCACGTTAAAATTCAGCGTG
This sequence comes from Cohnella sp. GCM10012308, assembly GCF_042649185.1. Classification (NCBI taxonomy): domain Bacteria; kingdom Bacillati; phylum Bacillota; class Bacilli; order Caryophanales; family Paenibacillaceae; genus Cohnella; species Cohnella sp. GCM10012308. The sequence continues at coordinate 83,502 of NZ_JBHRYU010000023.1, forward strand.
AGCTGCGCGGCCGACTTGCTCGCCACGGATACGATGACCGGCGTCGTAATCCGGATGGACGCGGTCGTATAGCCCGGCTGGTTCACCGCGACGTCATACGTCTTGCCCCAGCCCAGCAGGTTCAGGTTGCCGAAGTCGGCCCGGTAGCTCGCGCCGCCGTCGGATGTCGTCAGCGCTTCGTACAGCTCCTGATGCTGCGCGTCCGTAATGACGACCCTGGCGGCACTCAGATCCGGCAAAGCCGGCGTTAAATACAGCGTGAATCCGTTCGGCGTGACATTGCCGACGCGGACGGACGCGCTTTTGTTCACGTAGAACGAATTGGACGCATCAAATGCGAAGAAGCTTTTTGCGAAAACGGCTTTATAGGTCTTGTCGCGAATCAGCGTCGCCGTCACGAGGTAGCTCAGGCCCCCGTCCTCCGTCGCCAGCGCGAAGTTCGGGACAGCCGCTCCGGTCGAATCCGCAAGGCTGAGGTCGGACGGTTGCAATCCTGGCACCGGATGGTTAAACGTGACGGTGAAACCGCCCGTCGATACGTCCGTAATGACGGCGCCCGTCACATCGGCTGTCTCCGGCACGACGAGCGTCGCCTGCGCGTCCGACTGATAAGGCGTTCCCGAGGGAAGCGATCCGCTAAGCGTCAGCGTGTACCCGCCTGCAGCCAAGCCTGCGCCGCCCATCACAACCCGGTAGGACTGACCATGGTCTTCCGTCGAGACCGATTCGGGATAATAATAGTTGTTATTGGCATCTTTCAGCCTGAATCCATTTGTCTCGATGCCGTCGACGGCGATGCCGAGCCGAACCGTAAAGACGTTGTTGGACGCTGCAGTTGCCGTCAGCCGCGTCTCGAGCGGAATCCATACGAGCGGCAACTCCGTACTCGGGTTCGATTGCAGGGACAGCGTGTATGCGCCAGGGCTGAGACTTGCCGTAAAGTCATACGAAGCGCCGTTCCCGTTCTTCGTCACGGATCCGATGGGTACAGTCTGATCGGCGCTGTTTTTCAGCACGAAGTCGGACGATGCATAATTCATCGCGGGGTTCAGCGTCAGTCTGAAGCCCGAGGAGGATGCTGCTTCAATGTAATTAAAGGAAGTAGGACGAATGATCTTGGGATCGCCGAAGTCGTAGCCCGGGATCAGGATGCGCACATAATAGCTCTGCGCGGCCTCCCTCGCGAAGTGAAGCAGATAAAACTGCTGAGGCGCGTACCAGCTGACCGTGAACGTCACAAGGTTGCCTGCGGCGTCCGTCACGCTGAAGTTGCTATGCGTCAAGGCCGAGCCGACGCTTGGGTTGAAGCCCGCGAACACATCGTCCTGCCCCCACGGCGAAATGGTGACGTTCGCGATTCGGAAGGTCGGAATCGTGCCGAAATCGTACCCGGCGCTCGTCATGCCAAGCGTATATATACGGCTGCTGCTCAGCGATGCCTCGATCTGGTAGCTCGCGCCCTGATCGGCCGTCGTGGCCGATGTGAGGGTAATCGCTGCGCCCTGATCGTCCGCAAGCGCGAAGTCGCCGGCGGTCAGACCCGGCAGCGCGACGTTCAGCTTCACCGTGAACCCGGTGTTCTGAACGGACTTGACCGTCGCTGCGACCGCGATCGTATGCGTCATGTCGAAGCCGCCGGCTGCGACCTTGTTATCGGCCCAGGCGATCTGGAACGAATAGCGCTGCTGCCCGGACAGCGGCACGCTTACGAGGTAACTGGAGCCCGCAACCTTCTCGGTGACCGACGGGATGACGACACGGTTGCCTTGTCCGTCTTTGAGCACGATCTCTCTCGCGAAAAGGTGATCGACCTGGCTCCCGAAGGTCAGGAGGAACCCGTAATGGGCAACCCAAGTCACGCTCGCCGGAATCTCGGACTTGTCCGTCGCGGGGACGGTAACGGCAGCATCCGCGGCGAAGGCGTACCCTTCCTCCGCCAACGTCACCTTATAAGTCTGGCCTTCGCCGAGCTGCGCCCACACCCGGTACGTCCCGTCCGTATCCGCCGTAACCATATCCACGGGAACGTTGGCTGCGCTTGAGTCCTTCAGAACGAAGCTTAGCGCATCCAGATTCTGGATCGCCGGATTCAGTCGGATGGTAAATCCGGACGAAGTGACGGCGCCGATCGTCGGCGTGACCTGTACGTCAGGCACCCGCGGAACGACGACGCTCGAAGCCTGCGAAGCCGCCGAGGTTCCCGCTGCGTTGATCGCTTGGACGACAAAGGCGTATGGCGTGCCGTTGGTCAGGCCGGTCACCGCGATCGGGCTGCTGTCCCCCGTCGCCGTGAACGAGCCGTCGGTAGATGCGACCTTGTAGCCCGTGATCGCACTGCCGCCGTCGTCGGTCGGCGGCGTAAAGTGAACGATGGCCTGGCGGTCTCCGCCGACGGCGGCTACGATCGTAGGCGCGCCTGGCACGGTGACCGGTGCCGCCGTCGGTTCTGTCGTTGGCGACGTTGTTGGTGACGTAGTTGGTGACGTAGTTGGTGATGTGGTTGGAGATGTGGTTGGTGATGTCGTTGGCGACGCTGTTGGTGACGTAGTCGGCGACGCTGTTGGTGACGTAGTCGGCGACGCTGTTGGTGACGTAGTCGGCGACGCTGTTGGTGACGTAGTCGGCGACGCTGTTGGTGACGTAGTCGGCGACG